>NZ_JBFUBW010000004.1:0-297677 GCF_056405555.1 Variovorax sp. P1_G12 | reverse complement strand
AGCAAGGTCGAAGTGGCGGGCGACAAGGTCAACGTGACGCGCGAGGTCGACGGCGGCCTGGAGACCATCTCCCTCTCGCTGCCCGCGGTGATCACCACCGACCTGCGCCTGAACGAGCCGCGCTACGTCACCTTGCCCAACATCATGAAGGCCAAGAAGAAGCAGCTCGACGTGGTCAAGCCCGAAGAGCTCGGCGTGGACGTCAAGCCGCGCCTGAAGACGATCAAGGTCAGCGAGCCGCCCAAGCGCGGTGCCGGCATCAAGGTGCCCGACGTGGCGACTCTCGTCGAGAAGCTGAAGAACGAAGCGAAGGTGATCTGATCATGACCGTACTTGTTATTGCCGAACACGACCACGCCACCTTGAAGCCGGCGACCCTCAACACCGTGACCGCGGGCCTTGCCTGCGCCAGCGGCGATGTCCATGTGCTGGTGGCCGGCGCCAATGCGGCCGACGCCGCCAAGGCCGCCGCCCAGGTGGCGGGCGTGGCCAAGGTGATCGTCGCCGACAGCCCCTCGCTGGCCGAGAACCTGGCGGAGAACGTCGCCGCTCAAGTCCTCGCGATCGCAAAGAACTACAGCCACATCCTGTTCCCGGCCACGGCCAACGGCAAGAACGTCGCGCCGCGCGTGGCCGCCTTGCTCGATGTCGCGCAGATCAGCGACATCACCAAGGTCGACAGCCCCGACACCTTCGAGCGTCCGATCTACGCGGGCAACGCCATCGCCATCGTGCAGAGCAGCGATGCGATCAAGGTGGCGACCGTGCGCACGACGGGCTTCGATGCCGCAGCGGCCACCGGTGGCAGCGCCGCGGTCGAGACCGTGGACGGCGTGGCCGACAGCGGCAAGAGCAGCTTCGTCGGAAGAGAAGTCACCAAGAGCGAGCGCCCCGAACTGACGGCGGCCAAGATCATCGTCTCGGGCGGCCGAGCGCTGGGCAGCGCCGAGAAGTTCCAGGAAGTGATGGCGCCGCTGGCCGACAAGCTCAACGCCGGTCTCGGCGCGAGCCGCGCGGCGGTGGATGCGGGCTATGCCCCGAACGACTGGCAAGTCGGCCAGACCGGCAAGATCGTGGCGCCGCAGCTCTACATCGCCTGCGGCATCTCGGGGGCCATCCAGCATCTGGCGGGCATGAAGGACTCCAAGGTGATCGTGGCGATCAACAAGGACGAAGAGGCGCCGATCTTCTCGGTGGCCGACTACGGCCTCGTGGCCGACCTGTTCACGGCCGTGCCGGAACTGGTCAAGGCGCTCTGATCCATTCAGGTCGTGTGAGCCAAAGGGCATCGTTCGCGGTGCCCTTTTTCACATTGGTGCGTATTCGGCCAGGAGGCCGCAGGAGACAACCATGAGTTACATCGCCCCCCTCAAGGACATGCTGTTCGACATCGAGCATCTCGCGGACATCGCACAGGTGTCGCAGATGCCGGGACTGGAAGACGCGGGCCTCGAGACCGCCCAGGCCGTGCTCGAGGAGTGCGCCCGCTTCAATCAGGACGTCATCGCGCCGCTGAACGTGGCGGGCGACCGCAATCCCTCGTCGTTCAAGGACGGCCAGGTGACGACCACGGCGGGCTTCAAGGAAGCCTTCGCGCAGTACGCGAGCGGCGGCTGGCAGGGCCTGCAGCATCCTTCGGACTTCGGCGGCCAGGGCCTGCCGAAGACCATCGGCGCGGCCTGCGGCGAAATGCTCAACTCGGCCAACATGAGCTTCGCGCTGTGCCCGCTGCTGAGCGATGGCGCGATCGAGGCGCTGCTCACGGCCGGCTCCGACGAGCTCAAGGCGACCTACCTCGAGAAGCTGGTGAGCGGCCAGTGGACCGGCACCATGAACCTGACCGAGCCGCAAGCCGGCAGCGATCTCGCGATGGTGCGCAGCCGGGCCGAGCCGCAGCCTGACGGCAGCTACAAGGTGTTCGGCACCAAGATCTTCATCACCTACGGTGAGCACGACATGGCCGAGAACATCGTCCACCTCGTGCTGGCCCGCGTCACCGGCGCGCCCGAGGGCGTGAAGGGCATCAGCCTCTTCGTTTGCCCCAAGTTCCTCGTCAACAAGGACGGCTCGCCGGGCGCGCGCAACGACGTGCACTGCGTGAGCATCGAGCACAAGCTGGGCATCAAGGCCTCGCCGACGGCCGTGCTGCAATATGGCGACCACGGTGGCGCTGTCGGCTACCTGGTCGGCGAGGAAAACCGCGGCCTCGAGTACATGTTCATCATGATGAACTCGGCCCGCTACGCGGTGGGCATGCAGGGCATCGCGATCGCCGAGCGCGCCTACCAGCATGCGGTGGCCTACGCCAGGGACCGCGTGCAGAGCAGGCCGGTCGACGGCTCGATCAATGCCAGTGCGCCGATCATCCATCACCCGGACGTCAAGCGCATGCTGATGACGATGCGCGCCTACACCGAAGGCTGCCGCGCGATGGCCTCGGTGGCCGCGGCCGCCTACGACGCGACCCACCATCATCCCGATGCCGAGACGCGCAAGCAGAACCAGGCCTTCTACGAATACATGGTGCCGCTGGTCAAGGGCTACAGCACCGAGATGAGCCTGGAGGTCGCCTCGCTGGGCGTGCAGGTGCATGGCGGCATGGGCTTCATCGAGGAGACCGGCGCGGCGCAGTACCTGCGCGACGCCAAGATCCTGACCATCTACGAAGGCACCACCGCGATCCAGGCCAACGACCTCGTGGGCCGCAAGACCGCGCGCGACGGCGGCCAGACCGCAAAGGCGATCGCCGCGCAGATCGAGAAGACCGAAGCCGAGCTCGCGAAGCGCGGCAGCGCCGATGCGCAGGCGGTGGCGAAGCGGCTCAAGGCCGCACGCGAAGCTTTCGTCGACGTGGTCGGCTTCGTCGCCGGCCAGACCAGGGCGGCGCCCAATGCGGTGTTCGCGGGCAGCGTGCCCTACCTGATGCTCGCAGGCAACGTGGTGGCCGGCTGGCAGCTGGCGCGCTCGCTGCTGGTGGCCGAGGACCTCGCCCAGGCCGGGACCGACGTGGCTTTCATGAAAGCCAAGATCGCCACCGCGCGCTTCTACGCGGAGCACATCCTGAACAAGGCGCCGGGCATCCGAGACAGCATCGTCGACGGCGCCGACAGCGTCACGGCGCTCGCGCTCGACGCCTTCTAAAACAAGACTTCATTCATTTCCGGAGACACCATGTCCAAGCTGCCGCCCGTGCTCGCCAATCTTCCGCTGCCCATCATCGGCTCGCCGCTGTTCATCATCAGCAATCCCAAGCTGGTGATCGCCCAGTGCAAGGCCGGCGTGGTGGGCTCGATGCCCGCGCTCAATGCGCGCCCCGCGGCGCAGCTCGAGGAATGGCTGATCGAGATCACCGAGGAACTGGCCGCCTACAACAAGGCCCACCCGGACAAGCCGGCCGCGCCGTTCGCCATCAACCAGATCGTGCACAAGAGCAATGACCGGCTCGAGCACGACATGGAGATGGTCGTGAAGTACAAGGTGCCGATCGTCATCACCTCGCTGGGCGCGCGCACCGACGTCAACGACGCGGTCCACAGCTACGGCGGCGTGACGCTGCACGACATCATCAACAACAACTTCGCGAAGAAGGCGATCGAGAAGGGCGCCGACGGCATCATCGCGGTGGCGGCCGGCGCTGGCGGCCATGCGGGCGTGAAGAGCCCGTTCGCGCTGATCCAGGAAATCCGCCAGTGGTTCGACGGCCCGATCGCGCTGTCGGGCTCGATCGCCAACGGCGGCGCCGTGCTCGCCGCGCAGGCCATGGGTGCCGACTTCGCCTACATCGGCACCGCCTTCATCGCGACCGAGGAAGCGCGCGCCAGCGCCGAGTACAAGCAGGCGATCGTCGACGGCACCTCCGACGACATCGTCTATTCGAACCTCTTCACCGGCGTCCACGGCAACTACCTCGCGCCCAGCATCGTGGCCGCCGGCATGGACCCGGCCAACCTGCCCGAAGGCGACCTGAAGACCATGAACTTCGGCGGCGCCGAGGGCAGCAAGACCAAGGCCTGGAAGGACATCTGGGGCTCGGGCCAGGGCATCGGCGCGGTCACCGAGGTGGCGACCGCCGCGGACTTCGTCGAGAAGCTCAAGCGCGAGTACCTGGAAGCGCGGCGCCGCCTCGCCCTGTGAAACTCCCCCCGATGCGCCTGCGGCGCCTCCCCCGCGGGGGGCGATACCAGCGGCCCGGCAAAGCCGGTTCCGCGGTATCCCTGGCATGGGATCGCCGAAGACCGTGACGAGAGAGCCTGCAGCATCGAGCCGCATGCCGCTGCTCGATGCGGTCAAGGGCATCGCCTGTGCGCTGATCGTCGGCCACCACCTCGCGCGCTACGGCCCGCTGCAGGAGGGAGCGTCCTCGCTGGCGCCGGCGCTGTTCGAATGGCTGGCCCAGGACGGCCGGCTGGCGGTGCAGGTGTTCCTGGTGCTGGCCGGCTTCCTGGCGGCCGGCAGCCTGGCGCCCGATGGCGTGCTGCGGGTCGACCGGCCGCTGGCGCGGGTGGGCCAGCGCTATGGCCGTCTGGTGATGCCCTACCTGGCCGCGCTGAGCTTCAGCGTGCTGGTCGCCGCGCTGGTCCGGCCCTGGCTGGCCGGCGACACGGTGCCGGCCGCGCCCGGGCTGGCGCAGTTGCTGGCGCACGGCCTGCTGCTGCAGGACCTGCTGGGCTTCGACGCCTTGTCGACCGGCGTCTGGTACGTGGCCATCGACTTCCAGTTGTTCGTGCTCGCGCTGGCGGCGATCGGCCTGTCGGAACTGCTGCAGCGGCGCTGGTCGCTGGGCCGCGAGCGCTCGCGATGGCTGGTGGCGGGGCTGGTGCTGGCGCTGGTGGTGGCTTCGCTGGCGGTGTTCAACCGGCAGCAGGAGCTCGATGCCACCGCGATCTACTTCTTCGGCTCCTACGGGCTGGGCATGCTGGTCTTCTGGATCGGGCGCGCCACCCGCGACAGCACCTGGCGCTATGCCGTGCTGCTGCTGGTGCTGATCGGCGCCGCGGCGCTCGCGCTCGACTGGCGCAGCCGCATCGCGATCGCCCTGGTCACGGCGCTGGCGGTGGCCGTGGTGCAGCGGCGCGACGGCCTCGCGCCCGCCGCCTGGCCGCGCTTCGGTGCACCGCTGGTGCGGCTCGGACGGATTTCCTATTCGCTGTTCCTGATCCACTTCCCGGTGCTGCTGCTGGTGAGCGCGGTGGTGAGCCAGCTGCTGCCGGCGACGCCGTGGATCGACCTGCTGGGCCTGCTGGCGACCTTCGCGCTGTCGATCGCGGCCGCATCGCTGCTGTATCGCTGGGTCGAGTCGCGGCCCGCCACCTGGCGCGCGGTGCTGGCCCTGTTCGCGGGCCTGCTGGCCTGCGGCTTGCTCGTGTCGCGCTAGACCACCGATCGTTCGTAGGCCGCGGCGTACTGGCGGCCGAGCACCCTCGATGAATTGAGGCCCTGGTGGAAGTCGAAGAAGGCGTGGCCTTCCTGGGCCACCGCCGCCGGATCGGCGAACCAGATCGCCAGCGCCTCGGCCAGGGCGCCGGCGTCTCCATAGGGCAGGGCGTTCGGCAGTCTTCGCTGCGTCGGCAGGCAGTCGCGCGATCCGTCGACGTCGGTGAGAAGGGAGGCACGCCCGGCGGCCGCCGCTTCGATCGTGACGATGCCCTGGCCCTCGATGGAACTCACGAGAATCGCGAACAGCGATTGCGCATACTCGCTTCGGACGTCGCCCACATAGCCACGGAAAACGACACGGTCGCCGAGTCCCAGGGCCTGGCACTTCTGCTCGAGGTCCTGGCGCAACGGTCCTTCGCCGACCAGCACCAGTTCGGCGTCGATGCCCCGGTCGCGCAGCAGGGCCCAGGCCTCGATCAGCGTCGCATGGCCCTTGACCGGGACGAATCTCGCCACGCAGACGGCGCGTCGGCGCACCGTGTCCGGGTCGATCGCGGGGCATTGCGGCGGGAAGGGGGTCGGATTGCCCAGGATCTCGATGTCCCGCGTGCGCGTGGTGGCGAGGATGTTGTCCCTGACCGAATGTGTGACCGCGATCGCGCGGCGCGGGCTCAGCAGCCAGAACGGGGCCGAGAAGCCGTAGGTGAGGTTGCCCGAATAGAGCACCGGCCGTCGCAGCAGCGGCTGCAGCGCCGTCAGCACCATCGACAGCCGCCGGTGGTGCACGTGGATGAGGTCGATGTCCCAGGCGTCCAGCAGGCGCTTCAGGCGCTTGACGCTGTGCCAGAAGACCCGCGGGCGGCCCGACATCAAGGCCAGGTGCTGGAGGCGATCGGGTGCCATCCATGACACGTCTTCTTCTTCGTCGCCGTAGCGGCAGCTGATGAAGTGGTTCTCGATGCCGTAGGGCTGAACGGCCTCGTGGATGCGGCGAATCGCCATCGTCACGCCGCTGCTTCGGTAGTAGTTGGGGTTGATGACGCAGATGTTCATGGGCTTCTGGTAGCTTAACGACCCTCTGCCCGGCAGCGCCGGCTCGCATCTCGTATGATCGATGAGTTTTCAGTAAATTCTGAAATTACAGTAATCCAATACGTGAACTCGTCCGCCCGCTCGTTCGCCAGCCTGGTCCAGGGCGCCGCCGCGCTGCTGTGGCTGCCGCAGGCCGCCTTGCTGGCCTGGGCGGTGCAGCGGCTCGGGGCCGGCGAGGGCCTCACCGCCGTCCTGTTGCCGGCGGCCGGCATCCTGCTGCTGGGCCTGGGGCGCGCGGCCGCCGAGGCCTGGGGCATGCGCCGCGTGTATGCGCAGGCGCGCTTGCGCCTGTCCGCCTTGCGGGCCCAGGTCGCGGCT
The DNA here is from genome assembly GCF_056405555.1 of Variovorax sp. P1_G12. Lineage (NCBI taxonomy): Bacteria > Pseudomonadati > Pseudomonadota > Betaproteobacteria > Burkholderiales > Comamonadaceae > Variovorax > Variovorax sp. P1_G12. The sequence goes on along the minus strand of NZ_JBFUBW010000004.1, from coordinate 290,891 downwards.
GCGCTGGCGGCGCGCTCGCCGCTGGACAGCGCGCGACCGGCCTCCGGCCTGGCCGCCAGCGTGATCGCGGAGCAGGCCGAGGCGGTGGTGCCCTACCTGGTGCGCTACGGTCCGGCGCGCTGGCGGGCGATGGTGGTGCCGCTGGTCATCGTGGCGGTGGTGGCCGGCCTGTCCTGGGTGGCGGCCGCGGTGCTGCTGGTCGCGGCGCCGCTGATCCCGGTCTTCATGGCCATCGTGGGCTGGCGCGCCAAGGCGGCGAGCGAGGCGCAGATGGTCGAGATGGGCGGCATGAACGGCTTCCTGCTCGATCGCCTGCGCGGCCTCGCGACCCTGCGTTCGCTCGGCGCCGTCGATGCCACCGCACGCCGCCTGGGCGAAGCGGCGCAGTCCCTGCGCAGCCGCACGATGGCGGTGCTGCGCATCGCCTTCCTGTCGTCCGCGGTGCTGGAGTTGTTCTCGGCGCTGGGCGTCGCGATGGTGGCGGCATACGTCGGCTTCCATCTGCTGGGCACCTTCGAGTTCGGCACCTGGGGCCGTTCGCTGAGCCTGGGCGAGGGCCTGTTCATCCTGCTGCTGGCGCCGGCCTTCTTCGAGCCGCTGCGCGAGCTGTCGGCGGTCTGGCACGACCGCGCGGCCGGCGAGGCCGCGCTGGCATCGCTGGACCGGCTGGCCGACGGCGGCGTCGCATTGCCCGGGGCTTCCGTGGCGCCAGGGCGGCCGGATTCGCCGCCGGGGTCCAGGGGCGCGGCGCCCTCGGTCCGCGTGCGCGGCCTGTGCTTCTCGCATGCCGGCGAGGACGCCTTCTTCGAGAACTACGAGCTGCGCGTGGCCGCGGGCGAGCACGTGGCGCTGATGGGCCCCAGCGGCTCGGGCAAGACCGCCTTGCTGAGCCTGATCGCCGGCCTGGTGCCGGCGCAGCGCGGCGAGATCCTGATCGGCGGCGTGCCGCTGGCCGACGACACCGTGGCCGGGCTGCGCGCGCGCATGGCCTGGATGGGCCAGAAGCCCCATGTCTTCGGTGCTTCGGTGCAGGCCAACGTGGCGCTCGGGCGCGCCGGCGTGCAGGCGGCGCAGGTGGAGGCCGCGATGCGCTTCGCCGCGCTCGACGGCGTCGCCCAGGCCCGTCCGGGTATCGCGCTGGGGGAGGGCGGCAGCGGCCTGTCGGGCGGTGAAGCCGTGCGGCTGGCGCTGGCGCGCGTGGCGGCGCATCTCGATGCCGACCTGCTTCTGGTCGACGAGCCGACCGCCCACCTCGACAGCGAGACCGCGGAGCGCGTCGCCGATGCCCTGATGCAGCTGGCGCGCGGCAAGACCCTGATCGCCGCCACCCACGACCCCGTGCTGGCTGCGCGCATGGGCCGCGTGATCCGGCTCGACGAGCTGCCGGCGAAGGAGGCCGCATGAGCCGCCGGGCCGCTCCCAAGGCGAATACCGAAGCGCTGCTGCGCGAAGGTTTTCCGATGAGCGCCGCGCCGGGCCGCCCCAAGCAAGCTCGCACCGCAGTGCGAAGCACGGAGGTTGCCCAATGACATTTCTGCACGATGTCCGGCCGGTGCTGAAGGCTTTCGTGGGCGCGCAGCCGCGCCGCCTGGCGCTGGGCGCGGCGCTGGCGGCGCTGACCGTGCTGATGGGCATGGCGCTGCTGGGCCTGTCGGGCTGGTTCATCACCGCCACCGCGCTGGCCGGCCTGCAGGCCGCGACCGCGCTGCGGTTCGACGTCTTCATGCCGTCGGCCGGCATCCGGCTGCTGGCGCTGGGCCGCACCGGCTCGCGCTATGCCGAGCGGCTGGTCACGCACGACGCCACCTTCGGGGTGCTGGCGGCGCTGCGCGAGCGCCTGTTCCGGGGCTGGGCCCGGCCCGAGGCCGCACGCCGGCTGCTGGCCCGGCCGGCCCGGCTGCTGTTCCGCCTGACCGCCGACATCGACGCCCTCGAGTCTTTCTACCTGCGGCTGCTGGTGCCGGCCGGGGCGGCGCTGGGCGCGGCGCTGCTGGCCGGTGGCGTGCTGGGGGTCATGAACGCCTGGATGGGCGCCGCGCTGGCGCTCTGGCTGATCGTCGCGGGCTGGGGCATCGCGCTGGTGGTGGCCGCGCGCGCCCGGCCGGCGGCGGTGCGGCGCGCGCATGCCATCGAAGCCCTGCGCGCTCGCGTCGCCGACCTGGTGGCCGGTCAGACCGAACTGGTCATGGCGGGCCGGATCGATGCGCAGCGCGAAGCCCTGGCGGTCGCCGATCGCCATCTGGCGCGGGCCGATCATGCGCTCAACCGGCTCGAAGCCCGGTCCGGCATGGCCTACGGCATGGCCGGCACGCTGACCCTGGTCGGCGTGCTGCTGGCGGCGGGCGCGCTGGTGGGCGAGGGCGCGATCGGCGCGCCGGCCGCGGCGCTGGCGCTGCTGGTGGCGCTCACCGCGATCGAGCCTTTCGCCGGCTTGCGCCGCGGCGCGCTCGAGGCCGGGCGCGCCTGGCTGGCGGCGCGGCGGCTGGCGCCCCGCCTAGCCGATCGCCCGCCCGCCGCAGCGGCGCCGGCCGCGCCCTCCGACCCGGGGCTGGCGCTTCGACTGGCGCGGGTGAGCGCGACGCATCCCGGCCGCCGCGTGGCGGTCCTGCACGACATTTCACTGGCTCTGGCCGCCGGCGAGCGCGTCGCCCTGGTCGGGCCCAGCGGCGCCGGGAAGTCCACCTTGATGGCGGTGGTCGCCGGCGAACTCGCGGCCGCGTCCGGCGAGGTGCTCGGCGCGCCGCATTGCCTGCTGACCCAGCGCACGGAACTGTTCCAGGACAGCCTGCGCGACAACCTCCGGCTGGCCGACGCGTCGGCCGAAGACGCCCGGCTGTGGGCCGTCTTGCAGGCCGCCGGCCTGTCCCAGGAAGTGCAGGCGATGGCTGCGGGCCTCGACACCGCGCTCGGCGAAGGCGGCCTCGGCCTCTCGGGTGGGCAGTCGCGCCGGCTGGCGCTGGCGCGGCTGCTGCTGCGCGACGTGCCGCTCTGGCTGCTGGACGAACCGACCGAAGCGTTGGACACTGCGACCGCGAACGATGTGCTGCGGCGCCTCGATGCCCAGGCCGCGGGCCGCACGCTGCTGATCGCGACGCACCTGCGGCGCGAGGCCGCGCTGGCCGACCGCCTGATTTCGATGCAGGACGGCCGCATCACCGCCGACCTGCGGCGCGGCTCGCCTGCATTCGATGCGGCACTGCAGGCGCTGCGGCCGGACTGAGAACAGAGAACAAGAAAGGAACCCATGGACCTCGACATCGTCGCCCTCTCCCGATTGCAGTTCGCCCTCACGGCGCTGTATCACTTCCTGTTCGTGCCGCTGACCATCGGGCTGGCCGTGATCCTCGCGATCATGGAGACGGTCTACGTGATGACCGGCCGGACCATCTGGCGCGACATGACGAAGTTCTGGGGCGTGCTGTTCGGCATCAACTTCGCGATGGGCGTGGCGACCGGCATCGTCATGGAGTTCCAGTTCGGCATGAACTGGAGCTACTACAGCCACTACGTGGGCGACGTCTTCGGCGCGCCGCTGGCGATCGAGGGGCTGATGGCCTTCTTCCTCGAAGCCAGCTTCGTCGGCCTGTTCTTCTTCGGCTGGGACAAGCTCTCCAAGGTGGCGCACCTGATCGTCACCTGGCTGGTGGCGATCGGTTCGAACTTCTCGGCGCTGTGGATCCTGATCGCCAACGGCTGGATGCAGAACCCGGTCGGCGCAGCCTTCAATCCGCAGACCATGCGCATGGAGGTGACCGACTTCGCCGCCGTGCTGACCAACCCCGTGGCCCAGGCCAAGTTCGTGCACACGGTGTCGGCCGGCTACACGGTGGCGGCCATCTTCGTGCTCGGCGTCTCGGCCTGGTATGTGCTCAAGGGCCGGCACCTGGAGCTCGCCAAGCGCTCGATGACCGTGGCCGCCTCCTTCGGCCTTGCGGCGGCGCTGTCGGTGGTGGTGCTGGGCGACGAGAGCGGCTATCTCTCGACCGAGCACCAGAAGATGAAGGTGGCCTCGATCGAGGCGATGTGGAAGACCGAGCCGGCGCCGGCCGCCTTCACCGCCTTCGGCTTTCCCGACCAGCGCACCCGCGAGACCCACTTCGCGGTCCACATCCCGATGCTGCTGGGGCTGATCGGCACCCGCTCGCTGACCACCGAGGTGCCGGGCATCGAGGACCTGGTCGCGCGCGCCGAAGGCCACATCCGCGACGGCATCAAGGCCTACGACGCGCTGCAGACCATCCGCCTGGCCAAGAGCGATGCCGAGGTGCCGCCGGCGGCGCGGGCGACCTTCGAGGAGCACGGCAACTTCATGGGCTATGCGCTGCTGCTCAAGCGCTATGTCGACGACCCGCGGCAGGCCACGCCCGAGCAGATCTCCAAGGCGTCGTGGGACCTGGTGCCGCCGGTGTTCTCGCTCTACTGGGCGTTCCGCATCATGGTCGGGCTCGGCATGTTCTTCATCCTGCTGACCGCCACCTTCTTCGTGCTCTCGGCCCGCCGCCGGCTGGACGCCCATCCGTGGCTGCTGAAGGTCGCGGTGTTCTCCATCCCGCTGCCCTGGGTCGCAGCCGAGATGGGCTGGATCGTGGCCGAGGTCGGCCGCCAGCCCTGGGTGATCGAGGGCGTGTTGCCGACGGCGGTGGCGGTGTCGAACATCGGCGCGCCGACGCTGCTGATCACGATCCTCGGCTTCGTGGCGATCTACACCACGCTGTTCCTGATCGAGATGAAGCTGATGCTCAAGGCGATCCGCAAGGGGCCGCAGGAGCATCCCATGCCGCCGCCCTCCGCCTACCGTGCCGAAGCGGGCAAGCTGCCGCGCGGCTCGCTGGCCGCCGGCGACTGAACCTGGAGCAACGAACATGATCCTGCACACTCTTCTTTCCTACGAAGTCCTGCGCCTCATCTGGTGGCTGTTGCTCGGCGTGCTGCTGATCGGCTTCGCGGTCACCGACGGCTTCGACCTCGGCGTCGGCATGCTGCTGCCCTTCGCGGGCCGCGAAGAGCTCGAGCGGCGCGTCATCATCAACAGCATCGGGCCGGTCTGGGAGGGCAACCAGGTCTGGCTGATCCTCGGCGGCGGGGCGATCTTCGCGGCCTGGCCCCAGCTCTACGCGGTGTCCTTCTCGGGCTTCTACCTGGCGATGTTCGCGATCCTGGTCGCGCTGATCATGCGGCCGGTGGCCTTCAAGTTCCGCAGCAAGCGCGACGACCCGCGCTGGCGCGCGCGCTGGGACCTGGCGCTCTTCATCGGCGGCTTCGTGCCGGCGCTGATCTTCGGCGTCGCGATGGGCAACGTGCTGCGCGGCGTGCCGTTCCGCTTCGACAGCGACATGCACATCTTCTACGACGGCTCCTTCTTCGGCCTGCTCAATCCGTTCGCGCTGGTGTGCGGGCTGGTCTCGGTCGCGATGCTCGTGATGCACGGCGGCGCCTGGCTGGTGCTCAAGACCGAGGGCGCCGTGGCCGAGCGTGCGCGGCGCTACGGCAGCGTGGCGGCGGTCGCGACCGTGGTCCTGTTTGCACTGGCCGGGGTGCTGTTGTGGTACTTCGTTGATGGTTTCCGCGTCACCAGCGCGCTGCCTGCGGACGGGCCATCGAACCCGATGCTCAAGACGGTCGAGGTCCATTCGAGCGCCTGGTTCACCAACTACGCCGCGCGTCCCTGGCTCTATGCCGTGCCGGCGCTGGGTCTCGGCGGTGCCCTGCTGGCGCTGGCCGGCCTGCAGCTGCGGCGCGAGCTGCTGGCGCTGCTGGCGAGCGCACTGTCGATCGCCTGCATCATCCTGAGCGTGGGCGTCTCGATGTTCCCGTTCATCCTGCCGTCGTCGATCGATCCGCGCGCCAGCCTCACGGTGTTCGATTCGTCCTCGAGCCACCTGACGCTGTTCATCATGCTGGTGGTGACCGGCATCTTCATTCCGATCATCGTGGCCTACACGAGCTGGGTCTACGCCGTGCTGCGCGGCAAGGTGGACGCCGAGGCGATCCGCGAAGACCGCGGCCACGCCTACTGATCAACGAAACAAGGGAATCCGACCATGTGGTACTTCGCCTGGATCCTGGGACTGCCGCTCGCCGCGACCTTCGCGGTGCTGAATGCGATGTGGTACGAGCTGATGGACGACGAGGCCATCCGGCACGACAAGCTGGATAGGCCTTAGCTCGCCCCCAGGTTGCCCGGCACTTCGTGTCCGGGCGCCCACCCCCTGCCGGGGGCAACACCGGCGGACTGGCGAAGCCAGATCCGCGGTGTTCCACCAACGGGCCTGGCTGCGCCGGCCGGGCTATTCCTTAGGGGCTGGGCGGGGCTTGGCGGCGCCGGTGAGGCGGTCCTTGAGGCCGAGCACCTTGGTCACGGTGGCGCCCATGCCCATCAGTTGCATGGCGGTCTCGGGCGCCAGGCGCTGCACGTCGTCGAACCAGGTCATGAGCCGGTCGATCAGGTCGTGCATCTCGCGCATGCGCTGCTGGGCGTGGCGCTCGGCCTCGCTCTGCGGTTCCTCGAGCAGTGCCATGCGCAGCATCGACAGCGTCGGCTCGACCTCGCGCCGGCGCCGCTCCTCGGCCAGCACCCGGAAGATCTCCCAGACGTCGGCCGGCGCCTCGAAATACTCGCGCCGGTCGCCCGGATGATGGCGCAGCCGCACCAGCCGCCAGGACTGCAGCTCCTTCAGGCCGGTGCTCACGTTGGAGCGCGAGAACTCCAGCAGCTCGGCGATCTCGTCGGCGTTGAGCGCGCGCTCGGAAAGAAAGATCAGCGCATAGATCTGGCCGACCGTGCGATTGATCCCCCATTTGCTGCCCATCTCGCCGAAGTGGGCGACAAACTGGCGGTTCAGGGGCGGCAGGGAAGCAGTGGGCATCGATCGATTTTCGACCGAATTTGCTGAAGCTTCAAGAAAGACTGAAAACATGGCTCGCCCCTCACACAGCGTAGGGGTCGAGTGGCCGGCGTAGCCAGGCCCGTTGTTGAAACACCGCGGAACCGGCTTCGCCGGGCCGCTGGTGTTGCCCCCGGCAGGGGGTGGGCGGGCTACACGAAGTGAGCCCAACCTGGGGGGGAGCAACCGCGCCACCGCGGAACCGGCTTTGCCGGGCCGCTGGTGTTGCCCCCGGTAGGGGGTGGGCGGGCTACACGCAGTGAGCCCGACCTGGGGGCGAGCCTATCCCCACGGCGTGGGCATAGGTACTTCGCAGGCCGGCTCGACGTCGACGCTCTTGAAATCGGCCGGCGACACGATCTCCAGGTATTCCATGTCGGGCGAATAGTCGAACAGGTAGTGCCGGATGCCCGGGCGCTGGTGCACCACGTCGCCGGCTTCCACCAGCGTCTCCTTGTCCTCGTACATGAAGCGGGCCCATCCCTTCACCATGATCACGATCTGGAAGTCCGCCTCGTGCCGGTGCCAGCCGGTGCCCGTTTCCGGTGCCATGTTGGCCTTGACCAGGTGCGCGATCACCTTGCCGTTCGTGGCCTCGGCGATGCCGAGGTCGCGGTACAGGAAGAAGTCGCGCAAGCCGCCCGAGACGTACTCGGTGTCGCCAGGCTTCACGTGGGAAAACGTCGTGTCGGTACGGTCCAGCATGGGCGCTCCTTCGAAGGGTGATATTGCGCCGCAACATGCATAAACCGTTCCCGCGCGTGGCTTGACAAGGCCGTGCCGCGACTTGAAACTCAACCATATGGTTCACTCTGATGCCGACTCCCTCGATGCCGTGTTTGCCGCGCTTTCGGATGCGACGCGCCGCTCGGTGCTCGAGCGGCTCGGCGAGGGTCGGGAGCTCACGGTGAGCGAGTTGGCGCAGCCGCATGGCATGTCGCTGACCGGCTTCATGAAGCATCTGCGGGTGCTCGAAAACGCCGGCCTGGTGTCGCGCACGAAGGAGGGCCGCATCGTGCGTTGCGCGCTCTCGCCCGAGCCCATGCAGGAGGCCGCCGTGTGGTTGTCCCGTTACGAGAAATTCTGGGCCGGTCGCCTCGACGCGCTGGCGCGCTTCCTTTACCACCAGGAGGAGACCGAATGGAAAGCCCGGCCACCCGTGACCACGAACGCCCCTCGCTCACCCTCCGAAGGCGCTTCGACGCCGCCCCCGCCAAAGTCTGGCGGGCGTGGACCGAGCCGCAAGCGCTGAAGCAGTGGTTCGGCCCGGCCGAGATCGCCTCGGTGCCGGTGGCCGAGATCGACCTGCACCCGGGCGGGCGTTTCCGCGTCGTCATGCGGGCCGGCAGGATGCTGATGGCGCCGGCCGCGTCGACACCGGCGCAGGGGGAGGCGAGATTGTTGGGATAATCCCCGCATGAGCGGCAACACCTTCGGCACCCTTTTCGCGGTCACCAACTTCGGCGAATCCCACGGCCCCGCAATCGGCTGCGTCATCGACGGTTGCCCGCCCGGCATGGCGCTCAGCGAGGCCGACATCCAGGGCGATCTCGACCGGCGCCGCCCGGGCACCAGCCGCCACGTGACGCAGCGCAACGAACCCGACGTGGTCCAGATCCTCAGCGGCGTGTACGAAGGCAAGACCACCGGCACCCCGATCGCGCTGCTGATCCAGAACACCGACCAGCGCAGCAAGGACTACGGCCAGATCGCGCAGCAGTTCCGTCCCGGCCACGCCGACTTCACCTACTGGAAGAAATACGGCATCCGCGACCCGCGCGGCGGCGGCCGCTCCTCGGCCCGCCTCACCGCACCGATGGTCGCGGCCGGTGCGGTGGCCAAGAAGTGGCTGTTCGAGAAGTACGGCACCCGGTTCCGCGGCTGCATGGCGCAGATCGGCGACATCGTGATTCCCTTCGAGAGCTGGGAGCATGTGCCGAGCAATCCCTTCTTCGCGCCGGTGGCCGATGTGTCGCAGATCGAGGCCTACATGGACGCGCTGCGCAAGGCCGGCGACTCCTGCGGCGCCCGCATCCGCGTCACGGCCTCGAGGGTGCCGGTGGGCCTCGGCGAGCCGCTGTTCGACAAGATGGACGCCGACATCGCCTGGGCCATGATGGGCATCAACGCGGTCAAGGGCGTCGAGATCGGCGCCGGCTTCGCCAGCGTCACGCAGCGCGGCACCACGCACGGCGACTCGATCACGCCCGAGGGCTTCGAGAGCAACAACGCGGGCGGCGTGCTGGGCGGCATCAGTACCGGGCAGGACCTCGAGGTCAGCATCGCGATCAAGCCGACCAGCTCGATCATCAGCCCGCGTCAATCCATCGACGTCAACAACCAGCCGGTCGAGGTCGTCACCAAGGGCCGGCACGACCCCTGCGTCGGCATCCGGGCCACGCCGATCGCCGAGGCGATGCTGGCGCTGGTCGTGATGGAGCACGCGCTGCGCCACCGTGCGCAGTGCGGCGACGTGAATGCGCCCGAGGGCCTGCCGTCCAGCGGCCAGGATCATCCGTCGCCACAGGCGTCCTTCCTCTAGTGTCCGCGCCGCCCGCCGCGGGGGGGCGCGGCCACCTGCTGGCCTTCGCGGCGCTGTCGGCGAGCTACTTCGCCCACATCGGCTTCTTCAACCCGTACCTGCCGCTGTGGCTCAAGGAACTCGGGCTGCCGATCTTCGTCATCAGCCTGCTGACGTCCGTGCAGTCGGTCACGCGCGTCTTCGCGCCCTATGCATGGGGCGCGCTGAGCGACCACACCGGCCAGCGCGTGAAGCTGCTGCGCTTCAGCGCCGCGGTGGCGCTGGTCTCCTCGTTCGGCCTGTGGTGGAACGGCGGACCCTGGTGGCTGATGCTGGTGCTGCTCGTGATGTTCACGCACACCAGTTCGATGATGTCGCTGACCGAGGCGGCCATGGCGCATCTGGTGGCCGGCGACTGGGGCCGCTACGGCCGCATCCGGCTGTGGGGTTCGGCGGGCTTCCTGGTCACCGTGTTCTTCGCCGGCGAATGGTTCGAGCGCTTCGGCATGCGGCACTTTCCGGCCTGGGCCGGCGGCACGCTGGCGATCGTGCTGATCGCGACGCTGCGGCTGCCCGACGTGCGCGAGCCGGTCTCGCACCACGCGCAGCCGAAGGAGCCGGTCGGCCCGGTGCTGCGCAATCCCGCGGTGCGCTGGTTCTTCGTCTCGCTGTTCTTCCAGGTGATGGCGCATTTCGCGGTCTACGGCTTCCTCTCGCTGTACCTCGACTCGCTGGGCTACGGCAAGGGCACGATCGGTCTCTTGTGGGCGCTGTCGGTGGTGGCCGAGATCGTCTGGTTCTTCCTGCAGGGGCGGCTGCTCGGGCTGCTGTCGATGCCGCGCTGGCTCCACTTGTGCGGCATCGCGGCGGTGCTGCGCATGGGCATCACGGCCGGCTGCGGCCAGTGGGTCTGGGCCCTGGTCGTCGCGCAGGCGCTGCACGCGCTGTCGTTCGCGGCCCATCACACCGCCTGCATCGCGATGGTGTCGCGCCATTTCCCGGGGCGGCTGCGCGGGCGCGGGCAGGCGCTCTTCACCGTCACCGGCTATGGCCTCGGCGGTGTGATCGGCGTGCTCGCCGGCGGCGCGATCGCGCAGCACTTCGGCTATGTTGCGATGTTCGGCGTGGCGACCGTGGTGGCGGCGATCGCGAGCGCCTGCGCGTGGCAGGCGCAGCGGCTGGAGGCCCCAGCTTGACATCGGAGGCGCTGCAGCCAAAGTAAGGATTCCTTACTTGAGGAATTTTCCATGCTCGCCCCGAGGACTCGGGCCCTGCGCGTCGAGCAGCGCCGCAGGCGCGTCGGGGGTGTTCAAATGATCGGCCGCAGCGAGTCCGCCACCTCGCGCAGTACCGGCAGCAGCTTGCCGACCATCTGATCGTCAGGGTACATCTGCCGCTGCACGGTCACGCTCAGCGCGTACTGGCACTGGCCCTTGCGGTCCTTCAGCGGCAGGGCGAGGCCGCAGAGCCCGAAGTTGAGGTACTGGTCGGCATGCCAGTAGCCGAGCCGGCGGGCCGTCAGCACTTTCTCGCGGAAGGCGACCGGATCGACCACCGTGAAGCCGGTGAAGCTCGCGAAGTCGTGCGCCGCGAGCCAGGCGTCCAGCCGGGCATCGTCGTAGGTCGACAGGATCGCCAGACCCTGCGACACCACGTGCGCCGGCACCCGCGCGCCCGGGTGGAAGCCGATCGACACCACCCGCGGCGAGTTGCTGCGCGACAGGTACACCACCTCGTGCCCGTCCAGCGTGCCGACGTTCAAGGTCTCGCCGCACTGCATCGAGGCCCGCTGGATGAAGGGCTGGGCGATGCGCGGCACCCGCGCGCCCTCCATGAAGGCCTGGCCGAGCCGCAGCACGCGCGGCAGCAGCCAGTAGTACTTGCCGTCGGTGGCGGCGTAGCCGTAGTGCACCAGGCTCAGCAGGTAGCGGCGCGCCGCGGTGCGGGTCAGTGCAGCGCGCTCGCCGGCTTCGGTGGCCGTCAGGCGAGGGCGGTCGTCCGTGAAGGCCTCGATCACGCGCAGGCCCTTTCCGAGGCCTTCGATGAGGAGCTTGCGGTCGATCGGAACAGGGGCGGTGTCAGGCGGCATTGGCTGGGGAAAACCCGGTTTTCGTGCGAAGAATGATCGGATGCGATCAATGATCGCTCGCGACGTGCGTCTGCGGCGTTGTGGAGAACCCTGAGGCGGCTCACAGTTGCGGCCTGCACCTCACCACTGCTGAACCTTACCCACAGGAGACACAAATGAGCAATCCCAAGGACCACGAGCCGCAAGGCAGGCACCAGTCGAGAAAGGCCGCGGCCAGCGGCTGGATCGGCTCGGCGCTGGAGTACTACGACTTCTTCATCTACGCGACGGCAGCGTCGCTGATCTTCCCGCAGATCTTCTTCCCCGCCGGCAATCCGCGGATGGCGATCATCGCCTCGCTGGCGACCTATGGCGTGGGCTACGTGGCGCGGCCGATCGGCGCCTTCGTGCTCGGCCATTGGGGCGACACGCGCGGCCGCAAGAACGTGCTGCTGATGTGCATGTTCCTGATGGGCTTCTCGACCATCGCGGTCGGGCTGCTGCCGACCTACAGCCAGGTCGGCCTGCTGGCGCCGGCGCTGCTGGTGGTGCTGCGCCTGATCCAGGGCTTCGCGGTCGCTGGCGAGATCGCCGGCGCCAGCTCGATGATCCTCGAGCACGCGCCCTTCGGCCGCCGCGGCTTCTTTGCCAGCTTCAGCCTGCAGGGCGTGCAGGCCGGCCAGATCATGGCCGCCGCCGTGTTCCTTCCGCTCGCGCACTTCATGCCCGAAGACGCCTTCCTGTCGTGGGGCTGGCGCATCCCGTTCCTGCTGAGCTTCATCGTGATCGTGGCCGGCTACATCATCCGCCGCGAGGTCGACGAGACGCCCGCCTTCGCCGAGGTCGACCAGCAGCAGGCGCTGCCGAAGGCGCCGATCATCCAGGCCTTCACCAACAGCTGGCGCGACATGCTGCGCGTGGTCTGCGCGGCGCTGATGAACGTGATCCCGGTGGTGGCCACGGTGTTCGGTGCCGCCTACGCGGTGCAGCCGGCCTACGGCATCGGCTTCCAGAAGGACGTCTACCTGTGGATTCCGGTGCTCGGCAACATCCTGGCCGTGGTCGTGATTCCCTTCGTCGGCAACCTGTCGGACAAGGTCGGGCGCAAGCCGCCGATCGTGATCGGTGCGCTCGGCGCCGGCTTGTTGTCCTTCGGCTACCTCTACGCGATCAGCATCCACAACGTGCCGCTCGCGATCGGCATGTCGCTGCTGATGTGGGGCGTGGTCTACCAGGGCTACAACGCGGTCTTCCCGAGCTTCTACCCGGAGCTGTTCCCGACCCGCACGCGCTGCTCGGCCATGGCCATCTCGCAAAACGTCGGCACCACCATCACGGCGCTGCTGCCGGCGCTGTTCGTCGCCGTGGCGCCTCCCGGCTCGGCCAACATCCCGCTGACCATCGGCGCGCTGACCTTCGGCATCACGGTCATTTCGGCGCTGGCGGTGCTGAGCGCGCGGGAGACCTACCGGATCCACATGAACGACCTGGGCAATCCCGATGCCGTGCCGGTCCCGAAGCCCGACTACGAGCGGATGCGCGCCAAGACGCTGGCGGATGCGAAGATCGCGAGGGCGGTTGCCTGAATCGCGCGATAGTCGAGTCATCCGAAGCGAGGATCCAGAGCCATGTTCCCTTCCATCGTCGGCAGCACTTCCGTCTACCTGCTCCCCGGAGACCCGGTCACGAACGTGCGGCTGCCCCGCATGTTCAATGCGGCGTTCGAGCGTTTCGGCATCGATGCCGTGATGGTTCCGGTGCAGGTGGCCAAGCGCGACTTCGCGGTGTTCGTCAAGGCCGCGTTCCTCGCCAAGAACGTGCGCGGCATGGCGATCGCGCCGCCGCACAAGCCGCTGCTGGTCGACCTGCTCGACGGCTGCGGCCTGTTCGGCCGCGTGGCAGGCTCGGTCAACGTGGTGCGCCGCATCGACAACGGCGAGCTCGAGGGCGACCTGTTTGACGGCGAGGGCCTGCTGGGCGCGCTCGACCGCTGCAACATCCCGTACCGTGGCAAGCGGGTGCTGATCCTCGGCGCCGGCGTCAGCGCGGCGGCGATCGGCGTCGCGCTGGCCGAAGGCGGCACGGTCAACGGCGCCGAGCACATCGCCTTCCACGACATCGTGGCCGGCAAGGCGGCCGGCGTCGCGGCCCAGCTCGACGCTTTCTTCGACGCCACCACGGTCGCGGTCGACAGCAGCGACCCGGCCGGCTACGACCTGGTGATCAACGCCACCTCGCTCGGGCTGAAGCCCGACGATGCGCTGCCGCTCGACGTGGCGCGCATGGAACCGCACGCGGCGCTGTTCGACATCCTGCTGCGCAACCAGCCGACGCCGCTGGTGCGCGCCGCGCGCGCGCGCGGCCTCCATGCGCAGGCCGGTTTCGAGATGCTGGTGCAGCAGATGCCGCACTACTTCGATTTCTTCGGCCACCGCGATGCCGCCGACGCGCTGCGCAAGGACGCCGATTTCCTGCGCGAGCTGATCTACCCCGAGGCGATGGCCGACGAGATCCGCAATCCCTTGCGCTACCAGTCCGCGAGCGTGGCCTGAGCGCCGGCTCTTTCATTCCTCACTTTCGGACTTCCCATGGCCATCGCCCTCGACCGCTTCGGCTTCAACACCGTCACCATGGGCGGCGAACTCGGCCACAAGCTCGAGTGCATGAAGGCGGCCGGCTTCGCGGGCGTGGAGCTGTGGGCGCGCGACCTGATCAACCATCCGGCCGGCGTCGACAAGGCGGCGCACCTGGTCAGGCACAGCGGCCTCAAGGTCACGGACTTCCAGCCGCTGCGCGACTTCGAATGCGCGCCCGACGCCATGCGCCCGCACCGGCTCGAGATGGCGCGCGAGCAACTGCGCCAGATGGCGCTGGTCGGCAGCGACCTGCTGCTGTGCTGCTCGACCACCTCGCCGCTCGCGATCGACGATCCCGAGCGCGCCGCCGAGGACCTGCGCACGCTCGCCACGCTGGCCACCCCGATGGGCATCCGCATCTGCTACGAGGCGCTCTCCTGGGGGCGCCATGTGAACCGCTGGCACCAGGCCTGGGACATCGTGCGCCGCTGCGACCGCGAGAATGTCGGCCTCAACCTCGACTTCTTTCACATGTCGGTGCATGGCGACGACACCCCCGAGACCCTGGCGCAACTCGCCGAGGTGCCGATCGAGAAGATATTCCTCGTGCAGCTGGCCGACTACTTCTTCGAGTACAGCGACCGCCAGGCCGACATGATCGAGCTGGCGCGCCACCAGCGCCTGTTCCCGGGCGAAGGCCTGCACGACGTGCGCGACCTCGTGCAACTGCTCGAGGACAAGGGCTACCGCGGCCACTACACCTTCGAGGTGTTCAACGACGACTACGTCAATTCCGACCCGATGGTGGTCGGCGAGCGCGCGATGAAGAGCGCGCGCTGGATCAGCGAATCGCATGTGGCCGGCATCCCGCCGGCCCTTCCAAGGACAACCTCCCCATGATTTCCGGCAAGACCACCCTGATCGCCCACCTGGGCTACCCGACCGAGAGCTTCAAGGCTCCGATGATCTACAACCCCTGGTTCGACCAGCAAGGCATCGACGCCGTCGTGATGCCGATGGGCGTCCAGGCCGGGGACTACGCGGGCGTGCTGGCCTCGCTGTTCAAGCTGACGAACATCCGCGGTGCCCTGGTCACCATGCCGCACAAGATCACGACCCTGTCGCTGGTCGATGAGGCGACGCCGACCGCGAAGATCGCCGGCGCCTGCAATGCGATCCTCAAGCGCCCCGACGGCACGCTGCTGGGCGACCAGTTCGACGGCGCCGGCTTCGTGCGCGGCGTGCAGCGCAAGGGCCGTGCGCTCGAAGGCGCGCGGGTGCTGGTGTCGGGCAGCGGCGGCGTCGGTTCCGCGATCGCGGCCTCGCTGGCCGCGGCCGGCGTGGCCGAGATGACGCTCTACGACACCAGCGCTGCATCGTCGGAGGCGCTCGCGGGGCGCCTGCGCGCGCACTATCCCCGGCTCGCCGTGGCCACCGGCTCCAACGACCCGGCCGGCCACGACCTGGTGGTCAATGCGACGCCGCTCGGCATGAAGGAGGGCGATCCGCTGCCCTTCGACGTCGAGCGCATCGCGCCGTCCACCTTCGTCGGCGAGGTGGTGATGAAGAGCGAATACACGCCGCTGCTGCGCGCAGTGCGCGACAAGGGCTGCGCGGTGCAGGTCGGCACCGACATGCTGTTCGAGATGATCCCGGCCTATCTGGAGTTCTTCGGTTTCGGCACCGCCACGCCGGAGGACCTGCGGGCCGTGGCGACGCTGGCCTACTGATCGAACCCTCCTCATGAGCCTCTTCGAAGGATTCCTCACCAACCCGGGCGCGCCCCAGTGAGCGGGGTTGCCGCGCGCCGCGGCATCTCGTTCGTGCTGCTGCTGCCCTTGCTGCTGGCCGCGCAGCCGGTCGCCACCGACAGCTATCTGCCGGCACTGCCGGCCATCGCGCGCGAACTGGGGTCGGCCAGCGCCAGCCTCACGGTGTTCGTGCTCGCCTTTGGCCTGGGGCAACTGCCGTGCGGTCCGCTGTCGGACCGTTTCGGGCGCCGCCCCGTGCTGCTGACCGGCCTTGCCTGCTATGCGCTGGCCGCCCTGGGCTGTGCGCTCGCGAGCGGCATCCCGATGCTGGTGGCCTGCCGGGCGCTGCAGGGGTTCTCGATGGCCGCCATCCTGGTCTGTGCCCGGGCCGCGGTGCGCGATCTCTATCCCGCGCACGAAGGCCCGCACGTCATGGCGCGCGGCCTGACCGGGCTCGGCGTGGTGGGGTTGCTCGCACCCGTGCTGGGCGCCTACGCGGTGCAGTCGGCGGGCTGGCGCTGGGTGCTGGCCGGGATGGCTGCCTACGCGCTGGTGCTGTGGCTGCTGTGCCTGCGCGGCTTCGATGAAACCCGGGTGCGCGCGTCCGACCCGGCGGCGCCGGCAGGCAGTGTGCGCGAGGTCTTCGCGAGCCGCAGTTTCAGGGCCTGGGCCTCTCTGGCCGCCGCCACCTATGGCGGGCTGTTCTGCTTCCTGCTGCTGTCGCCGATGGTCTACATCAGCTATCTCGGGCTCTCGCCGGCCTGGTACGGCTGGATTCCGGCCGGTGGCTCGCTGGTCTACATCTTCAGCACCACGCTGTGCCGCCGCCTGCTCAAGCGCAGGGGTGCGGTGCGCGCGGTGCAGCTCGGCTCGCAGCTGAGCCTGGCCGGGCCGCTGGTGCAGGCGCTGGGTTGCTGGCTGGCGCCGATGTCGGCCTGGCCGCTGCTGCTGGGCCATGCGATCTATTGCGTCGGCCATGGCATCCATCAACCCTGCGGCCAGGCCGGGGCGGTCGGCGACCTGCCGCATCTGGCCGGCCGCGCGGTGTCGTGGTCGGGTTTTGCGATGATGGCGGCCGCGTTCACCCTCGGGCAGATCGCGGCCGGTTTCGTCGACCCCGAATTCAGCCACGGCGCCTGGCCGATGGTGCTGCCGATGGCGGCGGCCGGCGTCGCGCTGGTGCTGATCGCGTTCGTCTGGCTGCCGCGCCTGCCGCCGTCCCATCCAAGAAAGGAAACACCATGACTCGGGGGGAATCGGGGCGGCGCGGTTGAAAGATGCGCTGCCGACCCCCATCATCCGGTGCTGCCTCATCCTTCGGACCCTCCACCATGACCTCCCGCCTCAAGATCGATTTCGTCTCCGACGTCACCTGCCCCTGGTGTGCCGTCGGCCTCGGCGCCCTCGAAGCCGCGCTGAAGAACGTGGCGCCCGACGTCACGGCCGAACTGCACTTCCAGCCCTTCGAGCTCAATCCGCAGATGCCGCCCGAAGGCCAGGACGCCTTCGAGCACCTGAACCAGAAGTACGGCTCGACCCGCGAGCAGCAGGCGCAGGCCCGCGCCGCAATCCGCGCGCGCGGTGCCGAGGTGGGATTCGGCTTCAGGGAAAACGGGCGCTCGCGCGTCTACAACACCTTCGATGCGCACCGGCTGCTGCACTGGGCCGAGTTGGAGGACCTGGCGAAGCAGGCGGCGCTCAAGAAGGCGCTGCTCAAGGCCTGCCACACGGACGGCGAGAATCCTTCCGATCCCGAGGTACTGGTGCGGCTGGCGACCGACTCCGGGCTCGATGCGCAGCGCGCGCGCGCCATCCTCGCGAGCGACGAATACGCCGCCGAAACCCGCGAACGCGAACGCATGTACACCGACGCGGGCATCCATTCGGTGCCGGCCATCATCATCGACAACAAGCACCTGATCTCGGGCGGCCAGCCGGTCGAGGTCTTCGAGCGTGCGCTGCGGCAGATCGCCGGTGCGGCGCCGGCTGCGACGTCCCTCGCTTGAGGCAGAAGTAAAGTACGTCAACCGCCGGGCGGGCCGGGCGGTTGAGGGGGACAGCCTCACCCACTCGAAGGCAAGGAGCCTGGATGACGACCCACCGATCCGCCGCCGCATCCGCGCTCCTGCTGGTGGGCGCCGTGTTGCTGGGTTCTTGCGCGGCACCGAAGGGCTGGGGTCCGCCGCCCAAGGTGTCTGCCCCCGATGAAGCCACGCAGCTGCGCTGGCTGGACCGCGTGAGCTGGGGTGCCACTGCAAGCAGCGCCCAGCAACTGGCGCACGAGGGCTTGCCCGCATGGCTGCAAAAGCAGCTGCATCCGCGGCCGGCGGTGCTGCCGGCCGAGGCGCAGGCTCGGATCGACGCCATGGCGATCTCCCATGCGCCGGTCGAGCAGCTGGCCGTGACGCTCGATGCGCAGCGGCGCGCCGCCGATGTCCTGGCTGACGAAGCGCAGAAGAAGGAAGCGCGAAAGGCCTACCAGCAGCAGCTCACGCAGCTTGCGCAGGAGGCGCGCCAGCGCTTCGTGCTGCGTGCGCTCTATTCGCCGAACCAGCTGCAGGAGCAGATGACCTGGTTCTGGGTCAACCACTTCAACGTCGATGCGCGCAAGAACAACCTGCGCGCACTGATCGGCGATTACGAGGAGACGGCGATCCGGCCGCATGCGCTCGGCAAGTTCCGTGACCTGCTCGGCGCCACGCTGCGCCACCCTGCGATGCTGCGCTATCTGGACAATGCCCAGAACGCGGCCAACCGCATCAACGAGAACTATGCGCGCGAGCTGATGGAACTTCACACGCTGGGCGTCGGCAGCGGCTATTCGCAGGCCGACGTTCAGGAGCTCGCCCGGGTACTGACCGGCGTCGGCGTCCGGGTGCGCGCGCCCGATGCGCCGCCGCTCGCCGTCCGGCCGGCCTTGCGCGGCGACTACGTACAGCAGGGTCTGTTCGAGTTCAATCCGAACCGGCACGACTACGGTGCCAAGACCTTCCTGGGGCTGCCCATGACGCAGCACGGCCTGGCCGAGGTCGACGAGGCGCTCGACCGGCTGGCGCGTTCGCCCGCCACGGCACGCTTCATCTCGGGCAAGTTGGCGGTCTATTTCGTCGCCGACGAACCGTCGCCGGCGCTGGTGGCGCACATGGCCGACACCTTCGGCCGCACCGACGGCGATATCGCCGCGACGCTGCAGACGATGTTCGAATCGCCCGAGTTCTCGGCCTCGCTCGGCCACAAGTTCCGCGACCCGGTGCACTACGTGATCGCCGGCGTGCGGCTGGCCTACGACGTTCGCGTGGCCAGCAACGTGAATCCGATGCTCGGCTGGATGAATCGCATGGGCGAGACGCTCTATGGCCACGAGACGCCTGACGGCTATCCGCTGACGCAGGATGCCTGGGCCAGCGCGGGCCAGATGAGCACGCGCTTCGAGATCGCGCGCGCCATCGGCAGCAACGGCGCGGTGCTGTTCCGAACCGATGACGGCGCCGCCCTGGAGCAACCCGCGTTTCCGCAGTTGACCGATTCGCGCATCGTGCGCGCCAGCCTGCCGGGCTTCGGGGTCGACACGCGCGACGCATTGGCCCAGGCCAGGTCGCCGCAGGAATGGAACACTTTCCTGCTGGCTTCGCCCGAACTCATGCACCGTTGAAGAAGGACCGTCCATGCAGCGCCGTGACCTCGTCGGACTCCTGGCTGCCGCGCCGCTCGCCGGCGCGGCCGGCCGGCTGCTCGCCGCGCCGGCGGCCGGCGGCGCGAAGCTGCTGCTGGTGTTCCTGCGCGGTGCCTACGACTGCGCCAATGTGCTGGTGCCGACCGCGAGCGACTTCTACTACGCCGCGCGCCCCAACATCGCCATCGCGCGGCCTGGCGAACCCCACGGCGCGCTGGCCCTCGACGCCCACTGGGGCCTGCATCCGGCGCTGGCCGCGAGCCTGATGCCGATGGTCCAAAGGAAGCAGCTCACCTTCATCCCGTTCGCGGGCATCGACGACCTCACGCGCAGCCACTTCGAGACCCAGGATTCGATCGAACTGGGCCAGGCGCTCGACCAGCGCCGCGACTACCGCTCGGGCTTCCTCAATCGGCTGGCGCTCGTGCTCGGCGCCGGTCCGCTGACCGATGTGGCGTCGATCGCCTTCACCGACCGATTGCCGCTCTCGCTGCGCGGCGAGGCCAAGGCCGCCAACATGGCGCTGACTGCCGTCGCCCGGCAGGGCATCGACGAGCGCCAGAGCCAGGTGATCCAGTCGATGTACCGCAACACCGCCCTCGCGCAGCCGGTGAGAGAAGGCTTCGAAGTGCGCGACGAGGTGCGGCGTGCGGTGCAGGCCGAGATGGACGCCGCGAGCCGCAATGCGATGACCGCCAAGGGCTTCGAACTCACGGCCCGCCGCATGGCGCGGCTGATGCGCGAGCGCTTCGATCTGGGCTTCGTCGACGTCGGCGGCTGGGACACGCACGTGGGGCAGGGCGGTGCCACCGGCTACCTCGCGAACCGGCTCGAGGAACTGGGCCGCGGCTTGGCGGGCTTCGCCACCGAAATGGGCGATGACGCCTGGCGCGACACCGTGGTGGTGGTCATCAGCGAGTTCGGCCGCACCTTCCGTGAGAACGGCAACCGCGGCACCGACCATGGGCACGGAACCGTCTACTGGGTGCTCGGCGGCGGACTGGCCGCGCAGGCGGGCGGGCGGATCGTCGGGGAGCAGGTGGAGGTCTCGCAACCGCGTCTTTTCCAGAACCGCGACTACCCGGTGCTCAACGAATACCGCGCGGTGTTCGGCGGCGTGTTCGCGCGCATGTACGGGCTCGCGCCGGCCCAGCTCGATCGGGTGTTCGGGGGCGTGGCGGCGAAGGATCTCGGCCTGGTCTAGGGCCTGACCGGACGCTGACCCGCGACCGGTGCGCTTAGGATGTTGCCGATGTGCACCGGCCTCGGTGCAGCCGAGGTGCGCCATGAACATCGTCAAGCAGATTCGCAACTTCAATGCGGACCGCGAGCCCGAACGTCTGGCGCTCAAGTACCGCAACATGCGCAGCGATCCTTTCGTGTTTCTGCGCGCCACCTGCCACCTTTTCTACGCCCGTCTGCCGCTGGAGCCGGTGATGCGCAAGGCGCCGGCGGCCTGGGCCTGCGGCGACCTGCACCTGGAGAACTTCGGCAGCTACAAGGGCGACAACCGGCAGGTGTACTTCGACGTCAACGACTTCGACGAGGCGCTGCTGGCGCCGCTCACGTGGGATCCGGTGCGCGGCCTGGCCAGCATCCTGGTCGCGGGCAACTCGCTGCATCGCGACCCGGCCGTGCCGCCGCACCTGTGCGATTTGTTCCTGGGCGTCTATGCGCGCACGCTGGTCGACGGCAAGCCGCGATGGGTCGAGCGCGAGACCGCCATGCCGCCGGTCAGCGACCTGCTGCAGGCGGTGCGCCAGCGCAGCCGGTCGACCTTTCTCGACACCCGCACCGTGCTGCATGGCCGTCGCCGCCGGATCCGCATCGACGGACGCAAGGCCCTGGCCGCCACGCCGCAGCAGCATGCAACGGTGAAGACTTTCGTTGCCGACTTCGCCGTGCGGCAACCGGTGCCGCGCTTCTTCGAGGTGCTGGACGTGGCGCGCCGGATCGCCGGCAACGGCAGCCTGGGCGTGGATCGCTACATCGTTCTGGTGCACGGCAAAGGCTCGCCCGACGGCAACTACCTGCTCGACCTGAAGCAGGCCCTGCCCGCATCGCCGTTGCCGCGCGTGCCCCTGCCGCAGCCGGCCTGGACCGACGACGCGCAGCGCGTGGTGACGGTGCAGCAGCGGATGCAGGCGATCGCAATGGCCTTTCTGCATCCCGTGCACATGGGCGGGATCCCCTATGTGCTGCGCGCCCTGCAGCCCAGCGAAGACCGGGTGGCGCTCGCCGCCACAGGCATCCGGCATCCGCAGTTGCGGCTGGAACACCTTGTGACCGTGATGGCGCAGTGCCTGGCATGGGCGCAGTTGCGCAGCAGCGGGCGCGGCGGTTCGGCTGACGCCGACGAGCTGATCGATTTCGCACAGGGCCGCAAATGGCGCCGCCAGCTCATGGAGGTCGCGCGCCATTGCGCGGCCGAGGTCGACGGCGACTGGAAGGTGTTCTGCGCCGCCTACGATGCGGGGGCTTTCGCGGGTTGAGATCGACCGTCCGTCAGGCCTTGCCCAGCATCTCGATCAACCGCGCCAGCGCCACCGACGGCGTGCCGTGCCACACGAGATGCGTGCGATTGATGCGGATGCGCTCCGGCAGCGCATGCTGGCGAACATCGGCAGTCGCGCGCAGCGCCTTGAGCACCGACACCGGAACGATGGCGAAGCCCGTGCCCGCCGCCACGCAGGCGATCATTGCCTGGTAGGAAGAGAATTCGAGCGAACGCGAGGGCGCCGCGCCGCCCTTGCCGAGCCATTGCTCGAGCAGCCGCCGATAGGAGCAGCCCTGCGCGAACGCGATCAGCGTGGCGTTGGCCAGGTCGCCGGGCCCGGTGACCGAAGCCACGCTGCGCGCCGTGACCAGCACCAGTTCCTCCTCGAAGACCGCCATCGTTTCGAGCCCCGGGGCCGAGAAGGGCTGGGACACGAACGCGGCCTCGACCTCGAAGGCGTTCACCCGCTTCAGCAGTGCGCCCGTGGTCCCCGTGACCAGCTCGACCACGACGCCGGGATAGAGCTTGTGGAAGCGCGACAGCAGCGGCGCGAGCCGGCTGCCCGCCGTGCTTTCGAGCGAGCCGAGCCTGAAGGTGCCGATCGGCATTGCGCTGCGCAGTTCGCTCTCGGCTTCATCGGCCAGGCGCAGCAGGCGCTCGGCGTAGGGCAGCAGCTTGGCGCCGGCGGGCGCCAGCGCGAGCGTGCGGCCCTGGCGATGGAACAGCTTCTGGCCCAGCCGGCCTTCGAGCTGCTGGATGCGCGTCGTGACATTCGACTGCACGCGATGGAGCTTGTCGGCCGCGCGAATTACGCCGCCCTCGGCGACGACGGTGCGGAAGATCTCCAGGGAGTCGAGATCGATGGTTCTCATTTGAAGAATGAATGTTCTGAATAATTCATTTGTGCCGTGAGTGGATTCTGCGTCCAATCGACATCCATGTCGAACCCTTCCATCGCCTTGGCCCGGCCTTCCTTTGTCGCCACCTGCATCGCGGGTCTGCTCGCACTGGCTGTTGCGATGGGCATCGGACGCTTCGCCTTCACGCCGATGCTGCCCCTGATGATTCGCGCCGGCAGCGTCGATGTGGCGGATGGCGGCTGGCTCGCCGCGGCCAACTATGCGGGCTACCTGCTCGGCGCACTGACGACCGTGCGCATCCCGTTGACGCCGCAGCGCATCGGGCTCGTGGCGCTCTCGGCGATCGTCCTGTCGACGGCCGCCATGGGCCTGACGGCGTCGTTGCCGGCCTGGCTGGTGCTGCGCTTCGTCGCCGGCGCGGCGAGCGCCTGGGCGCTGGTGAGCACCAGCGTCTGGTGCCTGGCCTGGCTCGCGCGCTTCGAGCGGCCGTCCGGGGCGGGGCTGCTCTATGCGGGCGTCGGCGTGGGCATCGCGCTCGCCGGCCTTCATTGCTGGCGCGCCGGTGCCGTCGGCGCCGCGGCCGATGCGCTCTGGCTGCAGCTCGGTGCGATCGCATTGGCGGGCCTGTTCGTCGTCGCGCTGCTGATGCCGCGCGAGGCGGCGGCCGGCGCCGCCGCGGCACCGGGATCGAAAGCCGCGTCGTCGGGCACCGCAGACACCCCATGGGGCCTCGTGATCTGCTACGGCGCCCTCGGCTTCGGCTACATCCTGCCGGCCACCTTCCTGCCGGTCCTCGCGCGCGCCGTGGTCGACGACCCTTTGGTGTTCGGTGCCGCCTGGCCGGTGTTCGGCGCTGCCGCCGCCGCGTCCACCTTCTTCGCGAGCGTGGTGCTGGGCCGCGTGTCTCGGCGGCGGGTGCTGGCCGGCAGCCATGTGCTCATGGCCGCCGGTTGCCTGCTGCCGCTGCTGCATCTGTCGGCGATCACCGTGCTGGCGGCCGCGCTGCTGGTGGGCGGCACCTTCATGGTCGCCACCATGGCCGGCATGCAGGAGGCCAGGGCGCGCACCGTCGGCGACCCGACGCGCGCGCTCGGCCGCATGACGGCCGCCTTCGCGATCGGCCAGATGGCCGGGCCGATGCTGTCCTCGACCCTGAGCGCGAAGTCGCAGGGCTTCGGCGGCTTGTTCGTCGCGCTGGCCGTCGGCGCGGTGGCCTTGCTGGCCAGCGCGGCGTGGCTGTTAAAAACCGACCTGAACTAACTGAAAGAGACCCCCCCATGTTCCAGCAAGGCCATACCCATCCCTGGACCGAACGCCTCCCGATGCCCGCCGCCGGCGCGATGACGCACGCGCAGCGCGCCGCCGCCCAGGCCCTGATCGACGGGCCTCGCAAGGCCGTCTTCGGCCCCTTCGTTCCGCTGCTGCAGAGCCCGGTGCTGATGGAACGCATCGGCAGCCTCGGCGAGTACCTGCGCTTCGACAGTGCGCTGGACGCCCGCGTGCGCGAGCTGGTGACTTGCGCGGTCGCGCGCCACGTCGGCAACCAGTTCGAATGGGTCCTGCATGCGACGGCGGCGGTCAAGGCCGGGGTCAACGCCGAGGCGATCGAAGCCTTGCGGCTCGGACGCCGGGCCCAGCCGCTGGCGCCGGACGAGCAGCTCGCGCTCGACTTCGCCCTCGAACTGCTGCAACACGACGGCGTCAGCGAGCCGACCTATGCGGCGGCCGAGGCGCGCTTCGGCAAGGCGACGGTGGTCGAGCTCAGCGCCCTGGTGGGCTACTTCACGATGGTCTGCTGGATCATGAACGTGGCCCACACGCCGGTGCAGGGGGCCGAGGGGCAGCGCGGGCTCGACGCCTTCCCGCTGTAGCACACAGCCCGGCGCCGGGCCGCCCCAAGGCGGGCTGCGGCCCCCTCGGGGGGCAGCGAGTACACGAAGTGACGGAGCGTGGGGGCGAATGAGTCAGGCCTGCGTCCGGTTCGGAAGGCACAATGGCGCCCGCGCTGCGGACCGGGTCCGTGCATCGAACCCAACGCTTCCGCCCATGCTCGACAAACGCTTCTTTCCGCGCCAGGCCGTCGTGTCCGGCGGCAACCGCTGGGACTGGGCGCTGCTGCCGCTGGTGCTGGCGGCGCTGTTCGCGCTGGCCTTCGGCGGCGCCCAGATGGCGCGGCCCTATGAGCTCGGCCAGCCGCTGCCGATCAGCCTCGATCCGTGGATGCTGCCGTACTACCTGCTGCGCACCACGCTGCGCATGTTCCTGGCACTCGCGGCGTCGCTGGTGTTCAGCTGCGTCTTCGCGGTGCTGGCGACGCGCTACCGCGCCGCCGAGAAGATACTGGTGCCGATGCTCGACATCCTGCAGTCGATCCCGATCCTGGGCTTCCTGTCGATCACGGTGACCGGCTTCATCGCGCTGTTCCCGGGCAACCTGCTCGGCGTCGAGTGCGCCGCGATCTTCGCCATCTTCACCTCGCAGGCCTGGAACATGGCGTTCAGCCTCTACCAGTCGCTGCGTACCGTGCCTTCGGAACTGCGCGAGGCGGCATCGGTGTTCCAGCTCTCGGCCTGGCATCGCTTCTGGCGGCTCGAGCTGCCGTTCGCGATGCCCGGGTTGCTGTGGAACATGATGATGTCGATGTCCGGCGGCTGGTTCTTCGTGGTCGCCTCCGAGGCGATCTCGGTCTCCAACCAGAGCATCATGCTGCCCGGTGTGGGCTCCTACATCGCGATGGCGATCCAGGCGCGCGACCTCGGCGCCATCGGCTGGGCGATCGGCGGCATGCTGATCGGGATCACGCTCTACGACCAGTTGTTCTTCCGGCCCTTGATCGCCTGGGCCGACAAGTTCCGTTTCGAGGAGGGCAGCAGCGAGGATGCGCCGCGCTCCTGGCTGCTCACCTGGCTGCGCCGCACAGAGCGCATCAAGCGGGCCATGATCGGCGCGGCGCGGCTGCTCGAGCGCTCGCTGGTGCTGTTCCGGCGCGACCATGACGGCACCTCGATCAAGGCCCGGCCACGCACGCCGAACCCGGCCATGGCGCGCGCGTGGGACGCCGCGCTCGCCGCCGCGGTGCTGCTCGCCGTGGTGTGGCTGGTGCGCTTCATCCACACCGAGGTCGGCTGGTCCGAGGTCCGACACGTGTTCGTGCTGGGCTTCTACACCATGATCCGCGTGGTCGTGCTGATCGCGCTGGCCGCGCTGGTCTGGGTGCCGATCGGCATCTGGATCGGCATGAACCCGCGCTGGGCCGGGCGGCTGCAGGGCGTGGCGCAGTTCATGGCGGCGTTCCCGGCCAACCTGATGTTCCCGGTGGCGGTGCTGTTCATCGTGCGCTGGCAGCTCAACCCGAACATCTGGCTGGCGCCGCTGATGGTGCTGGGCACGCAGTGGTACCTGCTGTTCAACGTGATCGCCGGCGCGTCGACCGTGCCGACCGAACTGCGCTACGCAGCGAGCAACCTCGGGCTCGGCGGGTGGCTGCGCTGGCGGCGCTACCTGCTGCCGGCCGTGTTCCCGAGCTTCGTCACGGGGGCCATCACGGCCAGCGGCGGCTCCTGGAACGCGAGCATCGTGGCCGAGTACGTGACCTGGGGCGACACCACGCTGCAGGCCGCGGGCCTGGGCAGCTACATCGCCCACATGACGGCCATCGGCGATTTTCCGCGCATCGCGCTGGGCATCGGCGTGATGTGCGTGTTCGTCATGGGCATGAACCACTTCGTGTGGCGTCGCCTCTACGAGCTGGCCGAGAACAGGATGCACTTTTGAAGATGAACGCGCGAGGAGGGTCCATGGCCGAAGCCATCGTTGAATTGAAGGGTGTGGGCAAGTCGTTTCGCTCGGCCGACGGCGCCGCGCGTTCGGTGCTCGAAGGCGTCGACTTCCGCCTGGCCGAAGGCGAGATCGTGGCGCTGCTGGGCCAGTCGGGCTCGGGCAAGTCGACGCTGCTGCGCATCCTTGCGGGCCTGATCGGCGTCGACACCGGCAGCGTGCGCTACCGCGGCCAGCCGCTCTACGGGCCGGCGCGCGGCATCGCGATGGTGTTCCAGTCCTTCGCGCTCTTTCCCTGGCTCACGGTGCAGCAGAACGTCGAGCTGGGGCTGGAGGCGCGCGGCGTGGCGCCGGCGGAGCGGGCCCGGCGCGCGAATGCTGCGATCGAGCTGATCGGCCTCGCCGGTTTCGAGGGTGCCTTGCCGCGCGAGCTGTCGGGCGGCATGCGGCAGCGCGTGGGCATCGCGCGCGCGCTGGTGGTGGAGCCCGAGGTGCTGCTGATGGACGAGGCGTTCTCGGCGCTGGACGTGCTGACCGGCGAGCGATTGCGCGACGACATCCTGCGGCTCTGGGGCGGCGGCGCGATGCCGACCAAGGCGATGCTGGTCGTCTCGCACAACATCGAGGAAGCGGTACTGATGGCCGACCGCGTGCTGATCTTCGCGGCCGACCCGGGCCGCGTGCGCGCGGAACTGCCGATCCGGCTCGCGCGGCCGCGCGACGCCGACAGCCTGGAGGTGAGGGCGCTGATCGACGAGGCCTACGCGCTGATGACCGCCGGCGCGCCGGTGGCCGGCCGCCCGCCCGAGGAGCCGGTGCGCATGCACCTGGGCGATCGCCTGCCCGATGCCGACATCGGCCGCATGGAGGCCTTGCTCGAGATGCTRGTGGATGACGGCCGCGAAGGGCGAGCCGATCTGCCGCAGCTCGCGGAGGAGGCCGAGCTCACCGACCACGACCTGCTGCCGCTGGCGCAGGCCCTGTCGATGCTGGGCTTCGCGCAGCTGGCGGATGCCGACCTGCATCTCACGGAACTGGGCCGCCGCTATGTGGCTGGCGCGCACACGCTGCGCCAGCAACTGCTGGGCCAGCAGCTGCTGGCGCACGTACCGCTCGCGGCGCACATCCGCCACAGCCTGGAGCAGGCACCGGCGGGCGAGTTGCCGCAGGAACCCTTCCTCGATCTGCTCGAGGAAAGCCTGGACCGGCCGACCGCCGAGCGCGTGCTGCGGACCGCGATCGAATGGGGGCGCTATGGCGAGGTGTTCGAGTTCGATTTGCGCACCGGCCTCATTCATTTGCCGGCCGGCGAAGAAGTCGAAAAAAATGCACTATAATCAGAGGCTTCGCGGGAGTAGCTCAGTTGGTAGAGCGCAACCTTGCCAAGGTTGAGGTCGAGAGTTCGAGACTCTTCTCCCGCTCCAGATATCGAATCTGGTGCTCAACGCGAAGCACGCAGACAAAAAGGCCACCCTCCGGGTGGCCTTTTGCTTGGGCGATGCATGGGCGATGCATGGGCAAGGCGTCGACGAAGACGTCAACCCTGCTTGGGCTGCGCCAGTGCGATGCGGTGCAGCACGATCGCCTCCATCTCGGCGACCCAGCCGGCGTCGTCCGGTGGATCGGGCCGCAGCAGAAGGCGATAGCGTCGTCCGCCCCAGGCCGCGGTCAGCAAGGCCTGGATGGTCGACGGCGGCGGTGGCCGCGGCAGGTCGGTGCAGGCCGCGAAGGCCTCGCGCCACCGGATCGCCAGTTCGTCATACACACGTTGATGGTGCTTGGGCTCGGCCACGCGGTGCTCCAGCTGCAGCATGCCGCGGTCGAAGGCCGGCAGCCCTTCGAGCCGGGTGTCGCACGTGATCCGGACCAGCTGCTTCACGCGCTCCCGCGCCGGCAGTTCCGTGGCCGGCGGTGCGATGACGTCGGTGTCGAGCCGCCGCAGCAAGGCCTCGATGCAATGGCGCACGTAGCCCGAGAGCAGCGCCTCCTTGTCCGGAAAGTAGTCGTACAGCGTGCCGACCGCAATGCCGGTTTCGAGGGCCACGGCGCGGGTCGTCACGCCGTCCCAGCCCTCGGCATTCCATATCCGAACAAACGCGTCGTAGATGGCCTGCACGGTGAACTTGCCCCGGGCTTGCGTCGGGCGTTTCAGCGGCTTGGAGCGGGGCGCGGCGGCCTCCTCCTGTTTTCCGAACCCGCTGGTGGATGTGCGGCGGTACATTTTTTGGCAAGGGGGTCGACCCCCGAATCACCTGGGACAAGACATGAGCGTCGCTTTCACTTTAACCCGTCTCGAGACCCGCAAGGACGCGCTGGGCACCACGCGCCTTCGCAGCGCGCAGGACCCCGGCGTGCTGGCCGCCGGCGAGGTGCTGCTGCGCATCGACCGCTTTGCGCTGACCACCAACAACATCACCTACGCGGCCTTCGGCGACGCGATGATGAAGTACTGGTCGTTCTTCCCGACCGGCGACCCGGACTGGGGCCACATGCCGGCCTGGGGCTTCGCCGATGTGTTCGCATCCACGGTCGACGGCGTCGAGGTCGGAGAACGCTTCTACGGCTACTTCCCGATCGCCAGCCACTTGCGCATGACACCGGTGCGCGTGACCGAGCGCGGCTTCTACGACGGCGCGCCGCACCGCAGCGAACTGGTCTCGGCCTACAACCAGTACATGCGCTGCAGCCGCGACGCCGGCTATGTCCAGGCGCTCGAGAACTACCAGATGCTGGTGCGTCCGCTCTTCATCACCTCCTTCATGCTGGCGGATTTCCTGGAGGACAACGCCTTCTTCGGCGCCACGCAGGTGGTCGTCTCCAGTGCGTCGAGCAAGACGGCCTACGGCACCGCCTTCTGCCTCGGACAGCGCGAGGGGCTGAGCCTGATCGCCCTGACCTCGGAGCGCAACCGCGGCTTCGTCGAGAACCTGCGTTGCTACGACCAGGTTCTGCCCTACACGAGCGCCACCTTGCTGCCCGCCAGTGTGCCAACGCTCTACGTCGACTTCTCGGGCGATGACGATCTGCGCGCCACCCTCCACCATCATTTCGGCGCGGCGCTGGTCTACGACTGCTACGCCGGCTCGGCGCAGAAGACCGCCTTCCTCGCCGAAACCCCGCTGCCGGGTCCCAAGCCCTTGCTGTATTTCGCGCCGGTGCAGATCCGCAAGCGCAACGCAGACTGGGGTCCGCAGGAGGTGAACCGGCGCTTCAACGACGCCCAGGGCCGCTTCATCGCCGAACTCAGCCGTCCGGACAGTCGCTGGATGACGCTGGCGGAAAGCCGGGGCTTCGAAGCCGCGCAGCAGGTGGTCGCCGATCTGCATGATGGCCGTGTCGATCCGCGCAGCGCGCACGTCGTCCGGCTGGACTGAGCCCCCACGCTCCCTCACTGCGTGTGGTCGCTGCCCCCCGAGGGGGCCGCAAGCCGCCTTGGGGCGGCCCGGCGCCGGCTTGAGCCCCCACGCTACATCTCGTCGATCGGCGTGCTTCGCGCTCCGTTCTGCGCCGCGAGCGCATAGCGCTCGCGCGTCTTCACATAGAAGCTCGCGCCGAAGCGGCCGACCGGGAAGTAGTGCTGCAGGCGCACGCGCCAGGTCTCGGTGTCGATCAGTTCGTCGCGCGCGTGCATCCAGCGCACTTGGCCGATGAAGATCTGCCGGCTTTCGGTTTCGAGCGTCTCCCAGAGCGTGCATTCGAAAGCCACCGGCGCCTCGGCGATTCGCGGTGGCTTGACCGCTTCGCTGGGCAGCGCGGTGAAGCCGACCACCTCGAGCTCGCTCACGTGCGGCGGATGGCGCTCGCCGCAGCGATGCATCTGCTCGGCGATGTCCTCGTCCGCCAGGTGGATCACGAATTCGCCGCTGCGCACGATGTTGGCCGCGGTGTCCTTGAGCACGCCGTCCTGCAGCCGGTTGACGCTGATCATCACGATCGGCGGTTCTTCGCCGAGCATGTTGAACATGCTGAAGGGCGCGGCATTGACGATGCCGTCTTCGCCGAGCGTGGTCACCAGCGCGATCGGCCGTGGCACGATCAGGCTCGCCATGAGCTTGTACCGCTGGTACTCGGTCAGGGTGGAAAAGTCGATGTTCATTCGGATTCCTTGACGCTCACAGAGCGTTACGGCAGGAAGCGCCCGCGTGGTTTCCAATGGACCGCACGCATTGCCCGCATTTGAGAAAAGAGGATTCCACCATGCCCGAACGGGACCCAGCAGAATTCAGGCCAGCACGCGAGTCTTCGGTGTGGACCCTGGTGATTGTCGTTGCCGTGATCCTCGCGGCCGCCTTCGGCTGGTGGCGCTGGTCGCTGCAGAAGGAAGCGCCACCGGCACCGCCCGTCGTCAGCGCGCCGCCGCCCTCGGCCGCACCGGCCGACACGCCCCCTCCGGTGGCGGTCGGCCCGCAGAATCCGGTCGATGCACTGGCCGAGCCCGAGGCCGCGCTGCCCGCGCTGAACGACGCCGATGGCCGCGTCACCGCGGCGCTCAACGAACTGCTCGGGAAGAAGTCGGTCGGCACCTTCCTCGAGGCCGGTGGCTTCGTGCGTCGCTTCGTCGCCACCGTGGACAACCTGCCGCGGGCGCAGGCGCCTGCGCGCATGTGGCCGGCACAACGGGCGCCCAAGTCCTTCGAGGTGCAGGGCGCGGGCGAGCTGAAGACCATCGGCGCGGACAACGCCAGCCGCTACACGCCGTTCGTGCTGTTCGTCGAGTCGGTGGACACGGCCCGGGCGGTGGCGCTCTATGCCAGGCTCTATCCGCTGTTCCAGCAGGCCTACGAAGAGCTGGGCTATCCGGGCAAGTATTTCAACGACCGCCTGGTGGCCGTGATCGACCATCTGCTGCAGGCGCCCGAACCCGCCGGGCCGGTGCAGGTGAAGCTCACCGAAGTGAAAGGCGAGATGGCGCCGCAACATCCCTGGATCAGCTACGAGTTCGCCGACCCCCAGCTGGAAGCGCTCTCGGCCGGCCAGAAGATGCTGGTGCGCATGGGCCCGGTCAACGAGCGTCGGTTGAAGGCCAGGCTGAAGGAGCTGCGCGCCCAGCTCGCGACCGGCGCGGTGGCGAAGAAATAGCGCGAGGGCCGGTCAACCGGCGCTCGCGGGGCCGCCGGAACAGGCCAGCGCGCGCATCAGCAGCAGCTTGCGCTCGCGTGCGTTGCGCGTGAGTTCCGCCGCCCGCTTGAACTCCTCGCGGGCCTCGGCCTTTCGGCCCATCTTGGCGAGCAGGTCGCCGCGCACGCTCGGCAGCAGGTGGTAGCCCTGCAACTGCGGCTCCGAGCGCAGTGCGTCGACGACTTCAAGGCCCACCGCCGGGCCGAAGGCCATCGACAGCGCCACGGCCCGGTTCAGCTCGACGATCGGCGAGGGCGCGAGCTGGGCCAGTGCCTCGTAAAGCGCGGCGATGCGCGTCCAGTCGGTTTGCGCCGCGTGGCGCGCGCGTGCGTGGCAGGCGGCGATGGCGGCCTGCAGGGCATAGGGCCCCAGGGTGCCGCCGAGCTTCTCGGCACGCGCCAGGGCGGCGAGGCCGCGCCGGATCAGCATCTGGTCCCAGCGCGCGCGGTTCTGCTCGAGCAGCAGCACCGGTTCTCCGTCGGCGTCGATGCGCGCGGCCGCGCGCGAGGCCTGGATCTCCATCAGCGCGACCAGGCCATGAACTTCGGGCTCCTCGGCGACGAGCTCGGCCAGGATGCGCCCGAGCCGCAGCGCTTCCTCGCACAGCGCCGGACGCATCCAGTCCTCGCCGGCAGTGGCCGAATAGCCCTCGTTGAACACCAGGTAGATGACCTCGAGCACCGACGCAAGGCGCGCGGCCAGTTCGTGCGCGCGCGGCGCCTCGAAGGGCACTCGCGCGGCGGCCAGCGTTCGCTTGGCGCGCACGATGCGCTGCGCGATCGTCGCTTCCGGCACCAGGAAGGAGCGCGCGATCTCGTCGGTGGTCAGGCCGCCCAGCAGGCGCAGGGTCAGGGCGACCCGCGCCTCGGGCGAAAGCACCGGATGGCAGGCCGTGAATACCAGGCGCAGCAGGTCGTCGCCCACCTCGTCGTCGAGCGCGGCGTCCACCGCCTCGGCGAAGTCGGCGGCGGCGATCGCATGTTGCGCGTCGAGTTCGCGGCCGATTTCCCCTTCCTTGTTCGCATGCAGCGTGCGCTTGCGCAGCAGGTCGATCGCGCGGCGCTTGGCCGCGGCGGTGAGCCAGGCGCCCGGATTGTCCGGGATGCCCTCGCGCGGCCAATGTTCGAGGGCCGCGACCAGCGCGTCCTGCGCCAGCTCCTCGGCCACGCCGACGTCGCGCACCATCCTGGCGAGCGCGCCGATGATCCGGGCCGACTCGATGCGCCAGACCGCGTTGATCGCGCGATGCGTCTCGGCGACGTTCATCCGGGAGCGCCTATCGCGACATCTCGCGCACGGGGCGGATCTCGACCACGGGATGCACCGGCGCGTAGGGGTAGCGACTCGCCCATTCGATCGCTTCATCCATCGACCGGGCACGGATCAGCCAGAAGCCCGCGATCAGCTCCTTCGCTTCGGCGAAGGGACCGTCGACCACGCGCGGCTTGCCGCCGCCGAACTTCAGGCGGGCGCCCTTGGCGGTCGACTTCAGGCCTTCGCCCGCCAGCAGCACGCCGGCTGCGACGCTCTGGTCATTGCGCCGGGCCATCGCGTCGAGCCGTTCGGGGGCGGTGGGCGCGTCGGCCTCCAGCTGCGCGTCGGACAGCAGCATCACCATGAAACGCGGATCCGGATCCTGCTGCGCGGCCGACGAGTGGATCCCCGGCAGGCCGCCGGGGCAGCCCGACTCGCGAATCTCGAGCACGGGAGCGGCCTCGGGGCCCGGCACCCAGCGGGCGAGCTGTTCGGTGGCCGCCTGCAGCGAGTCGGCCTCGAAGAAGCCGAAGCCCGCCACCAGGTCTTCGGTGTGCTCGAACGGCCCCGGCACCCGCTGCGGGCCGTCCGCCGAGAAGTGCAGGCGGACGCCGTGCGAGCTGGCCTGCAGCGCGGCATGGGGGAGCGCGGGGGCCACCGGCAGCGTCTCGTCGGCGTCGAGGCCGGTCTCGGTGCGCCGGTCGGCCTTGCGGAGGATCACGAATCTCATCCCGCAAGGATAGCGTTGTGCGCTCAGCGCCGCAGCGGGAGCATGGCGCGCAGCCGCTCGTCGCGCAGGAAGAGGCCGCCCCAGGCCATGAGTCCGATGTAGAGCCCGAACAGCAGATGGCTGAAGACCGGGCTGCCCACGCGCAGGTGGGTCGCCATGGCGCCGCCGAGCAGGCCCGTCAGCAGGATGGCGCCGAGCACCGAGCTGCGCGGGATGGCGTAGAGCACGCCGATCGCGAGCGTCAGCACGCCGAGGCCGAAGGCGATGTCCGTCGGATAGCCGAGTTCGGCCAGTGACTGCTTGACCACGTCCATCTCGACCACCTTGATGGCGCCGTCGAACAGCAGGAACGCGACGACCAGGCCGCTGAGGATGCGGCCGGTCCAGAGGGCGGCGCCCGAGGCGGGCGCGGTCGGAAGGATGGCTTGCATGCGAGTGCTCCTCAGGCCTTGCCGGCCGCTTGCCGGGCCACGGCGCGCTCGCGCAGGTTCTCTTCCTGCTTGCGGATCTCGGGCGTGAACTCGGCGCCGAAATCTTCCGCCTCGTAGACCTGGCGCAGCTCCAGCGCGACGTTGCCGTGGCCGTCGATCGGCGGCCAGCGCTTGACCCATTCGAGCGCTTCCTCCCTCGACTTCACCTGGATCAAGGTGAAGCCTGCGACCAGTTCCTTGGTCTCGGCGAACGGGCCGTCGATCACGGTCGGCCTGCCGCCCTTGAACTGGATGCGGGCGCCCGTGGCGCTGGGCTTCAGGCCCATGCCGTCGAGCATCACGCCTGCGGCGATCATCTGCTCGTTGTACTTCATCATGTCGGCGACCAGCTGCTGGGTCGGCATCGCGCCGGCCTCGGTCTCGGGGTCGGCCTTGCGAATGATCATGAATTTCATGGTCGTGTCTCCTTCGGGCGTCCGTTCAGGCGCGCTTGGCGGCGACTTCGGCGAGCACCCGCTGTTCCTGCGCGCGCAGCTCCGGCGTGAGCTCGGCGCCGAAGTCGTCCAGCTCGAACACCTGGCGCAGCTCGAGCTCGGTGCCATCGTCGAAGGGCGCGCGGCGCAGCCATTCGAGCGCTTCCTCCTTCGAGCGCACCTGCCACAGCCAGAAGCCGGCGATCAGCTCCTTGGTCTCGCTGAAGGGGCCGTCGACCACGGTCCGGTCCTTGCCGGAGAAGCGCATGCGGGCGCCCTTGGCGCTGGGATGGAGGCCTTCCATCGCGAGCAGCACGCCGGCCTTGACCAGCGCCTCGTTGTAGTTGCCCATGTCGGTCAGCAGCTGTTCGCTCGGCATCACGCCGGCTTCCGAGTCCTTGCTGGCCTTGACGATCACCATGTATCGCATGTCGTTGCTCCTTCGGATTCGAGGCCGGCGCCGGTCGGGATCGACCGGGCAGTTCCGGGGCTCTGATTGGACGTCGAAGCAGCGAACGCGAAATCGACAGCCGGAGGGGCTTTCAATTGTAAAAAAATGTTTCTAAATCCTCAGGCCTTGGCGTACGCGTCCAGCGGCACGCAGCTGCAGAACAGGTTGCGGTCGCCGTAGACGTTGTCGACCCGGCCGATCGGCGGCCAGTACTTGGCCTGTCGGAGGCTGTCCAGCGGGAAGGCGCCGAGCTCCCGCGAGTAGGGCCGCGTCCATTCGCTGCCGAGCAGGCTGGCGGCGGTGTGGGGGGCGTTGCGCAGCGGGTTGTCGTCCTTGGGCCAGATGCCTTCCTCGACGCGGCGGATCTCGCCCCGGATCGCGATCATGGCGTCGATGAAGCGGTCGAGCTCGGCCAGCGGCTCGCTCTCGGTCGGCTCCACCATCAGCGTGCCGGGCACCGGAAAGCTCAGCGTCGGCGCATGGAAGCCGTAGTCGATGAGTCGCTTGGCGACGTCCTCTGCGCTCACGCCGCTGGCCTCCTTGAGCGGGCGCAGGTCGAGGATGCACTCGTGCGCCACGTGGCCGTTCGGGCTCGCGTACAGCGTCGGGTAGTGGTCCTTGAGCCGCGCGCTGATGTAGTTGGCGCTGAGGATCGCGGTCTCGGTCGCCGCCTGCAGGCCCTTGGCGCCCATCATGCGGCAGTACATCCAGCTGATCGGCAGCACCGCCGCATTGCCCAGCGGCGCGGCGGAGACCGCGCCGACGGCGCCGTTCGACGCCAGCCCGCCGGTGACATGGCCCGGCAGGTAGGGCACCAGGTCTTCCACCACGCACACCGGCCCGACGCCGGGGCCGCCGCCGCCGTGCGGGATGCAGAAGGTCTTGTGCAGGTTCAGGTGGCTGACGTCGCCGCCGAACTCGCCCGGGGCGGCCACGCCGACCAGCGCGTTCATGTTGGCGCCGTCGACGTAGACCCGGCCGCCGTGCGCGTGCACGATCTCGCAGAGTTCCTTGACGCGGGTCTCGAACACGCCGTGGGTGCTGGGGTAGGTGATCATCACCGCGGCCAGCTTGTCGCCGTGCTTCTCGCAGGCGCGCTTCAGATCGTCGATGTCGACATTGCCGTCGGCGTCGCAGGCCGTCACCACCACCTGCATGCCCACCATCTGGGCGCTGGCCGGATTGGTGCCATGCGCGGACGAGGGAATCAGGCAGACGTCGCGATGCGCTTCGCCCTTGGCCTCATGGAAGGCCTTGATCGCGAGCAGGCCCGCGTATTCGCCCTGCGAGCCGGCGTTGGGCTGCAGGCTGATGCCCGCGTAGCCGGTCGCTTCGCAGAGCCAGGCGCGCAGCTGGGCGTCGAGCTGCGCATAGCCCAGCATCTGCTCGGGCGGCGCGAACGGGTGGATGTCGGCGAACTCGGGCCAGGTGATCGGGATCATCTCGCTGGTCGCGTTGAGCTTCATGGTGCAGCTGCCCAGCGGGATCATGCTGCGGTCGAGCGCGAGGTCCTTGTCGCTCAGGCTGCGGATGTAGCGCAGCATCGCGGTTTCGCTCTTGTGGGTGTTGAACACCGGGTGCGTCAGGAAGGCGCTCGTGCGGCGCAGGTCCTCGGGCAGGCGCGGCGCCGCCGCGGCGGCGATGGCGTCGAAGTCGGGCGCCGGCGTGCCGGCCGGCGCGAACAGACCCCACAGCGTCACGACGTCGGCCCGCGTGGTGGTCTCGTCGAGCGAGACGCCCAGGTGGTGCTGCAGACGGTGGCGCAGGTTGATGCCGGCGGCTTGTGCGCGTTCGTTGATCGCCTGCGTGTCGTCGCCGGTGCGGATCGTGAGCGAGTCGAAGGCGGTGCCGTTGACCAGCTCGCGGCCCAGTTGTTCGAGGCCCTGCGCCAGCACCGCGGTCAGCAGGGCGACGCGCTGCGCGATGCGGCGCAGGCCTTCAGGGCCATGGTAGACGGCGTACATGCTCGCCACCACGGCGGGCAGCACCTGCGCGGTGCAGATGTTCGAGGTCGCCTTCTCGCGCCGGATGTGCTGCTCGCGCGTCTGCAGCGCCAGCCGGTAGGCCGGCTGGCCGTGCGCGTCGACGCTGACGCCCACCAGCCGCCCGGGCAGCGAGCGCTTGAATTCATCGCGGCAGGCCAGGTAGGCCGCATGCGGGCCGCCGTTGCACATCGGCATGCCGAAGCGCTGGGTGGTGCCGCAGACGATGTCCGCATCCCATTCGCCCGGCGGCGCCAGCAGCGTCAATGCCAGCAGGTCGGCCGCGACGCAGAAGGCGGCCTCGCACTGGTGCGCGTGGCCGGCCAGCGGGCGCAGGTCGTGCACCTGGCCGGTGGTGGCGGGGTATTGCGCGAGCGCGCCGAAGAAGCCGCCGCTGGCCATCAGGTGCGGCAGCGTCTCGGAGGCGGTGCTGACCTTGACCTCGATGCCCAGCGGCGCGGCGCGCGTGCGGATCACCTCGATGGTCTGCGGATGGCAGTCGCCCGACACCAGGAACACGTTGCTCTTGCTCTTCACGCTGCGGCGGGCCAATGTCATCGCCTCGGCCGCCGCAGTGGCCTCGTCGAGCATCGAGGCGTTGGCGATCGCCATGCCCGTGAGGTCGCAGACCATGGTCTGGAAATTGACCAGCGCCTCCATGCGGCCCTGCGAGATCTCGGCCTGGTAGGGCGTGTAGGCGGTGTACCAGGCCGGGTTCTCGAGCACGTTGCGCAGGATCACGCCGGGCGTGTGGGTGCCGTAGTAGCCCTGGCCGATGAAGTTCCTGGCCACCTTGTTCTTGGCGGCGATCGCCTTCAGCTCGGCCAGCGCATCGGCTTCGGTGATCGGCGGCGCCAGCCGCATCGGCCGGCGCCGGCGGATGGCCGGCGGCACGATGCCGTCGATAAGCTCGGCGCGCGTGGCCGAGCCGACGGCGGCGAGCATGCGGACTTCGTCCTCGGCTTCGATGCCGATGTGGCGCGCGATGAATTCTTCGGCGTTCTGGAGTTCGCTGAGCGAGGGGGCAGTGGGCAGCACGGGCGTCGGCATGGAAGGGTCCGGTCGGGCGTAGGGGTCAGTTGTCGGCGGAGAATTTCGCGTAGGCGGTTTCGTCGAGCAGCGGCTCGAGCTGCGCGGGGTCGCTCACGCGCACCTTGAAGAACCAGCCGGCGTCCATCGGTGCACTGTTGGCGAGCGAGGGATCGGCGCGCAGCGCCTCGTTGACCTCGGTGATCTCGCCAGACACCGGCATGAACACGTCGGCCGCGGCCTTGACCGACTCGACCACGCCGGCGACATCGCCCTGGGCGAAGCTCTTGCCGACTTCGGGCAGGTCGACGAAGACCACGTCGCCGAGGGCGTCCTGCGCATGCACCGTGATGCCGACCGTGACCAGCGCCGCGTCGGCTTCCTGCCGCACCCACTCGTGGTCCTTGGTGTACTTGAGGCTCATGAAAATCTCCTTGAAAAGTGTCTGGCTTGAAGAAATCGAGAAATCGAGGAAGGCCTCAGCCCCGGTGGTAGCGCGCGGGAACGAAGGGCAGGGTGCTCACTTCCATCGGCACCGGCTTGCCGCGCACGATGGCCTGGATCCGTGTTCCGGGCTCGGCATAGGCCAGCGCGACGTAGCCCATTGCGACCGGCCGGTCGACGGTCGGGCCCAGCAGTCCGCTGGTGACCTGGCCGATGGCCAGGCCGCCCTCGAAGGATTCGAGCATCGTGCCGTCGCGCACCGGAATGCGTTCCAGCGCCACCAGGCCGACCCGCTTGCGCTTGAGCGTCTCGTGGTCCAGGTGGCCGGCCGCGCCGTTGGCGGCGGTGAGCTGCGCCAGCACCCTGGCCGCGCCGGGGAAGCCGCCTTCGCGTGCGCCGCCCGTGCGCCGCACCTTCTGGATCGCCCAGCCGAGGGAGGCCTCGACCGGCGTGGTGCCGGCGTCGATGTCGCTGCCATAGAGGCACAGGCCGGCTTCCAGCCGCAGCGAGTTGCGCGCGCCCAGGCCGATCGGCTTCACCTCGGGCTGGGCCAGCAGCAGGCGGGCCAGTGGCTCGGCGTCGCGGGCGGCGACCGAGATCTCGAAACCGTCCTCGCCGGTGTAGCCGCTGCGCGTCACGAAGGCCGCGATGCCGCCGATCTGCACCGTGCCGCCGGTCATGAAGACGAAGCGCTCGATGCCGGGCGACAGGCGCGCCAACGCGGCCGCGGCCTGCGGCCCCTGGAGCGCGAGCAGCGCGTGGTCGGGCATCGGCAGCACCTGGCAGCGCTGGCCGATCCGGGCCGTGATGTGCGCGATATCGGCCTGCTTGCAGGCGCCGTTGACGATCACGAACAGCGAATCCTGGCCTTCGTTGAAGAACATCAGGTCGTCGAGGATGCCGCCTTCGTCGTTCAGCAGCAGCCCGTAGCGCTGTTTGCCGGGCGCCAGGCCGATCACGTCGACCGGCATCAGGCTCTCGAAGGCGGCGGCGGCATCGGGGCCGGCCAGGCGCAGCTGTCCCATGTGGGAGATGTCGAACAGGCCGGCGGCCTCGCGCGTGTGCTTGTGCTCGGCCATCAGGCCGGCGGGGTATTGCACCGGCATCGCGTAGCCGGCAAAGGGCACCATGCGGGCGCCGAGCTCCAGGTGGAGGCCGTGGAGCGGGGTCTTCTGCAGATCGTCGGATGCGGCGGCCAAGGGCGTATCTCCAAAGGGGCAGTCTAGTTCCATGGCGAGAAGCCATGGGCCACCCCTGCTGTCCGCTTTACCTGAGAGATTCGCCCCACGATCGGGGTTTGCTCCTTCGGTGGACGGACCGGCGCGACTGCGCGACGAACCGCCTCTCTCCAGCAAGGAAACGCCCGGGAACGGGCGCTTCGTCAGTCCTTTTGCCTGAGCGTTCGGGCCCGTGTTTCGAGGGACCTGCGCCTTCGGCGGTCCCATGGTGGCGGGACGCTCTCCTGACCGGGCGAGTGTAAGGGAATCGGCGGCCGCCCGGCCGGCGTTTTTCAGTGCACGGCCGTCGAAGGCAGCAGCCGGTCGATGCGCTCGCGGATCGACTCGGCGCGTTCGGTGCCCGCTGCCTGTTCGATTTCGTCGAGCATCTCGCTCGCCACGGCCAGCATCGCGGCGCGGTCGCGCGCCTCCCGCAGCAGCTCGCGAAAGCGCTCGGCCAGCAGGGGATCGCGGCGCACGAACATGCGTTCGCACAGATCGAAAAGGAACATGCGCGTGGTGGCGAGCGAGCGCTTGCCGTCGAAGGCATCGGCCGCGGCCGGCGCGGGGTCGGCCGGCTGTTGCTGCACCGGCATCGGCACGCGGTCCTGCGCCAGGGGTCCGCGATCCAGGAGGTAGCCTTCGCGCACCAGATGCAGCGCGACACGCCCGGCTTCGTCCCGGCCGCCGAACAGCTGGCCGAAGTCGGTCACCGACCGCTGGCCATCGGCCATCAGCAGCAGGGCGCGTTCGCGCTGGCCCAGGCTGCGGCAGCCGGGGCGGAGTTCATGGCGCGCCTTGTCGGTCTTGATGAGGAACATGGGGTGCTGCGGCGTTCGGTGGTCGAGCGCCGCAGCATGGGCCTCTTGCGTGACGGCGTCGTGAAACCGCCGGCATCGGCGCTATTTCGAGTAGACCAGGTCGCGCAGCCCGAGCGAGATGCCGGGCACGTAGGTGACCACCATCAGGCAGGCCAGGATCACCAGCACGAACGGGACCAGGTAGGGCACGATGCGGTCGAGCGAAATGCGCGCCACGGTGCAGGCCGCGAACAGGTTGACGCCGAAGGGCGGCGTGATCATGCCGAGCGCCAGGTTCACCACCATCACCAGGCCGAAGTGCACCGGATCGATGCCGAAGTGCATCGCCACCGGCGCCAGGATCGGCGCCAGCACGATGATCGCCGCGCTGGTCTCGATGAACATGCCGATCACGAACAGGGCGCCATTGACGCCGAGCAGGAACATCGCCGGCGACTGCAGCACCTCCTGCAGCCAGCGGCCGATGGCGTCGGGCACGCCGGCGCGCGTGATCAGGAAGGCGAACAGCCCGGCGTTGGCGATGATGAACATGATCACCGACGACGACACCACCGACTTGCGCAGCACCGCATAGAGTCCGGCCGGCCTGATCTCGCGGTAGATCAGCGTGCCGACGATCAGCGCGTAGAGCACCGCCACCGCCGACGCCTCGGTGGGCGTGAAGATGCCGCCGTAGATGCCGCCGAGGATGATCACCGGCATCAGCAGCGCCCAGCCGGCGCGCCAGGTCGCGGTGCCGACGCCGAGCCGGCCGTCGCCGTCGTTCTTGCCCAGTCCCTTGAACTTGCAATAGACGTAGACGAAGGCCATCAGGGCCAGGCTGATCAGGATGCCCGGGCCGAAGCCGGCGATGAACAGCTCGCCGATCGAGACCTCGGCGCTGACGCCGTACAGGATCATCGGGATCGAGGGCGGGATGATCACGCCGAGCTCGGCGCTGGTGGCCTGCAGCGCGGCGGCGTAGCCCACCGGGTAGCCGTGCTTGATCAGCGCCGGGATCAGGATGGCGCCGATCGCGAAGGTGGTCGCCACCGAGGAGCCCGACACCGCGGCGAAGATCATGCAGGTCAGCACGCAGGTCATCGGCAGGCCGCCCTGCACGCCGCCCACCAGGCTCTTGGCGAAGTCGACCAGGCGGCGCGAGATGCCGCCGGTCTCCATCAGGTTGCCGGCCAGGATGAAGAAGGGAATGGCGGCGAGCGGAAACTTGTTGATCGCGTTGAACATCTCCTTGACGGAGATCAGCATGTTCGCGCTGGAGGCCTGGATGCCGAGCACCGAGGCCAGGCCGATGGAAACGGCGACGGAGATGGTGAGTGCGAAGCACACCACCATGGTCGTGATCATCACGGGGGTCATTGAGCGGTTTCCAGTTCGTTGCGCTTCGGGTCGATCAGGTTGGCGATGATGCCGATCACGCAGAACAGCCCGCCCACCGGCAGCGCCAGGTAGGCCCAGAACATAGAGACCGATTCGAGGCCGGCCATCGACTGCACGCTGCCGCGCTGCGCGTAATCCCAGCCCCACCAGATGATGACCGCGATCAGGGTCAGCGCGGCCAGGCACACCACCCAGTCGAGCACGCGGCGGACTTTCGGTGGACTCCAGCGGTAGAGCACGTCGACGCTGACCATCGCGCCCTCGCGGAAGGCGGTCGGGATGCCCAGGAAAACCATCCAGATCAGGCTGATGCGGATCAGGATCTCGGACCATTCGGCCGGTTGTTCGAGCACGAAGCGGGTGACGATCTGGAACACGCCGAGGGCGGAGGCGACCACCAGCATGAAGCAGGCGATCGCCATCGCCAGGCCGGTGGTCCAGCGGTCGAGTGCGAGGAAGGCGGATTTCATGAGCGCATCAGGGTTCGGACAAAAAAACGCCCGCCAGCGCAGGCTGTGCGGGCGCGTGCGGCCGCGAGAAGTTTCGCGGCGGCGGGTTACTTGACGTCGCGGATCTTGTCCAGGTTGGCCTTGCCGAACTGCTTCTCGAAGTCGGCGTTGACCGGCGCCAGCGCGGCCACGAACTTGGCCTTGTCGACGTTGTCGATGACGGTCATGCCCTTGGCGCGCAGGTCGGCCACGCCCTTGGCATCGTCTTCGTCGACGCGGGCCCGGTTGGCCTTGATGCCTTCCTTGGCGGCATCGAGGAAGGCCTGCTTGTCGGCGGCGCTGAGCTTGTCGAAGGTGCCCTTGCTCATCAGGAAGATGCAGGGCGAGTAGACGTGGCCGGTCAGCGTGAGGTGCTTCTGCACCTGGTCGAACTTGGCCGAGATGATCACGGGCAGCGGGTTCTCCTGGCCGTCGACCGTGCCCTGCTGGAGCGCGGTGAACACCTCGGGGAAGGCCATCGGCGTGGTGATGATGCCGAAGCCCTTGTAGGCCGCGATGTGCACCGGGTTCTCCATGGTGCGCATCTTCAGGCCCTTGAGGTCCTCGGGCGCCTTCACGTCGCGCTTGCTGTTGGTCATGTGGCGGAAGCCGTTCTCGCCCCAGCCCAATGCCTTGAAGCCCTTGGCGTCGAACTTGACCAGCATGTCCTGGCCGATCGGGCCGTCGAGCACCGCGCGGGCGTGCGCCTTGTCGCGGAACAGGAAGGGCACGTCGAGGATCTTGGTCTCGGGCACGAAGTTCGGCACCGGGCCGGTCGACGAGAAGGCGAGTTCCTGGGTGCCGAGCTGCACCGCTTCGATGGATTCACGCTCGCCACCCAGCGAGCCGTTGTAGAAGGTCTCGACCTTGTAGCGGCCATTGGTGCGCTTCGCGACTTCCTTCGCGAAGGTGTCGATGGCGACGCCCTGGTGCGAGTTCTGCGAGGTCGAGATGCTGATCTTCATCGTCGTCTGCGCAAGGGCCGCGCTCGCGATGCCAAAGCCGAGGACCAGGCCTGCGGCCAGTTGGCTCAATTTCATGGGGGAGTCTCCTGAGTGGAAAAGAGTGCGGACCCAGGGCCGCAAGGCAACCTGCGACTATGCCGCAATAGCGAGCTTCACTGCGTCGGGATTTTCACGGACGTAGTCGCGGATCACCGTCTCGAAGCTGGCGTCGGCCTGCAGGCCGAGCGCGGCGGCGCGCGCGGTTTCGAAGTGCCCGGGCCAGGACTTCACGATGCGCCGGATCGACGGGTCGGGCGTGCGGTCGAGCAGGGCGGTGGCGGCCGGGCCGGCCACGCGCGCCAGCGCCGCCGCCATCTCGCCCACCGTGGTGGCGAGCGAGGGCAGGTTGAGCGCAGTGCGCGGGCCCCATTCGGCATCGCTGGCCTCGGCGGCGCGCAGCAGGCCCTCGATGGTGCGCGCCGGCGAGGCGATCGCCACCGGCGTGTCGTCGGCGACCGGGCAGGCGGCGGGCAGGCCCGCCAGGGGCTCGCGGATCATGCCGCTGAAGAAGCCGGAGGCGGCGCCGTTGGGGCGGCCCGGCCGCACGCTCACCGTCATGAGTCGGACGCTGCGGCCGCGGATGAAGCCCTTGCGCGTGTAGTCCGCCACCAACTGCTCGGCGACGAATTTCTGGATGCCGTAGCTGGTCTGCGGCGTCGGCAGCGTCTGGTCGGTGATCACCGTCGGCAGCGGTTGTTCAGGCGAATCGCCGAAGACCGCGAGCGAGCTCGAGAAC
Source organism: Variovorax sp. P1_G12 (assembly GCF_056405555.1). NCBI lineage: Bacteria > Pseudomonadati > Pseudomonadota > Betaproteobacteria > Burkholderiales > Comamonadaceae > Variovorax > Variovorax sp. P1_G12. Next base: position 246,726 of record NZ_JBFUBW010000004.1, on the reverse strand, counting down.
ACCAGTGTCGGCACGGTGCCGACCCGGCGGCAGGCGTCGAGCAGGGCATTCGTGGCGGCGAAATTGCTGCGCATCCCGAGGTCGAAATCGGCCTCGCATTCGCCGCTGACCGCGGCGGCCAGGTGGAAGACCAGCGCGGTGCCCGGCGGCAGCACGCGCTCGGGTGCGCTGGCGAGCAGTTCATTGAGGTCGCCGACCACCGCGGCGACGCGCGGATCGGCCGCGAGGTCGGGCGGCGGCGCTGCGCGGTCGACCAGGGTGATCGCCGTGATCGATGCGGGGAGGGCTCCGGCGAGTGAGCGTTGCGCGCCGGCGAGCAGGGTGCGGGCCAGCCGGGCGCCGACGAATCCGGCGCCGCCGGTGATGACGATGTGCATGTGCGAGAGCCTTCTTGGGAAGGCGAGTCTAAGCCGAGGCCGGAGCGCCCCCGCGGCGACGGCGCATGAAGGCTTCGATGGCTTCGAACAGCGCCTCGCTCAGCAGCGCCAGCACCGCGGCCGGCACCGCGCCCGCGACCAGCAATTGGCGGTCATTGAGCGCGAGCCCGGTCACGATGCGTTCGCCGAAGCCGCCGGCGCCGATGAAGGCGGCGATGGTGGCGGTGCCGATCGCGATGGTGGTCGCGGTGCGCACCCCGGCCAGCAGCGTGGGCAGCGCCAGCGGCAGCAGCACCACGCGCAGGTTCTGCCCGCCGGTCAGGCCCAGTGCCGTGCCGGCCTCGCGCAGGCCGGCGGGCACTTCGGCGAGCCCGGTCACGGTATTGCGCATGATCGGCAGCAGCGAATAGAGCGTCAGCGCGATCAGCGCCGGCAGCGTGCCGATCACGCCGAGCAGCGAGATCAGGATCGCCAGCAGCGCCAGCGAGGGGATGGTCTGCAGCAGGCCGGTCAAGCCCAGCACGAGGGCGCGCAACCGCAGGTGCGCGAACACCGCGATCCCCAGCGGCACGGCGATCAGGATCGCGACGCCGACCGAGATGGCGACCAGCAGCAGGTGCTGGCGAGCAAGCCGACCCAGGTCGGGGCCGAACAGCTTGGCCATGAAGCCGCGGGCCGCGACGTCGGTCGCGGCGGCGGCCTTTGCTCCGGGCTGCCCCGCCGCCAGGAAATCGCGCGCGATGACGTCGAAGGCCACGCCCTGCAGTTCGGCGCGCGCGTTCATCGCGATCATCGAGCGCTCGTCGATGCGGCCCCCGAGCCTTTGCAAGGCGGCCCAGGCTTCGGGAAGCCGCGTCGGCAGGTCGAGCCGGTACAGCAGCACCGCGTCGTAGCGCGGGAAATAGCGCCGGTCGTCCTCGAGCACACGCAGGCCCAGGTGGTCGATCTTGGCGTCGGTGGTGTAGATGTCCATGACGTCGATCTGCTTCGCCGCGATCGCCTCGTAGGCCAGTCCGTGGTCCAGCCCGGTCGGCGTCTGGCCGAAGCCGTAGCGCGCCGCCAGGCCCTGCCAGCCGTCGGCGCGGCCGATGAACTCGTTCGAGAGGCCGAGCCGCAGCGCCGGATGGCCGGCCAGGTCGCTCAGGGTGCGCACGCCGAGCCGCTCGGCGTCGGCGGCGCGCATGGCGAGCGCATAGCCGTCGTTGAAGCCGAGCGGCACCGCCACGCCGAGGCCGAGCGGCCGCAAGGCGGCGTTCATGGCTTCGAGCGTCATCGATGGCGAGCCCTTGAGGATCTCCAGCGCGATGGTGCCGGTGTACTCGGCGTAGAGGTCGATCCCGCCGGAGCGCAGGGCCTCGTAGACGATGGCCGTGTTGCCGAGCCCCTGCCGCACCACCGGTGTGACCGGAGTCCGGGGCGCCGCGGTCTGGGCCAGCACCTCGGCCAGGATGTAGGACTCGGTGAAGCGCTTGGAGCCGATGCGCAGCGGCTGCTCCTGGGCGGTCGAAGCCAGGGCGGCGCAAAAGAGGGCCAGGAAGGCCAGGGCGGCGAGCCACCTGCGACGAGGCAATTGCATCGGGCCAGTGTATCGGCGCGCGAAGATGCCCTTCTCCTACAGCCGATGGTGCGTCGTGCTGATGCTGCCCGGCACCCAGGCCAGCCATAGTGGGCGGATGCTGATCAACTATGTCCGCCACGGTCAAGGAAAGCCTCTGCTGCTGGTGCATGGACTGGGCAGCAGCTGGCACACGTGGCAAACCATCCTCCAACCTCTGGCCGCCGAACGCGCCGTGGTGGCGATCGATCTCCCGGGTTTCGGCAAGAGCCCGCCGCTGGCGGGCGAAGTCTCGATGCAGACGCTGGCCGCTGCGGTGGCGCAATTCCTGCGCGAGCACGATCTGCTGGGCACCGATGCCGTCGGCAGTTCGATGGGCGCGCGGCTGGTGCTCGAGCTGGCGCGTCGCGGCGAGGCGCTGGGCACGGTGGTCCTGCTCGACCCGGGCGGCTTCTGGGCCGGATGGGAGCGCCTGGCGTTCCAGGGCGCGATCCGCATGTCGATGCGCCTCGCGCGGACGCTGAAGTTCGCGATGCCGTCGATGGCCGCCCATGGGTGGTCGCGATCGCTGTTTCTGGCGCGGTTCTCGCCGCGCGCTCACCAGCTGTCGCCGGCTCTGGTGCTGGAGGAAATGCGCAGCTACGCCTCGGCCCGGTCCTTCGATCCGATGCTGAAGGATTGCATGCGCGGGGCGCCGCTGGAGGGCGCGCCCCGCGGGCGGATGCGCAGGCCGATGGTGATCGGCTGGGGCCGCCTCGATCGCGTCTGCCCTCCCAGGCAGGCAACACGCGCGCAACAGCTGTTCCCCGATGCGCGGCTGCACTGGTTCGAGCGCTGCGGCCACTACCCCCATTGGGATGCGCCGGAAGAGACGGCGCGGCTGATCCTCGAGACCACGGCCGACTGAGCGATATCGCCTCCGGCAAGAAGTGAAAAAAGCAATGGCCAAGGATCCGCAGGCGATGCCGCTTGCCGAAGCGCACGGCGCCCGCGAATTGCTCTGCGTGACGGTCGAGAGCTACAGCCTCCAGCTGCGCGACAAGGACGGCTTCATCGGCGACCAGGCCAGCCAGACCGCCTTCCGGCAACTGCTGGAGCGCTGGCGCCAGCGCCGTCGGCGCAAGGGCAGGGACCCGCTGGGCGGCGTCCATTCGAAGGACCTCGGCAAGCGGGAACTCGACCAGGCGATCGGCCGGAGCAAGGCGTCCGAGGCTTCGGACATGCTTCACGGCGCGATCGAGGCGTTCGCGCAGGAGCTGGCCTGGGTGATCGAACGCTTCCTGCGCCAGCCGTCGTGGGCCGGCGTGGAGCGGATCGTGATCGGCGGCGGATTCCCGGGCAGCGACGTGGGCGAGCGCGCCGTGCTGCAGGCGGCAGCCATGCTGCAGGACCTCAAGGCGTCGGTGGAACTGGCCCGGATCTGCCACGAGCCGGACGACGGCGGCCTGCTCGGCTGGGTGCACCTCGTGCCGCCGCCGGTGCTGAAGGGCCACGACGCCATCCTCGCGCTCGACATCGGCGGCACCAACGTGCGCTGCGGCATCGTCAAGCTGCGCAAGAAGCGCGCGCCCGACCTGTCGAAGGCCAAGGTGATGCGGCGCGAGAAATGGCGCCACGCCGACGAGCGACCGAGCCGCACGCTGCTGATCGACCGCCTGGCCGAAATGCTCGAGGCGCAGATCCGCTACGGCAGGAAGAAGGGCATCCGCCTGGCGCCCTTCATCGGCATCGCCTGCCCGGGGCTGATCCGCAAGGACGGCTCGATCTCGCGCGGCGCGCAGAACCTGCCGGGCGACTGGGACAGCGACAACTTCCACCTGCCGAGCGAGCTGTGCAAGAAGATCCCGGCCATCGCCGGGGCGCCGACCGTGGCGCTGCTGCACAACGATGCGGTGGTGCAGGGCCTCAGCGAATTGCCGTTCATGCGGGACGTGAAGCGCTGGGCGGTGCTGACGATCGGCACCGGGCTGGGCAATGCCAGCTACACGAACAAGCCGAAGTAGGCACGTCGATCGGGCCGCCGCATCGGCGGCCGCGACCGACCGCCGTCAGCCGAGTTCCCGGCCGAAGAAGCGCAGCGTGCGGTCCCAGGCGAGCTGGGCCCAGACGGCGTCGTATTGCGTGATGGGGATCCGGCCCGGGCCTTGTGCGGTTTCGTTGGCGAAGCCGTGATGGGCCTGGTAGCGATGCCCTTCATAGCGCACGCCCGCCGCGCTCAGCTTCTCTTCGAGGGCATCGACGCCGGCGATGGCGAACGCCGCGTCCTGCGTGGCCCAATGCGCCATCAGCGGCACGGTGATCTTCGAGGCATCGACATACTCCAGCGGCGGGTAGCCATACCAGATCACACCGGCATCGGCCTCGGACGCCATCGACGAGGCCAGCAGGGTCAACGCGCCGCCCATGCAGTAGCCGGTGACGCCCACCTTGCCGCCGCGCGCCTTCAGATACTGCAGCGCGCCGCGCACGTCCTGCGAGGCCGCGTCGGCGAAGTTCAGCCCGCTCATCAGATGGTGGGCTTCCTCGGCCTCGACGGTCTTCTTTCCGCGATAGAGATCGGGCACCAGCGCGGTGAAGCCGGCTTGCGCGAATCGCTGGGCCACACCGAGGATCTGGTCGTTCAATCCCCACCACTCCTGGATCACGACCACCGACCCGAAGGCCTTTTCGGCCTCGGCCAGATAACCTTGCACTGCGCCGCCATCCGGGCGCTTGAATTCGATCATGGTTCCCATGAGTCTCTCCTGATGTTGGGGTCAAGACAGGGAGTATCGGACATGGGGCATGTTCGCGTGCATCGCTCAAAGCTGGAAGGCGATCGTGAGCAGCAGCCCCTCGGCAACGTCGCGCAGCAGCCCCGGCGTGCGTGCCCGGTAGGTCTCGCCGGCCGAGGCGGTGGTCTCGATCCATTGCGCCAGCCAGTCGATCTCGGCGCGGCCGTAGAACACCACCGCCGCCTCGTGGTTGAGCAGCAGGCTGCGCAGGTCGAGATTGATCGAGCCGCACAGCGCCAGGTCGTCGTCCATCACCACCGCCTTGGCATGGGCCATGAAGGGCAGCATCCTGAAGAGCACGCCGGCGCGCGCCAGGTCGCGCATGGTGCGGGCGCGCACGAAGTCGGCCAGGCGATGGTTCGAGTGCGCCGGAATCGCGATCGTCACCTGCACGCCGCGCCGGGCCGCCAGCCGCAGCGCATCGCGCAGGCCGTCGCCGGGCACGAAGTAGGGCGTGACCGCGAGCAGGCGATGCTCGGCGCGGAAGCAGGCGTCGATCAGCAGTGCCTGCGCCGTGTCCTCGGTCTGGTCGGGTCCGCTGGGCAGGAACTGCGCCGGGCTGCCGTCGCTGCGTGGTCCCGTGTCGGCGGCGATGATGCGCGATGTGCGGCCGCGCACCGAGGTCCAGTCGTGGTCGAACTGGCGTGCCGCCGCGGTCGCCACGTCGCCCCGGAGGTCGAAGGACAGGTCGCGCCAGGGCACCGGATGGGCATCGTTGCCGACGAAGTACTCGCCCGCGAGGTTCCTGCCGCCGGACCAGAGCCAGCCGTCGTCCGCGATCGTGAGCTTGCGGTGATTGCGCAGGTTGCGCGGGCCGCTGCGGCGCAGGCTGAAGATCGGGCGGAACACCGCCACCTCGGCGCCCGCATCGCGCAACGAATCGAAATGCGAGCGCGGCAGCGACAGCGCGCCGAAGCCGTCGAGCAGCACCCGCACCTTGATGCCCCCGCGCGCTCGGCGCGAGAGCCGGTTGATCACCTCGTGCCCGAGCGCGTCGTCGCCGATGATGAAGGTCGAGACGTCGATGGAATGCCGCGCGCCCTCGATCACCTCGAACAGCGCATCGCGCGCGGCGGCGCCGTCGGAATGAAGCCGCACGTCGCAGCGGCTGGGCGCGGCGAGGCCGAAACTCTCGACCAGGTCGGCCGCCCAGTGCCCCGCCGGCGCCGAACGCGGCGGCCGCGGCGTGCCCACGGGCCGCAGCTTGCGCTGGCCGAACACCAGGTACATCGGGAGGATCACGTAGGGAAGCAGCGCGAGACCCATGACCCACGCGATGGCGGTGGCGGGCGCGCGCTGCTCGCGCCGGGCGCGGGTGGTGAGCACATAGACCAGCAGCGCGAAGGTCACCACCAGCAGGTGCTGCGATGGCGAGGGCAGCCAGTCGAGCAGGTCGTCGATGCGGTTCACGGGCGGAGGAGCGCCTGCAGGTAGGGCGGCACCGGACGCCCCTGCGAAGCCAGGAACTGCATCATGGGTCCGACCACTTCGCGCACCGGGCCGCGCGCGCCCACGCGCTCGCGCCAGGCGAGCAGCCGGGGCGTGGCCCCGGTCATGGGCGCGCCCTTGCGCTCGGCGAACACCTGCGCCATGTAGAAGGCGATGTCGGCGAAGGAGTAGCTGCCGGCCAGGTAGTCACGCCCGGCCAGCAAGACTTCGAGCTCGGCGTAGAACGCCGTGCAGCCGGCGCAGGCCGCGAGCGCTGCCGGACTCTGCATCTCCTGCTGAAGCCTGAAAAGCCTGATCACATGCGGAAAGAAGACCTCGTCCGACATCAGCTCGAGCTGGCGCGCCCGCGCCCGCGCCGCGACCTCGCGAGGCCACAGCGCCGGCTCCGGCACGCGGTCCTCCAGGTATTCGAAGATCTGCGTCGAGTCGAACAGCTCGACCTCGCCGTCGATCAGCACCGGCACCTGCCGCTTCGGATTGACCCGAAGCACCTCGGGGTGCTTGGGCAGGTAGTGGTCGTCGCGGTCGAAAGGCACCATGACGCAATCGAGGGCGACGCCCTTCTCGAGCGCCGCGATCTGCGCCTTGGCGCCGAACATGCTGAGGGGGCCGGTGAAGAGCTTCATGGACACAGAGCCTACTTCACCCCGACCCCAAATCAAACCGGCCAGCGAAGCGAGGCCCGTTGGTGAAACACCGCGGAACCGGCTCCGCCGGGCCGCTGGTGTTGCCCCCGGCAGGGGGTGGGAGGGCTACAGGGTGAAGAGCTTCATGGACACAGAACCTACTTCACCCCGACCCCAATTCAAACCGGCCAGCGAAGCGAGGCCCGTTGGTGAAACACCGCGGAACCGGCTCCGCCGGGCCGCTGGTGTTGCCCCCGGCAGGGGGTGGGAGGGCTACACGCAGTGAGCCCGACCTGGGGGCGAGCCTATTTCCCCCAGACTTCCTGGGCCGTCTCGACCACCAATCGCAGCTTGGCGCGCTGCGCCTCGACCGCGATGTTGTTGCCATGCACCGTGCTGGAAAAGCCGCACTGCGGCGACAGCGCGAGCTGGTCGAGCGAGACGTACTTGGCGGCCGCTTCGATGCGGGCCTTGAGCTCGTCCTTGTCCTCCATTTCGCCGAACTTGGTCGTCACCAGGCCCAGCACCACGGTCTTGCCCTTGGGCAGGAAGCGCAGCGGCCGGAAGTCGCCCGAGCGGGCGTCGTCGTACTCGAGGAAGTAGGCATCGAGGTCCATCTCCTTGAGCAGCGCCTCGGCCACCGGCTCGTAGTTGCCGGCCGCCGCGTGGGTGCTCTTGAAATTGCCGCGGCACAGGTGCATGGCGAGGAGCATGCCTTCGGGCTTCTGCGCCACCACCTTGTTGATGAATGCGGCGTAGCGGTGCGGCAGCTCGTTGGGGTCGTCGCCGCGCTGGCGGGCGGCCTCGCGCATCTTCTCGTCGCACAGGTAGGCGAGGTTGGTGTCGTCCATCTGCACGTAGGTGCAGCCGGCCGCGGCCAGCGAGCGCAATTCGTCGCCGTAGGCCTTGGCGACGTCGTCGTAGAACACCGGGTCGAGCTCGGGGTAGGCCTCGCGGCTGATGCCGGCGCGGCCGCCGCGGAAGTGCAGCATGGTGGGCGAGGGGATCGTGACCTTGGGCGTGTTGCCCGCCGACACCTGGCTCTTGAGGTATTCGAAGTCCGCGAGCTGGATGTTCTTCTCGTGGCGTACCTTGGCCGTCACGCGCATCACGGGCGGCGCCAGTTCCTCGGTGCCGTCGGGCTTGCGGATCGTGACCGGGATGTCGGTCTTCACGCCGCCCAGTTGCTCCAGAAAGTCGATGTGGAAATAGGTGCGGCGGAACTCGCCGTCGGTGATGCTCTTGAGGCCGATGTCTTCCTGAAACTTGACGATCTCGGTGATCGCCTTGTCTTCGACACGGCGAAGCTGTTCGGGCGTGATCTCGCCCTTGGCCTTCTGCTCGCGCGCTTCGAGCAGGTACCGGGGGCGCAGGAAGCTGCCGACGTGGTCGTAGCGGGCGGGCAGGGCGGCGTGCTGGGACATGGGTGGGCTCCGTCGAATCTGGAAAAGAACGGTCGATCGTATCCGGACAGTGAACCCCTTCGCTGGATACAGAAAGATCGGTATTTACCCTGAATTCTGCCAAAAAGCGTGGACTTTTGGCCATCAATGTATACATTGCGTATCCCATGAAAGCCTCAGCCAGCCCTTTTCCGCTCAACGCCTGGTACGCCGCCGCCTATGACGTCGAGGTCTCGCACGCATTGCTGGCGCGCACGATCTGCAACCAGAACCTGGTGCTCTACCGGCGCACCGACGGCCAGGTCGCGGCCCTGGAGGACGCCTGCTGGCACCGCCTGATGCCGCTGTCGCTCGGGCGGCTGGAGGGCGACGAGGTGGTCTGCGGCTACCACGGCCTGGTCTACAACAGCCAGGGCCGCTGCACCTTCATGCCGAGCCAGGAAACGCTCAATCCCTCGGCCTGCGTGCGCGCCTATCCGGTGGTCGAGAAGCACCGATTCGTCTGGGTCTGGCCCGGCGACCCGGCCAAGGCCGACCCGGCGCTGGTGCCCGACATGCACTGGAACGACGACCCCGAGTGGGCCGGCGACGGCAAGATGATCCGCGTCGCCTGCGACTACCGGCTGGTGGTCGACAACCTCATGGACCTGACCCACGAGACCTTCGTGCATGGCTCGTCGATCGGCAACCGCGAGGTGGCCGAGGCGCCTTTCGTCGCCACCCATGGCGACCGTTCGGCCACCGTCACGCGCTGGATGAAGAACATCGACCCGCCGCCCTTCTGGGCCGGTCAGATCCACCACGCGCATGGCTATCGGGGCAAGGTCGACCGCTGGCAGATCATTCGCTTCGAAGGGCCCTGCACCGTCAACATCGATGTCGGCGTGGCCGAGGCGGGCAGCGGCGCCGTGCCGCGCGATGGCGCGCCGGGCGACCGCAGCAAAGGCGTCAACGGCTTCGTGCTCAACACCATCACGCCCGAGACCGACAAGACCTGCCTCTACTTCTGGGCCTTTGCGCGCAACTACTGCATCGGCGAACAACGGCTCACGCACCAGTTGCGCGAGGGCGTGTCGGGCATCTTCCGCGAGGACGAGCTGGTGCTCGAAGCCCAGCAGCGCGCGATCGACGACCGGCCCGACTACAGCTTCTACAACCTCAACATCGACGCCGGCGCGATGTGGGCGCGGCGGCTGATCGACCAGATGGTGGCGCGCGAGAAGCCGCGGGCGCCGACGATTCCGATCCAGGCCGCGGAGCTCGCCCGATGAGTGCGCTGCCCGTGGCCGGCGAGCCGGGCGAAGCCGGCGGGTCCCAGGCGGTCAAGGCCCAGTTGCGGCTGCGCGAGATGATCCTGGCCGGCGAGTTGCCGGGCGGCGCGCGGATCGCCGAAGTGGCGGTGTCGGAACTGCTGGGCGTCTCGCGCACGCCGGTGCGCAGCGCGCTGATGCGGCTCGAACAGGAAGGGCTGCTCGAAGCCCTGCCCAACGGCGGCTATGCGGTGCGCACCTTCTCGGAACGCGACGTGGCCGACGCCATCGAGCTGCGTGGCACCCTCGAAGGCCTGTCGGCGCGGCTGGCCGCCGAGCGCGGCGCACCGCCGGTGGTGCTGCGCGAGGCCAGGGCCTGCCTGCGGCGCATCGACGAGCTGCTGCGCGATCCGGCGCTCGACGACGCGGCCTTCTCGCACTACGTGGCCTTCAACGAGGAATTCCATCGGCTGCTGTCCGAGATGTCGGGCAGTGCGCTGATCGCCAAGCAGATGGAGCGCGTGATCAATCTGCCCTTTGCCTCGCCTTCGGGCTTCGTCGTGGTGCAGGCCAACTCGCCCGCGGCGCGGGACATGCTCCTGATCGCGCAGGACCAGCACGGCCAGGTGCTCGATGCGATCGAGAACCGCGAAGGCTCGCGCGCCGAGGCGCTGATGCGCGAGCACAGCCGCCTCGCGCAGCGCAACCTGCGCGAGGCCCTGCATGGCGCCCAGAACCATCCGCTGCCCGGCGTGCAGCTGATTCGGCGCAGAGCATGAACCACCCCCGAAGCGCCTGCGGCGCTGCCCCCTCAAGGGGGCGATACCAGCGGCCTGGCAAAGCCAGATCCACGGTATCCCTGGGCTTGGGATGTGACGGTTCCGCGCGTTGCGGGTCACGCGATCACGTGCTGGAAAACTGAGATGAAAAGCGATATCCACTGGATGCCCGCGCGCATCACCTCCCTGCGCGACGTCAGTGCCACGGTGCGCGAGTTCGAGATCACGCCCGAGTCGGGCATCGTCGACGGGCATGAACCCGGCGCCCACCTGCAGGTGCAGGTGCTGGTCGGCGAGCCCGGTTTGGGGCGCATGCAGAACCGCTCCTATTCGGTGGTCGGCGCCCCCGACGGGCGTGGCTGGCGGATCGCGGTCAAGCGGCTCGACGACGGCCGCGGCGGTTCGCTCGCGATGTGGCGGCTGGCCGTCGGCGACCGGCTGCTGGTGAGCGAGCCACAGAGCCATTTCGGCCTCGACCTGACGGCGCCCGGCTACCTGCTGGTGGCGGGCGGCATCGGCATCACGCCGCTGGTCTACATGGCGCAGCGCCTGGGTGCGCTGGCCGAGCGCAGCGGGGTGCCGGTGCGCATGCTCTACGGCGCGCGCAATGCACAGGAGCTGGCCTACCTGCCGGAACTTCGGCAAGCCCTGGACAAGCCTGCGAGCGCGCGGGTCCAGGCCTACACCGGCAGCACGCCCATCGATTTCGCCGCCGAGATCGCCGCGCTGCCCGCGGGCGGCCAGCTCTACACCTGCGGTCCGGTGCCGATGCTCGAAGCCGTCAAGCGCGCCTGGGCCGCCGCCGGCCGGCCGCAGGCCGACCTGCGTTTCGAGACTTTCGGCAGCAGCGGCCGGCTCGCGACGCAGGCCTTCGAGGTGCGCATTCCGCGCCACGACCTGGTGCTGACCGTTCCCGTCGGCAGCACGCTGCTCGAAGCGCTCGAGGGCGCCGGCGTCCAGACCCTGTGGGACTGCCGGCGCGGCGAATGCGGCCTGTGCGCGATGGACGTGCTCGCGGTCGACGGCGAGATCGACCATCGGGACGTGTTCCTGAGCGAGCACGAGAAGGCATCGGGTCGCCGCATCTGCGCCTGCGTCTCGCGCGCGGTCGGCACGATCACGCTCGACTCCGCCTGGCGGCCCGACCCTCCGTGAGGCGCCGGACTGTCTGCGCGATCATCGCGCATTCGATTTGATGATCGCGCAGAATTTGATTCCACCGGGGCGAGCGCTAGGTGTTTGCCGGAGCCCGGGCTCGCTTGCATCTGGTCACAATATCCCCCGTCCCGCATCCCATTGAATCAGGAGAGTTCCATGCTTCGTCGCCACCTTGTCCAGGCTGCCAGCCTGACCGCCATCGCGCTGGCCATGCCCCTGGCCTACGCGCAAGACAACACCTTCAAGATCGGGATGATCCTGCCGATGACCGGCCAGCAGGCCTCCACCGGTCGCCAGATCGAAGCCGCCGCCCGTCTTTACATGGCGCAGCACGGCGACACGGTCGCCGGCAAGAAGGTCCAGCTGATCGTCAAGGACGACACCGGCCTGCCCGATGTCACCAAGCGCATCGCGCAGGAACTGGTGGTCAACGACAAGGTCAACGTGCTGGCCGGCTTCGGCATCACGCCGTCCGCGCTGGCCGTGGCGCCGATCGCGACCCAGTCGAAGACCCCGGAAGTCGTGATGGCCGCGGCCACCTCGAGCATCACCCAGGCCTCGCCCTACATCGTGCGCTCCAGCTTCACGCTGCCGCAGGTCTCGGTCGCGATGGGCGACTGGGCGCCGAAGAACGGCGTCAAGACCGTGGTCACGCTGGTGGCCGACTACGGTCCGGGCAACGACGCCGAGAAGTTCTTCAGCGAGCGCTTCGAGCTCAACGGCGGCAAGGTGATCGAGAAGCTGCGCGTGCCGCTGCGCAACCCCGACTTCGCGCCGTTCCTGCAGAAGGTGCGCGATGCCAAGCCCGACGCGCTGTTCGTCTTCGTGCCCTCGGGCGCCGGTGCGGCGGTGATGAAGCAGTTCCTCGAGCGCGGCATGGACAAGGCCGGCATCAAGATGATCGCCACCGGCGACGTGACCGACGACGACCAGCTCAACGACATGGGCGACGGCGCGCTCGGCGTGGTCACCTCGCACCACTACTCGGCGGCCCATCCCTCGGCCATGAACAAGAAGTTCGTGGAAGACTTCCAGAAGGCCAACAAGAACATGCGGCCGAACTTCATGGCCATCGGCGGCTATGACGGCATGCGCGTGATCTACGAGGCCCTCAAGACCACCAAGGGCCAGGGCGGCGGCGACGCGCTGCTGGCCGCGATGAAGGGCCAGGTCTTCGAGAGCCCGCGCGGCCCGGTGCTGATCGACGCCCAGACCCGCGACATCACGCAGGACGTGTACCTGCGCCGTGTCGAGAAGAAGGACGGCCAGTTCTACAACGTCGAGTTCGACGTCATCAAGGCGGTCAAGGATCCGGGCAAGACCAAGTAAGCCAGCCGAAGGGTTCCGGACAGTCGCATGCTGACAATACTTTTCGATGGCATCGCCTACGGCATGCTGCTGTTCGTGCTCGCGGTCGGCCTGGCCGTGACCCTGGGGCTGATGAACTTCATCAACCTCGCGCACGGCGCCTTCGCGATGGCCGGGGGCTATCTCACGGTGTTCGCGATGCAGAAGCTGGGCGTGCCCTTCCTGCTCTGCCTGCCGCTGGCCTTCCTGGTGGTCGGCGCGGCGGGGGCGCTGCTCGAACGCACGCTCTACCGGCCGATGTACGGCAAGTCGCACCTGGACCAGGTGCTGTTTTCCATCGGCCTGGCTTTCATGGCGGTGGCCGCGGTCGACTATTTCGTCGGCTCCTCGCAGCAGAACATCCACCTGCCCGAGTGGCTGCGCGGCCGCACCGAGGTCGGCGACGGCGCGCTGCTGCTGGGCATGGGTCACTACCGGATCTTCATCATCGCGGTCTGCGCGCTCCTGACCGTGGTGCTGCAGCTGATCCTCTCCAGGACCCGCTTCGGCAGCCGGCTGCGCGCCGCGGTCGACGACCCGCGCGTGGCGGCCGGGCTGGGCATCAACGTCAACGTCGTGTTCCTGCTCACCTTCGCAGTGGGCTCGGGGCTGGCGGGACTGGGCGGCGCCCTGGGCGCCGAGATCCTCGGGCTCGACCCGACCTTCCCGCTCAAGTACATGATCTATTTCCTCATCGTGGTGTCGGTCGGCGGCACCTCGTCGATCACCGGGCCGCTGCTGGCCGCGCTGCTGCTCGGCATCGCCGACGTGGCGGGCAAGTACTTCATTCCGAAGATGGGCGCCTTCACGGTCTACCTGCTCATCATCCTGATCCTGATGTGGCGGCCGCAGGGGCTGTTCACGCGCAAGGGGGGCAAGTGATCATGAGCGACGCCGGGCCGCCCCAAGGCGCGAAGACCCCCTCGGGGGGCAGCGAGGAGACGCGAGTGCCGAGCGTGGGGGCACAGTCCTTCCAGCAACCGTTGCTTGAAAAAGCGCGCTGGCGGCCCTGGGAATACGCGCTCTGGGCGCTGGCCTTCGTGCTGCCGCTGGTCATGCCCTCGCACGCGCTGATGATCAACGAGATCGCCATCGTCGCGCTGTTCGCGATGTCGCTCGACCTGATCCTCGGCTATGCCGGCGTCGTCTCGCTCGGCCACGCGGGCTTCTTCGGCTTCGGCGCCTACGCCGCGGCGCTGTTCGCCAAGCACGTGATGCCCGATCCGACAGTCGGCCTGCTGGTGGCCGTCGTGCTGTCGGCCGCCCTCGGCGCGGTTGCGAGCATCACCATCCTGCGCGGCAGCGACCTGACCCGGCTCATGGTCACGCTCGGCACCGCGCTGCTGCTGCTCGAACTCGCGAACAAGCTCGACTGGCTGACCGGCGGCGCCGATGGCCTGCAGGGCGTGGAGATGGGGCCGGTTCTGGGCTTCTTCGCCTTCGACATCTCCGGTCGCACGGCCGCCTGGTACTCGCTGTCGGTGATGCTGCTGCTGTTCCTGCTGATGCGCCGACTGGTGCACTCGCCCTTTGGCGCCACGCTCAAGGCGGTGCGCGACAACCGGCTGCGCGCGATGGCGATCGGCATCCCGGTGGTTTCGCGGCTGGCCGTGATCTACACCGTGGCCGCGGCGATCGCGGGCGCCGCGGGCGCGCTGCTGGCGCAGACCACCGGCTTCGCCTCGCTCGACGTGCTGGCCTTCGACCGCTCGGCCGACGTGCTGCTGATGCTGGTGATCGGCGGCGTGGGCTGGCTCTATGGCGGCATCGCGGGCGCGATCGTCTTCAAGCTGCTGCAGGACACGCTGTCGACCGTCACGCCGCAGTACTGGATGTTCTGGATCGGCCTGATCCTGGTGCTGCTGGTGCTGGTCGGGCGGGATCGGCTCTTGAAGCCCTGGAACTGGTTCGGCGCGCGAAAGGCGGTCCGGTCATGAGCCGTACTCCAGCGAGCGAGATCGTGCTGTCCGCCACCGGCCTGGTGATGCGCTTCGGCGGCATCACGGCCACCAACGATGTCTCGCTGAACCTGCGGCGCGGCGCCCGCCATGCGCTGATCGGTCCCAATGGGGCCGGCAAGACGACGCTGATCAACCTGCTGACCGGCGTGCTCACGCCGACCGAGGGCCGGATCGTGCTCGAGGGCGAGGACATCACGCGCCTGGCGCCGCACCGCCGGGTCGCGCGCGGCATGGTCCGCACCTTCCAGATCAACCAGCTGTTCGATTCGATGACGCCGCTGGAGACGCTGGCGCTGGTGGTGTCGCAACACACCGGCGTCGGCGCGCAATGGTGGCGCCCGCTGGGGTCGTCGAAGGCCGTGGCCGAGCGCGCCGGGCAGTTGCTCGAGCAGTTCCGGCTTGCCGACGTCGCGCAGCAGCAGACCAGGCACCTGGCCTACGGCAAGCGCAGGCTGCTCGAGATCGCGATCGCGCTGGCCTGCGAGCCGCGCGTGCTGCTGCTCGACGAACCCGTGGCCGGCGTGCCGGCCGGCGAGCGCGAAGAGCTGCTGGAGACCGTGGCGGCGCTGCCGGCCGACGTGTCGGTGCTCCTGATCGAGCACGACATGGACCTGGTGTTCAGCTTCGCCGACCGCATGACCGTGCTGGTCAACGGCTCGCTGCTGACCGAGGGCGACCCGGACACGATCGCCAACGATCCGAAGGTGAAAGAGGTCTATCTCGGCCATGGAGCCGTGCATGAGTGAATTGCTGCGCATCGAGAACCTGAGCGCCGGCTATGGCGAGGCCGTGGTTGTGCACGACATCGCGCTGGCGCTCGGCGAAGGCCAGACACTGGCGCTGCTGGGCCGCAACGGCACCGGCAAGACCACGCTGATCAACACGCTGGCCGGCGCCACGCGCCAGCACGGCGGCAGCATCACGCTGGGCGGCGCGGCGCTGCACAAGCTGCCGCCGCACCAGCGCGCCGCGGCGGGCATCGGCTGGGTGCCGCAGGAGCGCAACATCTTCAAGTCGCTCACGGTGCACGAGAACCTCACGGCGGTGGAGCGGCCCGGACGCTGGAACCCGCAGCGCGTCTACGAGATGTTCCCGCGCCTCGCGGAGCGCAAGGGCAATCTGGGCACGCAGCTGTCGGGGGGCGAGCAGCAGATGCTCGCGGTCGGCCGGGCGCTGGTGCTGAACCCGACGCTGCTGCTGCTCGACGAGCCGCTCGAGGGACTGGCGCCGATCATCGTCGAGGAACTGCTGCGCGCCATCCGCCGCATCACCCGCGACGAGGGCCTGGCGGCCATCATCGTCGAGCAGCATCCGCAGGCGATCCTTGCGATTTCCGACGAGGCGGTGGTGCTGGACCACGGCACCGTGGTGCACGCCGACCATGCGGCCACCCTGCGTGCCCAGCCCGAGGTGCTCGAACGCCTGCTCGGGGTTGGCCGCTAGGGCGCATCGGCCTACACTCGCCGGCCACGATCCAGGCTGATCGGAAAGGCGAACCATGGCATCGATTCGACAGGAAATCCAGGTCGCGGCGAGCGCCGAGACAATCTGGGACGCGGTCCGCGACGTTGGCGAGATCCACCGCCGGCTGGTGCCGGGTTTCGTGACCGACTGCTGGCTCGAGGGCGACACCCGCATCGTCACCTTCGCCAACGGCCTCGTGGCGCGCGAACTGATCGTCGATTGCGACGATGCGGCGCGGCGCCTTGCCTGGTCCGCGAGCGGGGGCCGCCTGACGCACCACAACGCCTCGCTGCAGGTGTTCCCCGAAGACGCCACCCACAGCCGCCTGGTCTGGATCGCCGATCTGACGCCGCACGAGATGGCGGCCCCGATCGCCGCCATGATCGCCGACGGAATGCGGGCGATGAAGAAGACCCTCGAGGCCTGATTCCCGTCTTGCCCAGCGCGCTCTTCACGGGAGCCGCAGCGGAACCGGCTTCGCCGGGCCGCAGTGCGGCGCCCCCCGGCAGGGGGGTGGGCGGGCTACACGCAGTGAGCCCAACCTGGGGGGCGAGCTCAGTACCCCACGGTGAAGCGCTGGCGAGGGTGCTTCGGGGATTCGATCTCGTCGACCATGGCGATCGCATAGTCCTCCATCGAGATCCAGCTCTTGCCGTTCGCATCGCTCAGCAGGCCGTCGCCGCCGAGCCGGAACCGGGTCGTGCGCGGGCCCGGCTCGAAGATCGCGGAGGGCGACAGGAAGGTCCAGTCGAGCGACTTTTCCGCGCGCAGCGCGGCCAGCATCACGCCGCCGGCCTTCGCTTCGGGCTTGTAGGCATCGGGGAAGCCGGGCGTGTCGAGCAGCGCCACGCCCGGCGCGACCTCCAGGCTGCCGGCGCCGCCGACCACCAGCAGGCGCGGCACGCCGGCCTTCCTGGCCGCAGCGACGAGGGTTGCGGCATCGGTGCCGCCGGCGAAGCGGGTCGCGCTGAGCACGGCGTCATGGCCGCGCAACAGGGGAACCAGGGCGTCGACCGATGTCGCGTCGGCGGCCTTCACGGTCAGCCCGGGACGGGCTTCGACGCCGTCGACCTTGCGCGCGATGCCGGTGACGCTGTGGCCGCGCGCCAGCAGTTCGTGGGCGATGCGTGAACCGGCGCGGCCGGTGATGCCGAGGAGGGCGATCTTGCTCATGTTGGATCCTTGGGTGGTGGTTGGAAAAAGGGCGATGCCGTGCTTCAGCCGAGGGAAGCCGTCGGCGGCAGTGCGCCGATCAGGGCGTCGAGCTGCGCGGCCCAGGCCTCGGGTCGGCCGAGGTAGCGGCCGGTGTCCAGCGGCGTCAGCCGGCCGTCGGCGGTGGCGAGCGCCAGGGTCGGAAAGCCTTGTCCGCCGGCCCTGGCCAGCCAGCGCCGGCTGTCGTCGATATGGCGCTGGGTGGGCTCGCCGGCCAGGAAGTCGAAGGTGTCGGAAAAGGCCGCGGCATCGAGGCCGAGTTCTGCGGCCAGTTCGCGCAGAACCGCTGCCTCGGCGATGCGGCGGCCTTCGACATAGTGGGCGCGCTGCACGCGCTCGATCATGTCCAGCCCGCGGCCGGCCTCTGCCTCGGCCGCGAGCACCGCGGTCAAGGGCGGCGCGGAGTCCAGCATCGCGCCGGTGTCGTTCAGGAGTCCGTCGAAGTAGGCGGCGCCGAAGGGCTGGCCGCTGAGCTGGGCGATGCGATGGTCATGCGGCATCACGTAGTCGCGCCATTCGGGCGTGATGGCGCGCCGGTTGCTGCCGGTGAGCATGCCGCCGCCGTGGAATTCGATGGACAGGGCCGGCACGCTGCGCGCGGCTTCGATCAACGGCGCCGCGGCATAGCACCAGCCGCACAGCGGATCGAAGACATAGTGCAGGGTCGCGCGCCGGGGAAGGGGGGACGATTCAGTCATGGCCCGAATCGTATGTTTCTTGATTCGATCGAAAAACCCCGTAGCATGCAATTGTTTGTTGCTTGATTCGATCGAATATGGACCGCATCACCGCCGCCGAGGTTTTCGTCCGGATCGCCGAGCGCGGCAGCATGACCGCCGCCGCCGAGGCGCTCGACATGTCGCGCGCCATGGTCACCCGCTACCTGGCGCAGATGGAGCAGTGGGCCGGCGCGCGGCTGCTGCATCGGACGACGCGCCGGCTGAGCCTCACGGAGGCCGGCGAGGAAACGCTGGCGCGCTGCCGCCGGATGCTCGAGGCCGCGGCCGAGATGGCGATGGCCTCCAGCGCCGGGGCGGACCAGCCCCGTGGACTGCTGCGCGTCGCCTGCGCGCAGTCGCTGGCCCAGGACGTGCTCGCGTCGGCGGTCGCCGACTACCTGCGCCGCTACCGCCAAGCAGCGATAGACCTCCACATCGACGCCCGGCCGGTGAACCTGGTCGAGGAGCGCATCGACCTGGCGATCCGCATCACCAACGAACTCGACCCGAACCTGATCGCCCGCCCGCTGGGCCGCTGCGCCTCGGTGATCTGCGCCTCGCCCGCCTACCTGGCCGCGCACGGCACGCCGCACAGCGTGCAGGACCTGGCGACCCACAACTGCCTGACCTACTCCTACTTCGGCAAGAGCCTGTGGCAGTTCGATCATGGCGACGAGCGCATCGCGGTGCCGGTCAGCGGGAGGCTCAGCGCCAACGAGTCGCAGGTGCTGCTGGCGGCGGCCCTCGAGGGCGCCGGCATCACGATGCAGCCGGCCTATTCGGCCAACGGGCCGATTGCGCAAGGCCGGCTGGTGGCGCTGCTGCCCGGCTTCGTGCCGCAAGGCCTGGGGGTCTACGGCGTCTACGCGTCGCGGCGCCAGATGCCGGCTTCGCTGCGGGTGCTGCTGGATTTCCTGGTGCTGCGCTTCGCCGACCCGGCCCACTGGCCGCCGCAGGAACTCAGCCCTCCGGCCCCACCGCGCGGTAGAGCGCGCGCACGAAATCCGACTGCGTGATCATGCCGGTGAGGCGGCGCTCGCCGTCGATGATCGGAATGTGGTGGTGCCCGCCTTCGGAAAAAAGCGGCACCAGCTCCGCCAGTGGGCGCTCCTCGCTGGCCACGCGCACCTGGCGCGTCATGATTTGGCCCACCACCTCGGGCTTGCTCGACATCACGCTGCGGGTCGCACGGATCAGGTCGCGCAGCCGCCCGCCGATGCCGTCGTGGTGCTGCAGGTCGATCTGGCGGAAGAAGTCGGCCTGGGTGACGATCCCGACCACCCGACGCGTGCGGTCGATCACCGGCAGCGCCTTGATGCGGCGCTCGTGCATCAGCGACCAGGCCTCCTGCAAGGGCGTGCCGAACTCGGCCACCACCAGGTCGCGCGACATGATGTCGACGCAGCGCACCGTGCCCAGCCGCCGGCGCCAGGATTCCATCTCGGTCTCCCGGATCAGGGTTTCCAGGTCGTCGCGGCTGATGTCCAGCACCTGGTTGTAGCGTGCCAGCACGGCGTCGATGTCGGCGGAGCTGAAGCGGGTATCGGCCGTGGGCTGGCGCGGCGCCAGCTGCACATGCGGGTAGCGGCGGCCGGTCAGGCTGTTGTAGGCCACGCCGGCCAGCACCAGCAGCAGCGAATCGAGCATCACCGGCAGGAAGGCGAAGGGCAGTTCGCCGGTGTGCGTGAGCACGGCCAGCAGCGCCACGGCGCCGCCCGGCGGGTGCAGGCAGCGCAGCGCGAACATCAGGCTGATGGCCAGCGCGGTCGCCAGCGCACCGACCCAGACGGCGTCGGGCAGCCAGCGGGCGCAGGCGACCCCGACCAGCGCCGCGAGGGTGTTGCCGCCGATCACGGGCCAGGGTTGCGCCAGGGGGCTGGCCGGCAGCGCGAACACCAGCACCGCGCTGGCGCCCAGCGGCGCGACCAGCCAGCCGCTGCCACCGGCCAGCCATTCGCAAACCAGCCCGGTGAACAGCAGACCGAACGCGGCGCCCGCGGCCGCGCGCAGGCGTTCGCGCCCATCGACCGGGGTCCGGCCGGGCAACCAGGCGCGCGCGAAACTCCGCAGGTCTTCGGTCCGCATCACTTCGTCTTTGCGCCGGGCAGGAGCATGGCGCGCGGCGCATGAAGTCGTCGCTGCCCGAGGCCAGGAACACCGCGGAACCGGCTTTGCCGGGCCGCTGGTGTTGCCCCCTTGAGGGGGGAGGCGGCTACACGAAGTGAGCAAGCAACGGGGGTGGGCGTCATCAGGCTGCCTCGCCGCCGGCGACCAGTCGCCCGATCTCGGGCCAGCGCCCGTGCAGCCAGACCCAGGCCACCAGCCCGACGCTCAGCATCAGCAGCGAGGTGGCGGCCAGCCACAGCGTGGAGTGCATCACCAGCGGCGCGATCACGCCGGCGACCACGCCGTTGGCCGTGGAGCCGATCACCGCCTGCAGCGACGAGGCCATGCCGCGGCGCTCGGGGTGGAGGTCGAGCACCAGCAGCGTCACCACCGGCACCATCAGCGCCCAGCCGAAGGCGAACACCGCCAGCGGCCAGAGCGCCCAGGCGGCATGCGGCGGGAAGAGGGCGTTGGCGGCCACGTTGACGACCGAAGTCGCCAGCATGATCACGAAGCCGTCGCGGATCTGCCGCTTCGGTGCCACCTTGCCCGCCATGCGGCCGCTGGCCCAGGCGCCGGCCATGATGCCGCCGATGGTCAGGATGAAGAACCAGAAGAACTGCGTCGGCGCCAGCGCGAGGTGATCGCCGAGGAAGGCCGGGGCGGCCAGCACGTAGAGGAACATGCCGTTGAACGGCACGCCGCTGGCCAGCGCCAGCAGCAGGAAGCGCGGGTCGGAGCACAGGTCCCAGTAGCCGCGCATCAGGTGCCGGACCTCGAAGGGTTGGCGTTGGTCCAGGTGCAGCGTCTCGGGCAGCAGCTTGAAGTTGGCAACCCACAGCACCACGCCGACCCCGACCAGGAACCAGAAGATGCTGTGCCAACCCAGGTGGACGAACAGGAAGCCGCCCACGATCGGCGCGATCGCCGGCGCGATGCCGAAATAGATCGTCACCTGGCTCATGACCTTCTGCGCCTCGGCCGGCGGGAACATGTCGCGGATCACCGCGCGCGAGACGACGATCCCGGCACCCGTCGACAGGCCCTGCAACGCCCGGAACAGGACCAACTGCCCGATGGTCTGCGACAGCGCGCAGCCCAGCGATGCCACGGTGAAGACCGCCAGGCCCCAAAGCACCACCGGCCGGCGCCCGAAGCTGTCCGACAGCGCGCCGTGGAACAGGTTCATGAAGGCGAAGCCGAACAGGTAGGCCGACAGCGTCTGCTGCATCTCGCCCGGCGTGGCGCCGATCGAGCGCGCGATGCCCGAGAAGGCCGGGATGTAGGTGTCGATGGAGAACGGGCCCAGCATGCCCAGCACCGCCAGCAGCACGGCCAGCGCCCAGCGCGGCGCGCGCCAGAGTGTGTCGGCATCGGGGTTCATGGCGGTGTCTCCAGTCTTTTCTTGTGCTCTGAAAAAAGAAGGGCGCCCTAGGGCGCCTTCCTTGTCCTGCTTGCAGCGAGCCTACAGGGTATCAATAAAACTGCGCAGCTTGTCCGAACGCGACGGGTGCTTGAGCTTGCGCAGCGCCTTGGCTTCGATCTGGCGGATGCGCTCGCGCGTCACGTCGAACTGCTTGCCGACTTCTTCCAGCGTGTGGTCGGTCGACATCTCGATGCCGAATCGCATGCGCAGCACCTTGGCTTCGCGCGGCGTCAGGCTGTCGAGGATGTCCTTGACCACGTCGCGCAGGCCGGCCTGCATCGCGGCCTCGATCGGCGCCGTGTTGCTGCTGTCCTCGATGAAGTCGCCCAGGTGCGAATCGTCGTCGTCGCCGATGGGGGTTTCCATCGAGATCGGCTCCTTCGCGATCTTCATGATCTTGCGGATCTTGTCTTCCGGGATCTCCATCTTGGCGGCCAGGATGCCGGCGTCGGGCTCGAAGCCGAACTCCTGCAGATGCTGGCGGCTGATGCGGTTCATCTTGTTGATGGTCTCGATCATGTGCACCGGGATGCGGATGGTGCGCGCCTGGTCGGCGATCGAGCGGGTGATGGCCTGGCGGATCCACCACGTCGCATAGGTTGAGAACTTGTAGCCGCGACGGTATTCGAACTTGTCGACCGCCTTCATCAGGCCGATGTTGCCTTCCTGGATCAGGTCCAGGAACTGCAGGCCGCGGTTGGTGTACTTCTTGGCGATCGAGATCACTAGGCGCAGGTTGGCCTCGATCATTTCCTTCTTGGCATCGCGCGAGGAGGATTCGCCCTCGTTCATGCGCTTGTTGATGTCCTTGAGCTCGGCCAGCGGCACCACGACGCGCGACTGGATGTCGGTCAGGCGCTGCTGCAGCTCCTGCACCGGCGGGATGTTGCGCGCCATCACGGCGCTCCAGGGCTTGCCGGAAGCGGCCTGCTTCTCGACCCACTTGAGGTTGAGCAGGTTGGAGGCGACGCGGTGGCCGTTCTTGTCGTAGCCGCTGAAGTCGCGGATGAACTCTTCCTGCGGGAAGCCGCACTTGTCCACGATGATGCGGCGCAGCTCGCGCTCCTTCTTGCGGACGTCGTCGACCTGGGTGCGAACCAGGTCGCACAGCTTCTCGATCGTGCGGGCCGTGAAGCGGATGGTCATCAGCTCTTCGGACACGGCCTGCTGCGCCTTGGTGTACGCCGGCGTGCCGTAGCCTTCTTTTTCGTAGATCTTGTGGATCTTCTCGAACAGCGCGGCGATGCGATCGAAGCGCTCGAGCGCGTCGCGCTTGAGTTCCTCGAGCTTCTTGGTCAGCGCCTTGGAGCCGCCCTTGCCGTCGTCGTCGTCTTCCTCGTCGAACTCGTCGAAGTCTTCCTCGGCCACGTAGTCGTCGGCCTCGTTGGGGTTCGAGAAGCCGTCGACGATGGTCGAGATCACGACCTTGCCATCACGGATCGTGGCGGCCATTTCGAGGATCGCGGCGATGGTCGCGGGCGAAGCCGAGATCGCTTCCATCATGGCCATCAGGCCGCCTTCGATGCGCTTGGCGATTTCGATTTCGCCTTCGCGCGTCAGCAGCTCGACCGTGCCCATTTCGCGCATGTACATGCGGACCGGGTCGGTGGTGCGGCCGAACTCGCTGTCCACCGTGGACAGGGCGGCTTCGGCTTCTTCTTCGGCTTCCTCGACCGTGGTGGCGGTCGGGGCGGTGTTGTTCAGCAGCAGCGTTTCGGCGTCAGGCGTCTGCTCGTAGACGGCCACGCCCATGTCGTTGAGCATGGTGACCACGACTTCCATGGTCTCGGCGTCGACCAGCTTGTCGGGCAGGTGGTCGGAGATTTCGCCGTGCGTGAGGTAGCCGCGGGTCTTGCCCAGCGTGATCAGGGTCTTCAGGCGCGAACGGCGCTTGGCCAGGTCTTCCTCGGACAGGACGGTCTCGTCGAGGCCGAACTCCTTCATCAAGGCGCGTTCCTTCGCCTTGCTGATCTTCATGCGCAGCGGCTTGACCTTTTCCTCGGTCGTCGTGGCCGCCGGTTCTTCACCGACCAGTTCGTCCTCGATGTCGGACAGGTCGACGTCGCTGGACGTCGCTTCGTTGCCGGCCTTGGGCTTGCGGCCGCGCTTGGCGCCGGTGGCGGTGGAGGTGCCGGCGGCCTTGGGCGGACGGCCCACTTTCTTGGCGGCGGGCTTGGCGGTGGTGGGTTCGGCAGGGACAGTCGTTTTGGTGGGCACGGTTTTCACTTTCGTTGCGGCAGACGCCTTGGAGGCGACGGCAGCCGTCTTGGTAGCCTGCAGCGCGGCGGACTTCGACGGTTTTTCTGCAGCGAGCTTCTTGGCAGCGGACACGGCAGGCTTCTTTGAACTGGGCATACGACCTCGTACAACAAGATGGACCAAGCGGAATCACACGCGCCTCAAACCCGGCGCAGGCAGGAGCACAAACACTGCGGCGTCGGGGACATGAATCCTCGAACGGCCGTCAAAAGGCAAGATGTCGGGCGAACATTTGGTGTGCAGTCCTTGCGGTGTATTGACCCGTTTCCCGTTGGGAAGTGCATTGCGCATGGGGTCGGCCCGGAGGTGCTGCTGTCGCTCTTGCCTAATTCGCTAGACGCCGGCGTCTCACTAGCCCGCTGGCGTCTAACTAAGCCTTACATTATAGCGCGCTGTGCGTTTTTCAAGCACTGTTTGAGCTCGGATTGAGGCGATTGCGCAACTCCAGCCGGCGCATCTCGAGCGCCTTGTAGCGCTCCAGCGCCCGTGGATCGCTGCCGACGGCGGCGATCGCCTCGCTCTGCTGGGCCTTGAGCAGGTCGTCCAGCATGTAGTCGAGGACATTGCGCAGCTCCCGCGCCGCGTCGGCCGCCTGCTCGCCCTCGGCGTCGCCGACCGGGCCGCCGTCGGGGCCGGTCATGACCCGCACCGCCAGCGACTCGAAGGCGAGGCCGCGCAGGCCCTCGCGCAACGCCGCCCAGGGCTGGGTGCCGTGCTCGTGGGCCTGGCTGTCGAGCCAGGCGAAGAGCTGGCCGTGGTCGCCGGGGAGGTCGCACAGCAGGGCGTGCAGTTCGTGCGACAGCGCCTCCCATTCGGCAGGATTCGAAAGCACCAGCCGTGCCGCCACGTCGGCCCGGCTGGTCGGCAGGCGGCGCCCGCCGGGCGGAGGGCGCGGGGCGGGCGGGCGGAAGGACTTGAAGCGCTTTTTTCCGGGGCCGGCGCGCGATTGCTCGTCGAACCACTGGTCACGGCTGTCCCAGTCGTCGTCGGAAAAGGGCGCTGGGGCGCGGGCCGGCGCCGGGGCGGGCGGCCGCGGTGCCGCTGCGGGCGCCCAGAGCTCGCCGAGCTCCTGGGCGCTGAGCTGCGCCAGGGCGGCCAGCTCGCTCAGCAGCTGGCGCTTGAGCGCCCCCTCGGGCAGCGCGCTCCACAGCGGCCGGGCATTGCTCGCCATGTGGGCCCGGCCTTCGGCGCTCGACAGCTCGCAGCCTTCGCGCGCCGCCTCGATCAGGAAGCGGCTCAGGGGCGTGGCCTCGCTCACGAAACGCGCGAAGGCATCGGCGCCGAACTCGCGGATGAAGCTGTCGGGGTCGTGCTCGGCCGGCAGGAACAGGAACTTGATGCTGCGCACGTCGGTGGCATAGGCCAGGGCGCCGTCGAGCGCCTTGCGCGCGGCGCGCCGGCCGGCGCTGTCGCCGTCGAAGCTGAAGACCACCGATTCAGTGAAGCGAAAAAGCTTCTGCACGTGTTCAGGCGTGCAGGCGGTGCCGAGCGTCGCCACCGCATTCGGGAAGCCCAGTTGCGCCAGCGCCACCACGTCCATGTAGCCTTCGGTGACCAGCGCATAGCCGCGGTCGCGGAAGGCCGCGCGCGCCTCGTAGAGGCCGTAGAGCTCGCGTCCCTTGCTGAAAACCGGGGTTTCCGGCGAATTCAGGTACTTGGGCTTCTCGTCGCCGAGCACCCGGCCGCCGAAACCGATGCATTCGCCCTTGACGTTGCGGATCGGGAACATCACGCGGTCGCGGAAGCGGTCGTAGCGCTTGGCATCGCCGCCTTCGTCGGCCTCGCCGACGATCACCAGGCCGCTTTCGGCCAGGAGCGGATCGTCGTAGTCCGGAAACACGCTGGCCAGCGAGCGCCAGCCGGCCGGCGCATAGCCGATGCCAAATTGCCTGGCGATCTCGCCCGAGACGCCGCGGCCCTTGAGGTACTCGATGGCCCCGGGCGACTGGCGCAACTGCTTGCGGTAGGCCTCGCCGGCCTTCTCGAGCACCTCGGACAGCGTGGCCTGCTTCTGGCGTTGGCCGGCTGCGCGGGCGCGCTCCTCGGGCGAGGCATCGTCTTCGGGCACCTGCAGGCCGTACTGGCCGGCCAGGTCGTGCACCGCCTCGACGAAACCCATGCCGGCGTGCTCCATCAGGAAACCGATCGCGTTGCCGTGCACCCCGCAGCCGAAGCAGTGATAGAACTGCTTGGTCGGGCTGACCGAGAACGAAGGCGATTTTTCCCCGTGGAAAGGGCACAGGCCCATGAAATTGGCGCCTGCCTTCTTGAGCTGGACGTAGCGTCCGACGATTTCGACCACGTCTGCGCGTGCGATCAGTTCCTGGATGAAAGAAGCGGGGATGGTCATGTAGGCTCGGAACTCCAAATGATACGCAAGCCGTCAAGCCCACACCGGCCCCACGAACCGCCGATGGCCCGGAACCACCGAATGATCCGCCATTCCATCACCCATGCGGCCGGCCCCGTGCTGCGCCATCCGCTGCGTTTCGCCTGGCAGGCGCTCAAGAGCTTCAAGGCCAACCACGGCCTGCTGCTGGCCGGCGCGGTCGCCTACTACGCGCTGCTGTCGATCGTGCCGCTGCTGATCGTCAGCGTCATCGCGCTGTCGCATTTCATCGACCAGGAGGCGCTGCTCGGCGCGGTCGGGCGCTACCTGGCCTGGCTGCTGCCGGGCCAGTCGCAGGCGATCGTCGCCGAGCTGTCGAACTTCCTGACCCATTCCGACGTGCTCGGCCCGGTGCTGCTGGTGACGATGATCTTCTTCAGCTCGCTGGCCTTCACGGTGCTCGAGAGCGCCATGGCGGTGATCTTCCACCACCGCAAGGCCGACCACTCGCGCCACTTCCTGATCTCGGTCGTGATGCCCTACATCTACATCCTGTGCCTGTGCATCGGGCTGCTGCTGGTGACGCTGGTGTCGGGCGCGCTGCAGGTGATCGGGGAGGAAAGCGTCGAACTGCTGGGGTACCGCTGGTCGCTGTCGGGCGTTTCGGGCGTGCTGCTGTACCTGCTGGGGCTGGGGGGCGAGATCTTCATGCTGACCTCGCTCTACCTGGTGATGCCGGTGGGCCGGCTGCGGCTGCGCCATGCGCTGATCGGCGGCGTGACCGCGACCCTGCTGTGGGAGGTCACGCGGCGGGTGCTGGTGCTCTATTTCGCGACCCTGTCGCAGGTCAACGTGGTCTATGGCTCGCTGACGACCGCGATCGTGGTGCTGCTGAGCCTCGAGATCGCGGCCACGTTGGTGCTCTTCGGCGCCCAGGTGATTGCCCAGTTCGAGCGCCTGGAGCGAACCGGAAGCCTCAAGCCGCCCGACGACCAGGAGGGCGGCCTGGGCGAGACTAGCGCGGCGCCAGCCGGATCGCGCCGTCGAGCCGGATCACCTCGCCATTGAGCATGTCGTTCTCGATGATGTGCCTGGCGAGCTTGGCGTAGTCCTCGGGCGTGCCCAGGCGCGAAGGGAAGGGCACGCTGGCGGCCAGCGCGTCCTGCACTTCCTGGGGCATGCCGAACAGCATGGGCGTGCCGAAGATGCCGGGCGCGATCGTCATGTTGCGGATGCCGCTGCGTGCCAGGTCGCGCGCGATCGGCAGCGTCATGCCGACCACGCCGCCCTTCGAGGCGCTGTAGGCGGCCTGCCCGATCTGGCCGTCGTAGGCCGCGACCGAGGCGGTCGAGATCAGCACACCGCGCTCGCCGGTGGCTTCGGGCTCGTTCTTGCCCATGGCGTCGGCCGCGAGCCGGATCATGTTGAAGCTGCCGATCAGGTTGACCGTGACGGTCTTGCTGAACACCGCCAGCGCGTGCGGCCCGTTCTTGCCCACGGTCTTCTCGGCCGGCGCGATGCCCGCGCAATTGACCAGCCCGACCAGCTTGCCCAGCTTCTGCGCTGCGGCGACCACCGCCTGGCCGTCGGCTTCCTGGCTGACGTCGCACTTGACGAACACCCCACCGATCTCTTTCGCCACGGCCTCGCCTTTTTCGGCCTGCATGTCGGCGATCACCACCTTGCCGCCGTTCGCCGCGAGCATCCGTGCCGTGCCTTCGCCGAGTCCCGAGGCGCCGCCCGTCACGATAAAAACCTTGCCGTTGATTTCCATGTCGATCTCCAGATGTTTGGCGGCCATTATCGAAGACCGGAACCACCCAAAAAAAAGGCCCTGTCCGAAGACAGGGCCCTGAATTGGATCCCGAAGGACCCAAGGAGACAATCGTCGCCCGCTCGAAGCGGGCTTTGAAGAGAGGCCGGCTAAGCTTAGCGCTTGCGGGTCGCGGTCTGGGCGGTGCTCTTGGCAGCGTTCACGGCGGTGGTCTGCACGGCCTGGAAGTTCGCTTCGGCGACGTCGGAAGCTTGCTTGACGGCCTTTTGCACCGATTCGAAAGCGTTGTTGGCGGCAGCCACGGCGCTCTTCATCACGGCAACGGCGGTTTCCGAGCCGGCCGGGGCGTTCTTGGCGGCGCTGTCGACCAGGCCGACGAAGGCTTGCTGGGCTTCAGCGGCCTTGACTTCGAAAGCCTTGGTGAATTCGGCGCCGGTGCCTTGGGCGATGTCGTACAGGTGACGGCTGTAGGCAGCGGTCTTCTCGGCCAGGGGCTGGAACAGGCTGGCTTGCAGCGACAGCAGTTCTTGCGCGTCCTTGACGCTGAGCAGGGCTTGCGTGGTGCCGGCGGCTTCGCTGAGCGCAGCCTTGGAGGCGGTCACGTTCAGTTCGACAAGCTTCTCGACGCCTTCGAAGGCCTTGGTCGTCAGACCGAACAGGGTTTCGAGGCCGGCTTTTTGCGAAGAGATGATTTGGTCGGCGGTGAGGGACATGTGGATGCTCCAGTTGAATTGAAAAGGTCGGATCTCGCTTTGAGCTGCCCCTTCACTCATGTTGCGGTGCAGCATGGCCTCAAGTATAGACAGCCGCGTGATTCGAACAAGGGGTTTTTGCTGCTGTGCAGCAATTTAGAACGCGCCTTCTAAATCGTGTCCGCGGACAATGCTCCGCATGCGTGCGTTCAATTCCGGCCAGTTCGTTCTGCCCCTGCCCGCCGGCCATCGCTTCCCGATGGGGCGCTATGCCTTGCTGCGCGAACGGCTCGAGGCCCGGCTGCCCGAAGTCCGGATGATGGAGGCGCCGCGTGCCAGCGACGGCGAGCTGGCGCTGGCCCATACGCCGCAATGGATCGCGGCCATCAGCAACGGCAGCGCCGCGCCCGAGGCGATGCGCGAGATCGGCTTTCCATGGAGCGAGGCGATGGTCGAGCGCTCGCGCCGGTCGGCTGGCGCGACCATTGCCGCCTGCCGCACCGCGCTGGGAGAGGGCGTCTCGGCTAACATGGCCGGAGGCACCCATCACGCGAGCGCCGGCAAGGGCGGCGGCTTCTGCGTCTTCAACGATGCCGCAGTGGCCGCGCGGCTGATGCAGGCCGAGCAGGGACGGCGCGGGCGCTTGCCGCTCGGGGTGGCGGTGATCGACCTCGACGTGCACCAGGGCAATGGCACGGCCAGCATCTTTCGCGACGACGCCAGCGTCTTCACGCTCTCGCTGCACGGCGCGAAGAACTTTCCGTTCCGCAAGGAGGCGAGCGACCTGGATGTGGAACTGCCTGACGGCTGCGGCGACGCCGACTACCTGGCCGCGCTGGAGCAGGCGCTCGACGAGCTGGAGCGGCGCTTCACGCCCGGCCTGGTGATCTATCTGGCGGGTGCGGACCCGTTCGAGCGCGACCGGCTGGGCCGTCTCAAGCTGAGCTTCGACGGCCTGGAGGCGCGCGACCGCCGGGTCTTCGATTTCGCCTGGCAGCGCCGCATTCCGCTGGCCTTCGCCATGGCAGGCGGCTATGCCAGCGATATCTCGGAGACCGTGCAGGTGCAGCTGGGCACCTTCAGGGTGGCGCTCGAGTACTGGCGGCGCTGGCAAAATGCCGCGCCATGAGCGTTCGACCGTCCCCCCATTCCCGCAGCAGCTACCGCAGCTTTCGCAGCATCCCGACGCGCTGGGCCGACAACGACATGTACGGCCATGTCAACAACGTCGTCTACTACGCCTGGTTCGACACCGCGGTCAACTCCCTGCTGATCGAGCGCGGGGCGCTGGACATCCACCAGGGCACGACGGTCGGTTTCGTGGTGGAGACCCAGTGCAATTATTTCGCGCCGCTGGCCTTCCCGCAGGCGGTGGAGGCGGGCATCCGGGTGGCGCACGCCGGCAGTTCCAGCGTGCGCTACGAGATCGCGCTGTTCGCCGAAGGTGCGGAAACGGCCGCGGCACAGGGCCATTTCGTTCACGTCTACGTGGACCGCGCCACCCAGCGCCCGGTCAAGCTGCCGCCCGCCCTGCAGGCCGTGGTCGACGACCTGAAATAAGAACACCCCTTTCCAGGGTCCTCGCGGAACCGGCTTCGCCGGGCCGCTGAGGACGCCCCCGGAAGGGGGTGGGCGGCTACACGCAGTGAGCCAACCTGGGGGTGAATTACATCTTTTTGACTTCGGCCATGCCCTTGGCTTCGTCGGCCTTCGCCTGCTTCTCGCAAGCGTCCTTGGCATCGCCCTTCAGGTCGTCGCACTTTTCCTTGGCGACTGCGTAGGCGGCCTTCACCTTCTCTTCCGCCACGTTGCGGGCATGGGCCTTGCTGGGCTTGTATTGCTGCTCGAGCTCGGCCATGGCCACGTTTTCCTTGCCCTTGGCGTCCTTCTCGCAGACGTCCTTGGCGTTGTCCTTCAGCGTGTCGCACTGCGCCTTCGCGACCTTGTAGTCGGCCTCGATCTTCTCCTTGCCGACCTTGTATTCGTCCGAGGTCATGGCGCTGGCCTGGCCGGCGACCAGGCAGGCCGATGCGATGGCGAGCATCAGGAAATGTTTTTTCATCGGGTGTTCTCCAGAGTTAAGCATTGGGTGTGACGAGGCGGGCGTCGTCCTTCAGAGCCGCTCCGTCCAGATCTCCGAGGGGCTGCGGCCATCGCGGCTTTCCCAGTCGGCGACCTGCTTCTCGGCCTCCTCCCGGCTGATGCCGTGGCGTTCCTGGATGCGGCCCAGCAATTGGTCGCGCTTGCCGGCGATGACGTCGAAATCGTCGTCGGTCAACTTGCCCCATTGCTCCTTGACCTTGCCCTTGAACTGCTTCCAGTTGCCTTCGACGGTGTCCTTGTTCATGACGTATCTCCTTCAGTTTCAGATGGTTGCTCGCCGACCGGAGCGCTTGCTGGCCGGCGTGAGGACACTCTCGCTTGACGCCGCTGTCGCCCTGGTAGGACGCCCGGGGAAGGGACCGTAGGCACTTGCCGACGCGGCCCGTGATAATCGAACGCACACCGAAATCCGGAGACCAGCGCGCCGCACCATGATCATTCACAGCCTGCTCGATACCGACCTCTACAAGTTCACGATGATGCAGGTGGTCCTGCACCACTTTCCGGGCGCGCGGGTGGAGTACCGGTTCAAGTGCCGCAACCCCGGCATCGACCTGGCGCGCTTCGCGGTACAGATCCGCGAAGAGGTGCGGCATCTCTGCTCGCTGCAGTTTCGCGAACCCGAGCTGAGCTACCTGCGCTCGATGCGCTTCATCAAGAGCGACTTCGTCGACTTCCTCGGGCTGTTCCGCCTCAACGAGAAGTACATCGACATCGTGCCGCAGCCCTCGGGCGATCTGGAGATCAGCA
Organism: Variovorax sp. P1_G12; assembly: GCF_056405555.1. Classification (NCBI taxonomy): domain Bacteria; kingdom Pseudomonadati; phylum Pseudomonadota; class Betaproteobacteria; order Burkholderiales; family Comamonadaceae; genus Variovorax; species Variovorax sp. P1_G12. The sequence continues at coordinate 215,213 of NZ_JBFUBW010000004.1, read as the reverse complement.
TCAAGGGGCCGTGGCTGCACACGATCCTGTTCGAGATCCCGGTGCTGGCGATCGTCAACGAGGTGTACTTCCGCAACACCCAGCCGCAGCCGGACCTCGCCGAAGGCCGGCGCCGGCTGGAGACCAAGATCGCCCAGCTGCAGGACGACAAGCTCGCCGACCTCAAGATCGCCGACTACGGCACCCGCCGGCGCTTCTCCAAGGACTGGCATGAAGAGGTGCTGCGCACGCTGGCCGGCCGGCTCGGCGCGGTCACCACGCCAGCGCCGCTGCACGCGATGTCGAAGCTGCCGCAGCTCGCCGGCACCAGCAACGTGCTCTACGCGATGAAGCTCGGCCTGATCCCCCTCGGCACCATGGCGCACGAGTACCTGCAGGCCTGCCAGGCCCTGGGTCCGCGGCTGCGCGACAGCCAGATCTTCGGCTTCGAGTCGTGGGCCCGGGAATACCGCGGCGACCTCGGCATCGCGCTGTCCGACGTCTACGGCATGACCGCCTTCCTGCGCGACTTCGACCTTTATTTCTGCAAGCTCTTCGACGGCGCGCGCCACGACAGCGGCGATCCCTTCCAGTGGGGCGAGCGCATGCTGGCCCACTACATCGCCAACCGGGTCGATCCGCTGACCAAGACGCTGATCTTCAGTGACGGCCTCACCGTGCCCAAGACCATCGAGCTCTACCAGCAGTTCCGCGGCCGCTGCCAGCTGGCCTTCGGCATCGGCACCAACCTGACCAACGACCTCGGCTACGAGCCGCTGCAGATCGTCATCAAGATGATCCGCTGCAACGACCAGCCGGTGGCCAAGCTCTCGGACACCCCGTCCAAGAACATGTGCGAGGACGAGCGATACCTGGCCTATCTGCGCCAGGTCTTCGAGATTGCGCAGCCCGTCGCATGAGGGCCGCACGGTTTTCCAGCCGCTGGCTGCGCCTGCTGGCGGCCGGCTCGCTGACGATGGCCTTCCCGGCGCTGGCCGCCGCCGCCGATTTCGATGGCGGCAGCCTGTCGCCGTTGTGGGGCGTGCCCTTCGCCGGCATCCTGCTGTCGATCGCGCTGCTGCCGCTGCTGGCGCCTTCGTTCTGGCACCACCACTACGGCAAGGTGTCGGCGGCCTGGTCGCTGGCCTTCCTGCTGCCCTTCGGCCTGATCCATGGCGCTCCGCAGGCCGGGGCCCAACTGGTCCATGCGCTGCTGGCCGAGTACATCCCGTTCATCATCCTGCTCGCGGCCCTGTACGCGGTGGCCGGCGGCATCCACATCCGCGGCAACCTGCGCGGCTCGGCGGGCCTGAACACCGCGATCCTCGCGATCGGCGCGGTGCTGGCGAGCCTGATGGGCACCACCGGCGCCTCGATGCTGCTGATCCGGCCGCTGATCCGCGCCAACGACAACCGCAAGCACAAGGTGCACGTGGTCGTGTTCTTCATCTTCATCGTCTCGAACGTCGGCGGCTCGCTGACGCCGCTGGGCGACCCGCCGCTGTTCCTCGGTTTCCTGAAGGGCGTCGACTTCTTCTGGACCGCGCAGAACATCCTGCCCGACACCCTGTTCGTGGTCGGCGCGCTGCTGGCGCTGTTCTATGCGCTCGACCGCTTTTACTTCCGGCATGAGGGCGTCACGCCCTTCGACCCGACGCCCGACACCCGCAGCCTCGGCTTCGACGGTGTGGTCAATTTCTGGCTGCTGGGCGGCGTGCTGTTCCTGGTGCTGCTCAGCGGGGTCTGGAAATCGCCCGTGAGCTTCGACATCCAAGGCACCGTGGTCGGGCTGCCGGGCATCGTGCGCGACGTCGGCCTGGTCGCGCTCACGCTGCTGTCGCTCAAGCTCACCGCGCCCAAGGTGCATGCCGACAACCAGTTCGGCTGGGGCCCGATGGCCGAGGTGGCCAAGCTGTTCGCGGGTATCTTCCTGACCATCGTGCCGGTGATCGCGATGCTCAAGGCCGGCCGGGACGGCCCCTTCGGCGCGATCGTCTCGGCCGTGACCCGGCCCGACGGCCAACCCGACCCGGCGATGTACTTCTGGGCCACCGGCATCCTGAGCTCCTTCCTCGACAACGCGCCGACCTACCTGGTGTTCTTCAACACCGCCGGCGGCGATCCGCAGGCGCTGATGACAACCTACGCGACGACGCTGGCGGCGATTTCCGCCGGCGCCGTCTTCATGGGCGCCAACACCTACATCGGCAACGCGCCCAACCTGATGGTCAAGGCGATCGCAGAGAGCCGCGGCGTGCGGATGCCCAGCTTCTTCGGCTACATGCTGTGGTCGGGTGCGATCCTGATTCCGCTGTTCGTCCTCACCACCCTCATCTTCTTCCGTTGACCATGACCAAAGCCAAAGTCCTCGTCGCCCGTTCGATCTTCCCCGAGACCATCGCCCGGCTCGAGGCGCATTTCGAGGTCGAGTCCAATCCCAACGATGAAGACTGGAGCCCGGCCCAGCTGATCGGGAAGCTGCAGGGCAAGCAGGGCGTGTTCACCACCGGCAGCGAGCGCATCGACGCCGCACTGCTCGCGGCCTGCCCCGAGCTCAGGATCTGCGCCAACATGGCGGTCGGCTACAACAACTTCGACCTCGACGCCATGACCGCGCGCGGCGTGCTCGGCACCAACGCGCCGGACGTGCTGACCGAGACCACGGCCGACTTCGGCTTCGCGCTCCTGATGGCGACCGCGCGGCGGATCGCCGAGAGCGAGCATTTCCTGCGCGCCGGCAAGTGGAAGAAATGGAGCTACGACATGTTCTCGGGCTCCGACATCCATGGCTCGACGCTCGGCATCATCGGCATGGGCCGGATCGGGCAGGGCATCGCGCGGCGCGGCGCCCTCGGCTTCGGCATGAAGGTGATCTACCACAACCGCTCGCGTCTCGACGCCGGGCTCGAGGCCGAATGCAAGGCCAGCTACGCGAGCAAGGAAGAACTCCTCAAGACCGCCGACCATGTCGTGCTCGTGGTGCCCTACACGCCGGCCTCGCACCACACCATCGGCGCCGCCGAGCTGGCGCTCATGAAGCCGACCGCGACGCTGATCAACGTCGCGCGCGGCGGCATCGTCGACGACGCGGCGCTCGCCGCCGCCTTGCGCGACGGCCGCATCGCCGCCGCCGGTCTCGACGTCTTCGAGGGCGAGCCCAGGGTGCACCCCGACCTGCTCACCGTGCCCAATGTCGTGCTGACGCCCCACATCGCGAGCGCGACCGTGCCGACACGGCGCGCGATGGCCGACCTGGCGGTCGACAACCTGATCGGCTTCCTGGTCGACGGCAAGCCGGTCACGCCGTTGAATCCTGCCGTGCTTGCGGGCCACTGACGCCCGTGATCGAGACCTGGATCCTGCTGGCCCTCGCGGCCCTGAATTTCATCCTCGTGCTGTGGCTGCTGCTGCGCCCGGCACCGGTTCCCGACCCCTCGGCGCTGATCGCCGCCCTGGGCGCCGGCAACGAACGCGTCGAGCGCGAACTGCGCCACGAGATCAGCGATTCCGCGCGCGGCGCGCGACAGGAAACCGCGCAGGCCTTCGCCACCTTCCAGCGGGCGCTGCTGCACCAGGGCGCGGAATCCACGCGCACGCAGAACGCGCAGATCGACGCCTTCGCGCAGCAGCTCGCGCTGCTCCAGAAGACGCTGGCCGACACCTTGAACACGCAGCTCCAGGGTTTGAGCGAGGCGAATGCGCGCCGGCTCGCCGAGGTGCGCGCGACCATGGAAACCCAGCTCGCGCAGCTGCAGCAGAGCAACACCGCCAAGCTCGACGAGATGCGCAAGACGGTCGACGAGAAGCTGCAGAGCACCCTCGAGGCCCGGCTCGGCGAGAGCTTCAAGCAGGTGGCCGACCGGCTCGAGCAGGTGCACAAGGGCCTGGGCGAGATGCAGTCTCTGGCCGTCGGCGTCGGCAGCCTGCAGCGCGTGCTGACCAACGTGAAGACCCGCGGCGTGTTCGGCGAGGTGCAGCTCGAGGCGCTGCTCGAGCAGGTGCTGACCGCCGAGCAGTACGCGCGCCAGGTCGAGACCAAGCCGCGCAGCGGCCAGCGGGTCGACTTCGCGATCCGCTTTCCGGGCCGCGGCGGCGATGGCGCGCCGGTCTGGCTGCCGATCGACGCCAAGTTCCCGCGTGACGACTACGAGCGCCTGCTCGACGCCCACGAGCGCGCCGATGGCCCCGCCGCCGAGCTGGCGGCCAAGGCGCTGGAGGCGCGCATCCGCAGCGAGGCCCGCTCGATCGCCGAGAACTACCTGGCGGCGCCGCACACCACCGATTTCGCGATCCTGTTCCTGCCGGTCGAGAGCCTCTATGCCGAAGTGCTGCGCCGGCCCGGCCTGATGGACGCCATCCAGCGCCAGCACCGTGTGACCCTGGCCGGACCGACCACGCTGCTGGCGATGCTCAACAGCCTGCACATGGGCTTTCGCACGCTGGCGCTGGAACACCAGGCCTCCGAGGTCTGGAAGGTGCTCGGGGCGGTCAAGACCGAATTCGAGCGCTACGGCGAATGGGTGGCGCGCATCAAGGAGCAGGTGGCCAAAGCCTCCGACACGCTCGACAAGGCCGACACCCGCGCCAAGCAGATGCGGCTTGCGCTGCGCAAGGTCGAGGCGCTGCCCGAGGCGCAGTCGCAGGTGCTGCTGCCTCCGACGGCCGACAGCGAGGGCGACGACCTCCCGTGAAAGGTTCCGAACTGCTGCGCGTCATCGGCGCCCAGGTGTGCCTGCATGCCACGATGGCGGGCATGCGTCTCGCCACACCGCTGCTGGCGTTGCAACAGGGGCACAGCGCGGCCGCGGTCGGCGTGCTGATCGCGCTGTTCGCGCTGACCCAGGTGTTCCTGGCCCTGCCGGCGGGGCGCTTCGCCGACCGGCACGGGTTCAAGCGGCCGCTGTGGCTGTCGGTCCTCGCGGCGTCGGCCGGTGCCGGGCTGGTGGTGGTCTTCCCGGTGTTTCCGGTCATGTGCCTCGCCGCCTTGCTGACCGGCGGCGCCACCGGCGCGACGGTCATCGCGCTGCAGCGGCACGTGGGACGCTCCGCCACCAACGCCACGCAGCTCAAGCGCGTGTTCAGCTGGCTGGCGATCGCGCCCGCGGTGGCCAACTTCGTCGGGCCTTTCCTGGCCGGCATGCTGATCGACCACGCCGGCCGCGCACCGGCGGACCTGCTGGCCTACCGGGTGTCGTTCGCGGTCATGGCGGCCCTGCCGCTCATCTGCTGGATGCTCGCGCGCGGCGCGCACGAGCCGCCGCGGACCGCCCCGGCGGCGGGTGCCGCGCAGACCCGCGCGTGGGACCTGCTGCGCGAACCGATGTTCCGCCGCCTGCTGTTCGTCAACTGGCTGCAGTCGTCGAGCTGGGATGTCCACGCCTTCGTGCTGCCGGTGCTGGGCCACGAGCGGGGCATCAGCGCTTCGGTGATCGGCTCCATCCTCGGCGCCTTCGCCATCGCGGCGGCCGCCATCCGCGTGGTGCTGCCCCTGATCGCCTCGCGGGCGTCGGAGCGCAGCGTGATCCTGAGCTCCACGGTGGTCACGGCGCTGGTGTTTGCGGTCTATCCGTTGCTCGACTCGGCCCTGACCATGGGCCTGTGCTCGGTGATCCTCGGCTTCGCGCTCGGGGCGGTGCAGCCGATGGTGATGAGCATGCTGCACCAGATCACGCCGCATGCGCGGCATGGCGAGGCGCTGGGCCTGCGGCTGATGACCATCAATGCATCGAGCGTGGCGATGCCGATGCTGTTCGGCTCGCTCGGCGCCCTGATCGGGATCGCAGGGGTGTTCTGGGTGGTGGGAGGCGTGCTCGCCCTCGGGGCGCGTGCGACCTGGGGCTTGAAGGTCTGAAGCGTCGATGGCGGGGCTGGCGCAGCAGGCGCTTCGCCCCGAAGACGACCGGGCCTGAGCGCCCCGGTCAGAGCTTGTAGAAGCGCTTGATGGTGTCCCAGGCGTCGGCGGGTGCGTCGACGTACTCGATCAGCTTCACGTCGTTGGGCGAGATCACGCCTTCCTCGGCGAGAAACTCGAAGTTGATCAGCTGCTTCCAGTAGTCCGAGCCGAAAAGCACGATCGGCACCGGCTTGGCCTTGCGGGTCTGGACCAGCGTGATGACCTCGAACAGTTCGTCCAGCGTGCCGAAGCCGCCCGGAAAGGCCACCAGCGCCTTCGCCCGCATCATGAAATGCATCTTGCGGATCGCGAAATAGTGGAACTTGAAGCTCAGCGCCGGCGTCACGTAGGGGTTGGCTTCCTCTTCCATCGGCAGCGCGATCGCCAGCCCGACCGAGATCCCGCCGCCTTCGTAGGCGCCGCGATTGGCCGCCTGCATGATGCCGGGGCCGCCGCCGGTGCAGACGAAGAGCTTGTCCTCCGGGTCGCAGTCATTGCTGTATTGGGCCACCAGCTTGCCGAAGGCGCGCGCCTTCTCGTAGTAGTGCGAGCTGCGTGCCAGCTTGCGCCAGCGTTCCGCGGCCACGCTGTCGCCGGCGGCATCGGCCTGTGCGATCAGTGCGCCCGACTCCTCCTCGCTGCGAAAGCGCGCGCTGCCGAAGACCACCACCGTGTTCTCGATGCCGTGGGCGCGCATCTCGATGTCGGGTTTCATGAGCTCGAGCTGCATGCGCAGGCCGCGGGTCTCGCGGCGCAGCAGGAACTCGGGGTCGGCGAACGCCAGCCGCGAGGGGTCGGTATGCAGCGGCAACCCCTTGTCCGCGTGGGACTGCAGGGTGGCCCAGGCGTCGGCGAGCCGCTTGTCGTGAAGGTCGTGTGTGCTGTTGTTGTCCATGGTCGTGCAGGCAAAAGCGGGTTCTGGATTGTGCGCGTTGCAGGTTTCGGGCCTGGGGAAGGTCACGCGGACGGCCACACGCAAAAAAGGCTCCCGCGGGAGCCTTTTCTTTCGTGAGTGGCGGCCATTCAGACGCGCTTGCGGTATTCGCCCGTGCGGGTGTCGATCTCGATCCGGTCGCCCTGGGCGACGAACAGCGGCACGCCGATATCGAAGCCCGTGGAAATCTTGGCCGGCTTCATGACCTTGCCCGAGGTGTCGCCCTTGACGGCCGGCTCGGTCCAGGTGATTTCGCGCTCGACGCTGGTCGGCAGTTCGACCGAGATCGCCTTGCCGTCGTAGAACACCACTTCGACCGGCATGCCGTCCTCGAGGTAGTTGAGCGAGTCGCCCATGTTCTCGGCTTCGACTTCGTACTGGTTGTACTCGGTGTCCATGCAGACGTACATCGGGTCGGCGAAGTAGGAGTAGGTGCACTCCTTCTTGTCGAGCACGATCTGGTCGATCTTGTCGTCGGCCTTGAAGACCACTTCGGTGTTGAAGTTGGCGATCAGGCTCTTGAGCTTCATGCGCACGGTGGCGGAATTGCGGCCGCCGCGGCTGTATTCGGTCTTGAGGACGACCATCGGGTCCTTGCCGTGCATGATCACGTTGCCGGCGCGGATTTCTTGAGCGATTTTCATAAACAGGGGTCTCTGGATGTAAGAAGCCGCTCGTTGCACATGCACCGCGGCGGGTTCAGCGGAAGCTGCGACTGACGAAGCCAGCGAAGCTGACTCGGCGCCGGAATTCCGCAAAGCTCGCAATTTTAGCTTTTTTGGGCGATGAAACGCTGCAGGCGGGTCAAAAGGTCCTCTTGCCCGAGCAGGCGAGAGCGCGCCGCCAGGCTCGCCGATGCCCAGGATCCAAGGGTCGCCCGGTCCAGAACCGGCAGTTCGCCGTCGCCGATGCCGCTCCAGAGATGGTGGAATCCGCGCAGCGAAGGGGGCGCCTCCAGCCAGTCCAGGAAGGCATCGAGCTTGCTGTGGTGGGCATCGTCGTCCTGCGGATAGATCTGCCAGACGAAAGGGGCGCCGGCCCAGAGCGCGCGCACCAGCGAGTCCTCGCCGCGGACGAAATTGAGGTCGCAGGCCCAGAGCAGGCGGTCGAAGTCCGGCTGCGGCAGGGCGGGCAGCCAGGTGATGGAGAGGGCGCCGCGCCGGGCCGGGCCGGGCGGCAGCGCGGCGCTGGCGCGCCCGGCGGTCACCAGCAGCCGGGTCGGTTCGGCCGCACTTTCGAACTGCGCCAGCAGCGCATCGAGCGCCGGCGGCTCGTAGCAGAACAACGAAACCAGCCGCTCGCCTTGCCAGGCGATGCCCTGGCGCTGCAGCCAGGCGGCGCGGTCGAAGCGCTCGCGCTGCGCCAGCAGGCCCGGTTCGCGCAGCACCCCGCCCGTGCGCCCGGTGAAGCCCGGATAGTAGAAGTGCTTGGTCAGGCCGGCGCCGGGTTCCCGGAACACGGGCGAGGGGAGGCCGTGCAGCCGCTCGACATAAGGCTCGGCCGAGAGGTATTCCAGATTGATCCAGCGGCGGCTGGCGCCATCCTGTCGCCTTTGTTCGGCGAACCGGGCGATGGCTTCGGGTGCCGGATCGCAGCCGAAGGCCTCGATCAGCACGTCGGGCGCCGGGGCCGCGGCGGCCGCCTGCGCGGCGCCGGCCGGCGTCCACGGGACGACCGCGACGCCCTCGCAGCCGCCGGGCGCCATCCACGCCAGGGCCGCCGGGTCGTCGATCCACAGCCGAACCGTGTCGCCTTGCCCGGCCAGGGCGGCCGCGAGGCGCCAGCAGACGCCGACGTCGCCATGGTTGTCGATCACCTTGCAAAAAATATCCCAGCGCATCGCGGGATACTCTACAGCCCCTCATGAAGACACCGGAGACAGCGCCCATGGCACATCACTCGGCCGACATCCTCTGGCTCCGCGGCGGCCAGGATTTCGTCGGCAACCGATACAGCCGCCGCCACACGATCCGCTTCGACGGCGGCGCCGAGTGGGTCGGATCTTCCTCGCCGCATGTGGTGCCGGTGCCGCTCTCGGACCCCTCCGGGGTCGATCCCGAGGAGGCTTTCGTCGCCTCGCTGTCGAGCTGCCACATGCTGTGGTTCCTGTCGATCGCGGCGTCCCGCGGCTTCTGTGTCGAGCGCTATGCCGACAGCGCCAGCGGCCGGATGGGCCACACGGCCGACGGCAAGATCGCGATGACCGTCGTCACCCTGCATCCGGAGGTGCAGTTCTCGGGCGACTCCCTGCCGTCGCGGGAGCAGCACGAGGCGATGCATCACTCGGCGCACGACCAGTGCTTCATCGCCAACTTGGTCAAGACCGATGTCCGCTGCGAGCCGGTGCTGGTGGCCGCCGCGCCACAATGAGGGCGATGTCAGAGACCCGACCCGCGCATTCCGACCAGCTCCTCAGCGAAGTGGCGGCATTGCCGCAGTTGCCTGGCGTCTACCGCTATTTCGACGCCGCGGGCGCGGTGCTCTACGTGGGCAAGGCGCGCAATCTCCGGAAGCGGGTGGCGAACTACTTCCAGAAGAGCCACGGCGGCACGCGAATCGGCCACATGATCTCGAAGATCGTCCGCATGGAGACCACCGTGGTGCGCTCCGAGGCCGAGGCGCTGCTGCTCGAGAACAACCTGATCAAGTCGCTCAAGCCGCGCTACAACATCCTGTTTCGCGACGACAAGAGCTACCCGTATCTCAAGATCGCCTCCCACGCCTTTCCGCGCCTGGCCTACTACCGCGGCGCGGTCGACCGCAAGGATCGCTACTTCGGCCCCTACCCGAGCGCCTGGGCCGTGAAGGAATCGATCCAGCTGCTGCAGAAGGTCTTCAAGCTGCGCACCTGCGAGGACACGGTCTATGCTAACCGCACCCGGCCCTGCCTGCTCTACCAGATCAAGCGCTGCACCGCGCCCTGCGTGGGCCACATCGGGCCCGAGGCCTACGCCCAGGACGTGGCCAATGCCGAAGCCTTCCTGATGGGCGACACGCAGGCCGTGCTGACCCAGCTCGAGGCGCGCATGATGGCCCATGCCGAGAAGCTCGAATTCGAGCAGGCGGCCGAACTGCGCAACCAGATGTCGGCACTGTCGCGGGTGCTGCACCAGCAGTCGATCGAGATCGCCTCGGACAAGGATGTCGACATCCTGGCGGTCAAGGTGCAGGGCGGCCGCGCCTGCGTGAACCTCGCCATGGTGCGCGGCGGCCGGCACCTGGGGGATCGGGCCTACTTCCCGGTGCATGTGGAGGATGCGGCGCAGATGCAGCACGCCGAAGCCGAGGGCGACGACGGCCCGCCGCCGGCCGATGCGGTGGAAGTGCAGGTGCTCGAAGCCTTCATCGCCCAGCACTACATCGACGTGCCGGTGCCAGCCACGCTGGTGCTCAGCGAGCTCGTGAGCCGCGAACTGATCGAGGCCGTGTCGCAGCAGTCCGGCACCCGCATCACGGCGGTGTTCCATCCGCGCGAGCAGCGCCGGCTGTGGCTCGAGATGGCGTGCAAGAACGCCGGGCTCCAGCTCGCCCGCCTGCTCGCGGAAGAGGGTTCGCAGCAGGCGCGCACGCGCGCGCTGGTGGATGCGCTCGAGCTGGCCCCCGACGACCTCGACAACTTCCGCGTCGAATGCTTCGACATCTCGCACACCGCGGGCGAGGCGACCCAGGCCTCGTGCGTGGTGTTCGAGCATCACGCGATGCAGAACCGCGAGTACCGGCGCTACAACATCGAGGGCATCACGCCGGGCGACGACTATGCGGCGATGCGCCAGGTGCTGCACCGCCGCTACGGCAAGCTGGCCGAGGCGATGGCGGCCGAGACCGATTCGCCGACGGCCGGCGACGCGGACGGCGCGGGCTCCGACCCCAAGCCGGGCACTCGCTCGGCCCGCATGCCCGAACTGGTGCTGGTCGATGGCGGCAAGGGCCAGGTGTCGATGGCGCGCGAGGTGTTCGGCGAACTGGGCTTGCCGCTGTCGCTCATCGTCGGGGTCGAGAAGGGCGAGGGCCGCAAGGTCGGCCTCGAGGAGCTGGTGTTCGCCGACGGCCGCGAGAAGGTCTACCTCGGCCGCGATTCGGCCGCCCTGATGCTGGTGGCGCAGATTCGCGACGAGGCCCACCGCTTCGCGATCACCGGCATGCGCGCCAAGCGGGCCAAGGTGCGGGTCGGCGGCAGCCAGCTCGAGGACATCCCGGGCATCGGCCCCAAGCGGCGCGCGCGCCTGCTGCAGCGTTTCGGCGGCATTCGCGGCGTGGCGGCGGCGAGCGTGGAGGACATCGCCTCGGTCGACGGCATCGCCTTCGACCTGGCCGAGGAGATCTATCGCGCCCTCCATTGAATTCGGCCGGCGGCAGCGAAGTGAGCCAACCTGGGGGGAGAGCTTCATCCGTCATGACACAATCGCCGCCATGTTCTGGACCTTGCCGACGATCATGACCTGGACGCGCATCGTCGCGATTCCCTTGATCGTGGGCGTGTTCTACCTGCCTTTGGCCGAGCCGATGCGCAACCTGATCGCCACGGTGATGTTCATCGTCTTCGCGGCCACCGACTGGCTCGACGGCTTCCTGGCGCGCCGCCTGAAGCAGACCTCGGCCTTCGGCGCCTTTCTCGATCCGGTGGCCGACAAGTTCCTGGTCTGCGCCTCGCTGCTGGTGCTGGTCCACCTGAACCGCGCCGATGTCTTCGTGGCGTTGATCATCATCGGCCGCGAGATCGCGATCTCGGCGCTGCGCGAATGGATGGCGCAGATCGGTGCCAGCAAGAGCGTCGCGGTCCACATGGTCGGCAAGGTCAAGACCGTGGTGCAGATGGTGGCGATCCCGTTCCTGCTCTTCGACGGCGTCCTGTTCGGCGCGATCGACACCGGCACATGGGGCCAGTGGCTGATCTGGATCTCGGCCGTGCTCACGGTCTGGTCGATGGTCTATTACCTGCAAAAGGCGATTCCCGAGATCCGGGCCCGCGCCAAATGACCGCCGCGGCCCGGTCGGCGGGCTGGCTGCGGGCGATGCCGGCGGTCTTCGTGCTCATCTGGAGCACCGGCTTCATCGTGGCGCGCTACGGCATGCCCTACGCCCCGCCGCTCAAGTTCCTCGCGGTGCGCTTTGCGCTCTCGGTGGTCTGCTTCCTGGTCTGGGTCCGGTGGGCGCGTGTCGCCTGGCCGCGCGATCGCGCGCAGTGGGCGCACCTGGCCGTGACCGGCGTGCTGATGCAGGCCGGCTATCTCGGTGGCGTCTGGGCGGCCGTGCGCGCCGGCATGGGTTCGGGCCTGGCCGCGCTGCTGGTCAGCATCCAGCCCGTGCTCACGGCGATCTGGCTGTCGATGCGCGGCGGCACCGTCACGCGCTCGCAGTGGGCCGGCCTCTTCCTCGGTTTCGCGGGGCTGGTGATGGTGGTCTCGCGCAAGCTGGGGCAGGGCGGGGAGGTCAATGCGCTGACCATGGCGCTGGCGCTCGCGGCGCTGTTCTCGATCACCGCCGGCACCCTGTACCAGAAGCGCTTTCTCGCGCCCTGCGATGTCCGCAGCGCGAGCGCGATCCAGCTCGGCGCCGCCTTGCTCGCGACCTTGCCCCTGGCCGCGCTGGAGGTCGACCCGATCCAGTGGAACCTGGCCTCCGGCGGTGCGATGGCGTGGTCGGTGCTGGCCCTGTCGCTGGGCGGCAGCTCGCTGCTCTACATGCTGATCCAGCGCGGCACGGCCACCGCGGTCACCAGCCTTCTGTACCTGGTGCCGCCGTGCACCGCCGTGATGGCCTGGCTGCTGTTCTCGGAGCCGATCACGGCCTTGACGCTGGCGGGCATCGCGATCACCGCGGTCGGCGTCAGCCTGGTCGTCAGGCGCTAGCTTCTTTCCAGGGTTCGCCCCTGAACCGCTCGACCAGGAAGTCGATCAGGAGCCGGACGCGGCGCGGGGTCTTCGGACGCCAGGGCGCGACCCACTGGATGTCCGCATCCGGCATCGCGAACGGCGGCAGCACGCGCACCAGTTCGCCCGTTGCGAGCTGCGGTGCGATGTCCCAGAGGCTGCGCAGCATGATGCCGTGGCCGGCCAGGCACCAATCGCGCACCATCTCGCCCGAATTGCTCGCGAGCGGGCCGCGCACCCGCACCCGAGCCGTCGCACCATCCCTGGCGTGGCGCAGGGTCCAGAGCGCGAACTCGCGCTCGTTGCCCTCGCTGTTCTCGCGCGCGACCAGGCAGTCGTGCCGTGCCAGCGCGGCGACATCCACCGGTGTGCCGCGGCGCGCGAGGTAGTCCGGGCTCGCCGCCAGCACGCGCTGGTTGCGGGCGATGCGCCGCGTGACCCAGTCGCCGGCGCGGCGATGCTGCGGGGCCCACAGCCAGACCGCGCCGTCATAGCCATCGGCACCCAGGTCCGGCAGCTTTTCGGCCAGCGTCAGCTGGATCTCCAGGCCGGGGTGCTGTTGGTTGAAGTGCGCCAGCGCCGGGCCGAGCCAGCGCCGGCCGAAGCCGAAGGTGCCGACCAGCCGCACCGTGCCCACCAGATCGCGCTGCCGCTCGCCGAGTTCGTTCTCGAGGGCGGCGAAGCCTTCGAGCAGGCCCTTGGCGTGCTGGCACACGGCTTCGCCTTCCGCGGTGACGCTGAGCCGGCGCGTGGTGCGCTCGAACAGCCGCTGGCCCAGCCGTGCCTCCAGCGCACCGAGCCGCTTGGTCACGACCGAGGGCACGACGTCCAGCGCCTGGGCGGCGCCGGCCAGGCTGCCGCGGTTGCGGACCGCCAGCACGAGTTCCAGGTCACTGCGTTCCATTCCTGCCATTCGGGAAATTATCAATTGGCTGATTGTTGCTTGCCGCTGCATGCCGCGCAACGCACAATCGTTCGCATGTTCGACGCCTTCTCCCCCTTCGACCTGTCGCGCGACGGCGTGCGCCTGCACGGCCGCATCGGCGGCAGCGGGGCGCCCCTGCTGCTGCTGCACGGCCATCCGCAGACCCATGCGAACTGGCACCGCGTGGCGCCTCGGCTGGCCGAACAATTCACGGTCGTCCTGCTCGACCTGCGAGGCTACGGCGATTCGGGCCGGCCGCCGGCGGACCCGGCCCATCGCAACTACTGCAAGCGCGAAATGGCGCTCGATGCGCGCCACGCCATGCAGCAGCATGGCTTCGCGCGCTTCGGCGTGCTCGCGCACGACCGCGGCGCGCGGGTCGCGCACCGGCTCGCGGCCGATCATCCCGAAATGGTCGATCGGCTGATGCTGCTCGACATCGCGCCCACGCTCGCGATGTACGAGAACACCTCCGACGCCTTTGCCCGCGCCTATTGGCACTGGTTCTTCCTGATCCAGCCGCCGCCGCTGCCCGAAGCGCTGATCGACAGCGATCCCGTGCGCTACATCCGCAGCGTGATGGGCGGCCGCCACGCAGGCCTGGCGCCGTTCGCCCCCGAGGCTCTGGCCGAGTACGAGCGCTGCGCCGCGATTCCCGGCTCGGCGCAAGCCATCTGCGAGGACTACCGCGCCTCGGCCGCGATCGACCTCGACCACGACCGCGCGGACATCGCCGCCGGCCGCAAGCTGGCGCAGCCGCTGCGCGTGCTGTGGGGCGCGCACGGCGCGGTCGGGCGCTCGTTCGACGTGCTCGCGCTATGGCGCGAGCGCGCCGACCGCGTGGCGGGCGGCGCGCTGCCGTGCGGCCACTACATTCCCGAGGAGGCGCCCGCCGAATTGCTGGTCGAGGCACTTTCTTTCTTCAACGCGAACTCCAAGGATTGAGACATGAGCGCCCAACGCATCGCAGTCATCGCCGGCGACGGCATCGGCAAGGAAACCATGCCCGAGGGCCTGCGCGTGCTGGATGCCGCGAGCCGCAAGTTCGGCCTCGACCTGAAGTTCGACCACTTCGATTTCTCGAGCTGGGAATACTTCGAGAAGCACGGCAAGATGCTGCCCGACAACTGGAAGGAGCAGATCGGCGGCCATGACGCGATCTACTTCGGCGCGGTCGGCTGGCCCGAGAAGATCCCCGACCATGTGTCGCTGTGGGGATCGCTGCTGCTGTTCCGGCGCGAGTTCGACCAGTACATCAACCTGCGGCCGGCCCGCCTGATGAACGGCATCGTGGCGCCGGTGGTGCGGCGCGACGGCACGCCGCGCGAGGCCGGCGAGATCGACATGTACATCGTGCGCGAGAACACCGAGGGCGAGTACTCGAGCATCGGCGGGCGCATGTACGAAGGCACGGCGCGCGAGATCGTGATCCAGGAGACCGTGATGTCGCGCGTCGGTGTCGACCGGGTGCTCAAGTTCGCCTTCGAGCTGGCCCAGTCGCGGCCGAAGAAGCACCTCACGAGCGCCACCAAGTCGAACGGCATCTCGATCACCATGCCCTACTGGGACGAGCGGGTCGCGGCGATGGCGAAAAGCTATCCGGGCGTGACGCTCGACAAGTTTCATATCGACATCCTGACGGCCCACTTCGTGCAGCGGCCCGACTTCTTCGACGTGGTGGTGGCGAGCAACCTGTTCGGCGACATCCTGTCCGACCTCGGCCCGGCCTGCACCGGCACCATCGGCATCGCGCCGAGCGCCAACCTGAACCCCGAGCGCACCACGCCGTCGCTGTTCGAGCCGGTGCACGGCTCGGCGCCTGACATCGCGGGCCGGGGCATTGCCAACCCGATCGGGCAGATCTGGTGCGGCGCGATGATGCTGGAGTTCCTCGGCCACAAGGCGGCGCACGACGCCATCCTGGCCACGATCGAGAAGGTGCTGGCACCCGGCAGCGGCGCGCCGCGCACCCCGGACATCGGCGGAACCGCGGGCACTGCGGATCTGGGCCAGGCGATTGCCCAGGCTCTTTGAAAAGCGGTTCGCCAAAACGCCACTAAAATCGCGCTCCTCGCTGTGTTTCACGGGGCAGCGTCGTATTGACACCCCGTAGACCAGTGGTTGTAATCCCTGTCGGCAGTGCGCTGCCGGCGCATCAGAACTGCCATCCATTTTTCTGTACCACACCCCGCGGCGACGCCATGGGGCTGGCGCAGCCTCTGATGACCCTGATCAACAATTTTTCTACAAGGGGCCCTTGTGAACAAGACCGAACTGATTGAGCACATCGCAAAGAACGCCGATATTTCCAAAGCCGCTGCCACGCGGGCACTCGAATCCACCATCGGCGCCATTCGTACCACGCTCAAGAAGGGCGGTTCCGTGTCGCTCGTCGGTTTCGGCACTTTTGCGGTCGGCAAGCGCGCCGCCCGGACCGGCCGGAATCCGCGCACCGGCGACGCGATTAAAATCAAGGCCGCCAAGATCCCCAAGTTCCGTCCCGGCAAGGCGCTCAAAGACGCGCTGAACTGAGACATCGTTTAAGGTGGGGTGCTTAGCTCAGTTGGTAGAGCGGCGCCCTTACAAGGCGTAGGTCGGGGGTTCGAGCCCCTCAGCACCCACCACCCGATGCAAAGAAGGCGAACTGACGGTTCGCCTTTTTTCTTGCTGCGTCAATATCCGTCCTAGAGAGTGCTCAAGCATGTTTGATTCCTTCCGCAAGTACAACAAGATCATCATGGTGTTCTTGTTCTTGCTGATCATTCCCTCGTTCGTGCTGTTCGGCGTCGATCGCTATCAGGGGGGCGGCCAGGGCGAGAAGGTCGCGCACGTGGCGGGCGTCGACATCACGCGGCCCGAGTGGGATGCCCAGCACCGCAACGAGGTCGACCGGATCCGGCAGCAGGCGCCCAACATCGAGCCGGCGCTGCTCGACTCGGACGCCGCGCGCTATGCCACGCTGGAGCGCATGGTGCGCGAGCGCGTGCTTGCCGCCGCGGCAACGAAGTCGAACATGTCGGTCTCCGAGGAGCGGCTGGCACGGATGTTCGCGGCCGATCCGGGCCTGGCAACGTTCCGCACCGCCGACGGCAAGTTCGACCGCGAGACCTTCATGCGTGCGACCGGCCGCACGCCCGAACAGTACGAAGCCTCGGTGCGCGCCGATCTCGCGACGCAGCAAGTCTCGCTGGGCGTGTCCGGCACGGCCTTCGCCACGGCGGCGCAGGCGGCGGCGACGCTCGATGCCTTCTACGATCGGCGCGAGGTCCAGGTCGCGCTCTTCAAGCCCGCCGACTTCGCCGCCAAGGTCAATGTCAGCGACGCCGACCTGCAGGCTTACTACAAGGACCACACGGCGCTGTTCCAGGTGCCCGAGCAGGCGAGCATCGAGTACCTGGTGCTCGATCTCGACGCCGCCAAGAAGGGCATCGCGGTCAGCGAGGCCGACCTGCGCAGCTACTACGACCAGAACGCCGTCCGCTTCGGCAGCAAGGAAGAGCGGCGCGCCAGCCACATCCTGATCGCAGCGCCTGCAAGCGCCCCGGCCGCCGAGCGCGAGCAGGCACGCGCGAAGGCCGAGCAGTTGCTCGCCGGCGTCCGCAAGGCCCCCGACACCTTCGCCGACGTGGCGCGCAAGAACTCGCAGGACCCCGGCTCGGCGCAGAAGGGCGGCGATCTTGACTTCGTGACCCGCGGCGCGATGGTCAAGCCTTTCGAAGACGCGATGTTCGCGCTCAAGAAGGGCGAGATCAGCGGCCTGGTCGAGACCGAGTTCGGCTTCCACATCATTCAACTCGTCGACCTCAAGCCTTCCGTCGTGCCGCCGTTCGACAAGCTGCGCCCCACGATCGAGAACGAAGTGCGCAGCCAGCAGGCGACGCAGGAATTCGCCAAGGCCGCCGAGGCCTTCACCGACATCGTCTACCAGCAGCCCGACAGCCTCCAGCCGGCGGCCGAAAAGCTCAAGCTCACGATCCAGACCGCGGCCAACGTCGGGCGCACGCCGGCGCAGGGCGCGACCGGCGTGCTGGCCAGCCGCAACTTCCTCAATGCGCTGTTCGCTCCCGATACGCTCGAGCGCAAGCACAACACCGAGGCGATCGAGATCGGCGCCAACCAGTTGGCCTCGGGTCGCGTGGTCCAGTACTCGCCGGCGCGGGCTCTGCCCTTCGACGAGGTCAAGGACAAGGTCCGTACGCTGCTGGTCGCCGAGCGCGCGGCGGCGCTGGCGCGTGCCGAGGGCGAAGCCAAGCTCGCGGCCTGGAAGACCGATCCGGCAGGCGCCAGCTTCGGCGCGCCGATCACGGTGTCGCGGCTCGAGACGCAATCGCAGCCGGTGCCGGTGATCGAAGTCGCGCTGCGCGCCGACACCGGCAAGCTGCCGGCGCTCGTCGGTGCCGACCTCGGCGCCCAGGGCTATGCGGTGGTACGCGTGATCAAGAGCGTGCCGCGCACGCCACCGGCGCCCGACATGGCCAAGCAGGAGAACGAACAGTTCGCCCAGGCCGTGGGTGCGGCCGAGACCGCCGCCTACTACAACCTGCTGAAGAACCGTTTCAAGGCAGAAATTCTGGTGCCGAAGCCCGCAGATTCCACTTCGATGGCCGGACGCTAGTTTTTTGACGCTACAATTGATGGCTCTACGGTGGCTGTAGCTCAGCTGGTAGAGTCCCAGATTGTGATTCTGGTCGTCGTGGGTTCGAGTCCCATCAGCCACCCCAAAGACATTCGTCAGCAAAACAGGCACTTCGGTGTCTGTTTTGCTTTGTGGAGCCGAAGCGGGCACCGTTTCCCGGATCGGGTCCGTCACGGGGGCCGTCGCTGCCCCCGTCTTTGTAACGCTGCGGTCGAGTGCCCCGAGATTTCTTGTTGCCCTGCTTGCGGCAATTGGAATATGAATTAGAATTTTGGCTTTCCAATTAGAGGATAAGCACAGATGGCCTCAACCCTTGCAGACATCAATTCCCAGATCAAGAAGCACGACGAGCAGATCGCGCAATTGCGCAAGCAAGCCGAGGATCTGAGAAATCAGGAGCGGGCTGGCGTTATCGAGGAGTTGCGCAAGAAGATCGCCGAATACGGCCTGACCGCCAGCGACCTGAAGCTTGGCGTGCGTGCCGGCAAGCGCAGTGCCGGCGTCGCTGCGCCCAAGAGCGCTGCCAAATACCGCAGCCCCACTGGCGAGACCTGGTCCGGCGGCCGTGGCCGCAAGCCGCGCTGGATCACCGAGGCGCTGAACGCCGGCAAATCGCTGTCGGACTTCGAGATCAAGTAACCCTCGTCCGCCGACAGTCAAAAAAGCCCGCTTGCGCGGGCTTTTTTACGTTCGAGGGCCGGCGAAGCCAGGCCCGTTGGTGAAACACCGCGGATCCGGCTCCGCCGGTCCGCCGGTGTTGCCCCCGGTAGGGGGTGGGCGGGCTACACGCAGTGAGCCCAACCTGGGGGCGAGCTAGTTAATCAGGACCAGCTTGCCCTTGACGCCGCGCGAGCCCATGTGCGCATAGGCGGCGCGGAGTTCCGACATCGGCAGGGTCTGGTCGATCACTGGCTTGACCTTGCCCTGGCTGTACCACTTCGCCAATTCGGCCATCATCTGGGCATTGGCCTTGGGTTCACGGCGCGCGAAATCGCCCCAGAACACGCCGACCAGCGATGCGCCCTTGAGCAGCGTCAAATTCAATGGCAGCGAGGGGATCGGGCCGGCGGCAAAACCGACCACCAGATAGCGGCCGCGCCAGGCGATCGAGCGGAATGCCGGTTCGGCGAATTCGCCGCCCACCGGGTCGTAAATGACATCCGGGCCTTTGCCGTCGGTCGCGGCCTTGATCGCGTCGCGAAAGCCATTGGGCAATGCATGCGTCGTGTAGTTGATCGCCGCGTCGGCGCCAATGGACTTGCAAAGCTCGCATTTCTCGTCGGTCGATGCGGCTGCAATGACCCTGGCTCCCGCGGCCTTGGCAATCTGGATGGCCGCGGTGCCGACACCGCCAGCCGCGCCGAGTACCAGCACCGTCTCGCCGGCTTTCAATTGAGCGCGGTCCATCAACGCATGCCAGGACGTCGCGTAGGTCATGACAAAGGCCGCGGCATCGACGTGGCCGAAGCCGTCGGGCAATGGCATGCACAGCGCCGCCGGCGCCAGCGTGTGGGTGCCGAAGCCGCCGGTGCCGGACAGGCACGCCACGTTCTGTCCGACCTTCAGGGTCGTGACGCCTTCGCCGACCGCGGCGATCACGCCCGCATATTCGGAACCGGGAACGAACGGCAGCGGCGGCTTCATCTGGTACTTGTTCTGCACGATCAGCAGGTCCGGGAAATTCAGGCTCGCGGCCTTGATTTCGATCAGCACCTGTCCCGGGCCCGGTGTGGGCGTCGGCAGTTCTTTCCAGGTCAGCGCCTCGACGCCGACGGGGTTTTCGCAGAGCCATGCGTGCATGCTCGTGTCTCCTGTAAATGAGTCTGGGGTCTATGGAAAATCCGGGTCATGATAGGCGGGCGGCGCAGGCGGTGCATGTCCCAGCCGTGACGCACTGCCGCCTACAATCGCCGCCACTGACTGACGCCATGAAGATACTTATTTCGAACGACGACGGCTTCCAGGCACCCGGCCTCGTCGCCTTGCACGACGCGCTGAAGGACGTCGCCGAGGTCGAGGTGGTCGCACCCGAGCACAACAACAGCGCCAAGTCGAACGCCCTCACGCTGGCCGCGCCGCTCTACGTGCACAAGGCGCACAACGGCTTCCGCTATGTCACGGGCACGCCCGCCGACTGCGTGCACATCGCCCTCAAGGGATTGCTCGACTACCGGCCCGACCTGGTGGTGTCCGGCATCAACAACGGCGCCAACATGGGCGACGACACGATTTATTCCGGCACCGTCGGCGCCGCCATGGAGGCCTATCTGTTCGGCATCCCCGCCATCGCCTTCTCGCAGATCGAGAAGGGCTGGGCGCATGTCGATGCCGCGGCGCGCGTGGCCCGGCGCCTGGTCGAGCAGATCGAGCGCGAGCAGATGCTCGGTGGCAATGCCTTCCTTCTCAATGTCAACGTGCCGAACCTGCCCTTCGACGAACTGAAGCCGGTCAAGGTCTGTCGCTTGGGGCGCCGCCACGCGGCCGAAAAGGTGATCACGCAGGACAGCCCGCGGGGCGAGACCATGTACTGGATCGCCGGTGCCGGCGGGGCGAAGGACAGTGGCGAAGGGACCGATTTCCATGCCACTGCCGCGGGCCACGTGGCCTTGACGCCGCTGCAGGTCGATCTCACCGATCACTCGAACCTCGCGCACTGGGGCGACACGATGGCGCGTGTCGCGCGCAGCGCGGCGGGGGGCTGACTTGGGCAACCAACGCCCGGGTTTTCCCGTACGCCTGACGCCCACGGCCTCCGCAGCGACCCGCGGGCGCATGCCCGCCGTGCCGCTCAAGCCGATGGTTCCGACGACGCCTTCGATGGCCTCGGACGCGGTGCGGGCGCGCATGGTCCAGCGGCTCGCCGCCCAGGGCATCGCCGATGCGCGCGTGCTGCGTGCCATGGGCACGGTCGAACGCCATCTGTTCGTCGACAGTGCGCTGGTCAACCAGGCCTACGAGGACACCAGCCTGCCGATCGGTCTGGGCCAGACCATCTCGAAGCCGAACGTGGTGGCGCGCATGATCGAACTGCTGCTCGGCGCGCCGGCCCTGGCCAACAAGCCCGGCGAACGCCTGGGCCGCGTGCTCGAGATCGGTACCGGCTGCGGCTACCAGGCAGCCGTCCTGAGCCATGTGGCGGCCGAGGTCTACAGCATCGAGCGGCTCCGCGGCCTGCACGAGCGGGCGAGGGTGAACCTGCGGTCGTTCCGGCTGGCGACCGTCCATCTGATGCTGGGAGATGGCATGGTGGGCTATGCGAAGGGCGCGCCGTACGCGGGCATCATCGCCGCAGCGGGCGGCGAGGCGGTGCCCGAAGCCTGGACCGCGCAGCTGGCCGTTGGCGGCCGGATCGTCGCGCCGACCCAGTCCGCGACCGGCGGCCAGGCGCTGGTCGTCATCGACAAAACAGCGCGCGGTCTCGAGCGCCGCATTCTTGAGGCTGTTCACTTTGTCCCCCTAAAATCGGGAATTGCTTGAAGGGAAGAACAATGCAGGGTATTGGCAATCGGAGCTGGCTCTCCGGCGTCACGCTGGTGGGTGTGCTCGTGATTGCGGGGTGTGCCTCACCACGCGGTCCGGCGCCGGTCGAAGACCGCGGCACCATGACGCAAGCGCCGGGCGCGACGAACGGGTCCGGCGTTCCCGGCGGGCCTCCGATCACCACCGATGCATCGGGCAAGCCGCTGCCCGGCATCGAGAACTATGGCAAGCCCGGCTACTATGCCGTGCGACCGGGCGACACCATCCGTCGCATCGGCATCGAGACCGGGCAGACCTGGCAGAACATCGCCCGCTGGAACAATCTCGACAATCCCGACCTGATCGAAGTCGGCCAGGTGCTGCGCGTGATCCCGCCGACCGGCGCGACCGCTGTGGCGGCAGCGCCCGTCACTGAGGCCGCGCGGCCTGGGACGCAGCCGATCGTCGCACCGGCCACCGCAGCGGCAGCAGCAGCAGGTCCGGCGGTCAAGCCCGCAGCACCCGTCACCGCCTCGCCGACCCCGCCGGCCGCAGCTTCGGGCGACGAGGACGTGGGTTGGATCTGGCCCGCGCAGGGCTCCTTGATCGCCGGGTTCGATGAATCCAAGAACAAGGGCCTGGACATCGCCGGCAAGGCCGGCGATTCGGTGCTCGCCGCCGCGGACGGGCGCGTAGTCTACGCTGGCGCCGGCCTGCGTGGCTACGGCAACCTCATCATCCTGAAGCACAACAACACCTATCTCACGGCCTATGCGCACAATCGCACGCTGCTCGTGAAGGAGGACCAGTCGGTGCAGAAGGGCCAGAAGATTGCCGAGATGGGCAACAGCGATGCGGATCGCGTCAAGCTGCATTTCGAAATCCGCCGCCAGGGCAAGCCGGTCGATCCGGCCCGCTACCTGCCGACGCGTTAGCGCCATGGCCGCCTCTCGCCCTCATCGCACCGCGGACGTGCGGCGAGTGGCGGGCAACGGCGGCGACATCCAGCCCGAGGCTCGCTTCTCCGAGCAGGAGCCGGACGACAGGGCGGGCGACGCGTTGCCGGCCGGACTGGGCGGCGGCGACTCGCTGACGATCTATCTGCGCGAGATCCGGCGCACCCAGCTGTTCACGCCCGACGAGGAGTACCGCACCGCCTGCGCCGCGCGCAGCGGCGACTTCGCCGCCCGGCAGTCGATGATCGAGCACAACCTGCGGCTGGTGGTCAACATCGCCAAGGGCTACCTGGGGCGCGGCGTGCCGATGGCCGATCTGATCGAGGAAGGCAATCTCGGCCTGATGCACGCGATCAACAAGTTCGAGCCCGAGCGGGGCTTTCGTTTTTCAACCTACGCGACCTGGTGGATCCGGCAGGCGATCGAACGGGCGGCGATGATGCAGGCCCGCGCCATCCGCCTGCCGGTGCACGTGGTGCGCGAGCTGCATCAGGTGATGCGGGCCCGCCGCGCGCTCGAGGGCGACGCCGATTTCCTGGTCCGCCGGCCCGATGGCGTGCGGGTCGAGGACGTGGCTGCGCTGCTGGGCCGCGAGGTCCAGGAAGTCGCCGATCTGCTGGCGCTCGCCGAGGCGCCGCGTTCCCTCGATGCCGGCGGCGAGCGCGGCGACGACAGTTTCACGCTGGCCGATACCGTGGCTTCGGACGATGAGGGCTGCGATCCCATCGGGGTCACGCAGACGCACGAGGTCGAGAAACTCCTCGATCGATGGATCCTGGTGCTGAGTGAACGGGAGCGCGAAGTGCTCGAAGGCCGCTTCGGCCTGCACGACCGCGATCCCGAGACGCTCGAAGTGCTGAGCGTGCGCCTGGGCCTGACGCGGGAGCGCGTGAGGCAGATCCAGAACGAGGCGCTGGCCAAGATGCGCCGGCAGCTGGTGCGGGCGGGCGTGCAGCGCGACGCGTTCCTGTAGCGGCCGGCGCTCGCCGCCCTCGGCCCTGAGACAATCGGGGGATGACGGAAGCTACAGAGAAGAAGGAAGCGCCCCCCGCGCGCGATGAATGGTTGCAGGTCGAGTCGCTCGACCTCGATGCCCAGGGCGTGGCGCACAAGGCCGACGGCATGGTGGTGTTCATCGAAGGTGCGTTGCCCTTCGAGGAGGTGCGCTTCAACGTGCACCGCAGGAAGAACAACTGGGAGCAGGGCACGGTGACCGCGATCAACCGCGAGTCGTCCCAGCGCGTGCGCCCGGGGTGTCCGCATTTCGGCCTGCACGCGGGTGCCTGCGGCGGCTGCAAGATGCAGCACCTCGATGCGGCGGCACAGGTCGCGGTGAAACAGCGTTCGCTCGAGGACAACCTCTGGCATCTCGGCAAGGTGCGGCCCGAGAACGTGCTGCGGCCGCTCGAGGGGCCGGCCTGGCACTACCGCTACCGGGCCCGCCTGTCGGTGCGCCACGTGGTCAAGAAGGGCACGGTGCTGATCGGCTTCCACGAACGCAAGAGCCGCTATCTCGCGGACATGAAGGTCTGCCCCGTGCTGCCGGCCCAGGTCAGCGCCATGCTGATGCCGTTGCGCGAGCTGATCGGCTCGATGGAGGCGCGCGAGACCTGCCCGCAGATCGAACTGGCCTGCGGCGATTCGCCCAGCGGCACCGGACTCGGCGTGATCGCCCTGGTGCTGCGGCACCTGGAGCCGCTGTCCGATGCCGACGTGGCGCGCCTGAAGGCCTTTGCGGCACGCAACGAAGGCGTGCAATGGTGGCTGCAGTCCAAGGGCCCCGAGACAGTCAAGCTGCTCGAGGAAGGCGGTCCGGCGCTGGCCTACGCGCTGCCCGAGTTCGGCGTCACGATGCCGTTCAAGCCGACCGATTTCACCCAGGTCAATCCGCACATCAATCGCGTGCTGGTCGGTCGTGCGCTGCGCCTGCTCGACGTTCGGCCGCACGAGCGCGTGGTCGACTGGTTCTGCGGCCTCGGCAATTTCACGCTGCCGCTCGCGAGCCGGGCGCGCGAGGTGCTGGGCATCGAGGGCAGCGACACGCTGGTGGCGCGCGCCACCGCCAATTTCGAGCGCAACCGCGCCGCGGTGCCGGGTCGCGGCGAGCTGGTGCCGACCACGTTCGTCGCCCGCAACCTCTTCGAGATGACGCCCGCGATGCTGGTGGCCGACGGCGCCGCCGACAAGTGGCTGGTCGACCCGCCGCGCGAAGGTGCTTTCGCGCTCGCCAAGGCGCTGGCCGATCTGCATCAGCAGGTCGAGCTGCACGACGGCGGCTGGGCGCCGCCCCAGCGCATCGTCTATGTGAGCTGCAACCCCTCGACGCTGGCGCGCGACGCCGGCCTGCTGGTTCACCAGGCGGGCTACCGTTGCACCCACGCCGGCGTGGTGAACATGTTCCCGCACACGGCGCACGTCGAGTCCATTGCGGTTTTCGAGCGCGCATGAAAAAGGGCCCCTCGGGGCCCTTTTTCATGCAGCGCCGAAGCGCTCAATCCCGTTCGCCGCCGAAGATGCCCAGCAGCGCGAGCAGGCTCTGGAAGACGTTGAAGAGGTCGAGGTACAGCGCCAGCGTGGCGCTGATGTAGTTGGTCTCGCCGCCGTCCATGATCTGCTTCAGGTCGTACAGCATGAAGGCCGAGAAGATCCCGATGGCGGCGACCGAGATCGCCATCATGCCGGCGCTCGAGCCGACGAAGATGTTGATGATGGCGCCGACCATCAGCACCAAGGCGCCGACGAAAAGCCACTTGCCCATGCCCGACAGGTCGCGCTTGATCACGGTCGCCAGCGAGGCCATCACGAAGAAGACGCCGGCGGTGCCGCCGAACGCCGTCATGATCAGCTCGGAGCCGTTCTTGAAGCCCAGCACCATCGCGATCAGGCGCGACAGCATCAGGCCCATGAAGAAGGTGAAGCCCAGCAGCACCGGCACGCCGGCGGCCGAGTTCTTGGTCTTCTCGATCGCGAACATGAAGCCGAAGGCGCCGCCCATGAAGACGACCAGGCCCAGGCCGCCGGTCAGCGAGCGGGTGATGCCGGTGGAAACGCCCAGCCAGGCGCCCAAGACGGTGGGCAGCAGGCTCAGGGCCAGCAGCCAGTAGGTGTTGCGCAGGACGCGCTGGCGTTCTGCCTGCGGCAGCGTCTGGCCGTAGCCGACGGAGGTGTCGAGGGTGTTGACGCGGTCGTTCATTGCTGAGCTCCTGGGTTGGCTGCAACGCTGCAGTTGGGCGCATTCTAGGGGGCCGCAAGGCCGGACCCGCAGAAATCCCTCATCACCGGACGCATTCCTGCAGTGATTTCGCCTGCTGCGAGGGCGGCTGCCTGCCATCCTGAACGCTATGCTTCAGGGTTGCTCAACTTTGCTGGAAGACCATGAAGACCAAATCCTTTCTCGAACTTGCCGACCTCAAGGCCATCGCCGCCGCAGCCGAAGCCGAGGCGCTCAAGAACAACTGGGCTGTGACCATCGCGATCGCCGACGACGGCGGCAACCTGCTGTGGCTGCAGCGTCTCGACGGCGCAGCGGCCCTGTCGGCTCATATCGCGCCGGCCAAGGCCCACACGGCGGCCATGGGGCGGCGTGAAAGCAAGACCTTCGAAGACATGATCAACGGCGGCAGGACCTCGTTCCTGACGGCTCCGGTCATCGAAGGCCTGCTCGAAGGCGGCGTGCCGATCGTGAAGGACGGCCAGGTGATCGGTGCGGTGGGCGTCAGCGGCGTCAAGTCGAACGAAGATGCGCAGATCGCCAAGGCCGGCATCGCCGCCCTGGGCCTCTGAAGCAGCAGCACGCAAAGCAAAACGCCGTCCTCGGGACGGCGTTTGTTCGTTGGTCAGCGTGAAAAAAAGCTTGGCTGGTCGGCGAACCGTTGGCTAGCAAAAAACGACCCTTCGGAGATGAATCTCCTCGAGTCGCCCCACGATGAAACTTGCGCGAGGGGCGGGCTGGGTCCTATTTGGTCAGGATCAGCTTGCCGAGTTTGGTGGCTTGCAGACGATAAAGCGAGCCGTTGTGCAGGATGCCGACGGCCTTGCCGCCCTTGAGGAGTTCCGCGCTTTCCAGCAGCGGAGCGGGACGGGCCACTTCGGCCGCAGCGCGACCGCCACCCGCGTGGTCCAGCGACGGATGGTTCAGCACGGTAAAGGCGTTGGGCGTTGCGGACATTCGAAGACTCCTGTGTCGAAGCGGTTGGTTAATGATAACCATTCGCAATTAAAAGTCAATCGCCGCGATCGATTTTTTTGACTTGCGTGCGGCGACTACTTCGGTTCCGGCTCGGTGATGAAGCCGATCTTGCGCACCCCGGCCTGCCGTGCCGCCGACATCGCTTGCGCGACACGCTCGTAGCGCACCGCCTTGTCGCCGCGGATGTGCAGCTCGGGCTGCGGATCCTTGGCCGCCTCGGCCGCCAGCCGGCCGGTCAGTTCGGCGTCGTCGATCTTCTGCTCGTTCCAGTAGTAGCTGCCGTCGGCGGCGACCGTGAACAGGATGTTCTGGGGTTTGGTTTGCTCGGGCTCGCTGCTGGCGCGGGGCAGATCGATGTTCACCGCGTGCTTCATCACGGGCACCGTGATGATGAAGATGATCAGCAGCACCAGCATGACGTCGACCAGCGGCGTCATGTTGATCTCGTTCATGACCTCGTCGGGTTCGTCCTGTGTTCCGAAGGCCATGGCAGTCAGACCTTCTTGAGCGGAACGACCGTGGTGGCTTCGCCGCCGCCGCTCTGGACGCGGGCGCCGGTCACGAAGTAGGCGTGCAGGTCGTGCGCGAAGCTGTTGAGCTTGGTCAGCACGAACTTGTTGCCGCGCACCAGGGCGTTGTAGCCCAGCACCGCGGGAATGGCGACCGCCAGGCCCAGTGCCGTCATGATGAGCGCTTCGCCGATCGGGCCGGCCACCTTGTCGATCGTCGCCTGGCCGGCGGAGCCGATGCTCATCAGCGCATGGTAGATGCCCCAGACGGTGCCGAACAGGCCGATGAAGGGGGCCGTGGACCCGACCGATGCCAGGATCGCCAGCCCGGTCTGCAGGCGCGCCGTGAACTCGTCGATGCCGTTGCGCAGCGCCCGGGTGATCCAGTCGCTGACATCGAGCGCGTCGTGCAGGTGGGCCTTGGTATTGCGGTGGTGGGCCGCGGCTTCGCGGCCTTCCAGCGCGAGCGCCCGAAACGGGTTGCCGTCGTCCTTGCCGAGCTTGGCGAGGGCGGTGGCGAAGTCCTCGCTGTGCCAGAAGTCCTGCGAGTGCTTCGCGAGCCGCTTGTACCTGATGACGTCGATCGCCTTGATCAGGATCACGATCCAGGACGCGAGCGACATGCCGATCAGCAACAGCGCGACAGCCTTGGTGACGAAGTCGCCTTGCTGCCAGACGTTCATCAGGCCAAAGTGGGAATCCATAAATACTCCAAAAAAGAAAGCTATTTCTGAGTGAAGACGACCGGAGCGTCGTACGGCATAGTTTGTGCCACCCCGCCGACCTTGCCGGGAGAGAAGCGGCATCTCGACATCGCCTCTCTCGCCGCCTCGTCCAATCGTTCGTAGCCGCTCGATCGGCTGATTTCGACTTTTTTCGGCAGGCCATCTGCGCCCACGAGAACCGTGAGGATCACTTTGCCTTGCTCGCCCAGGCGTCTGCTCATCGCCGGATACTGGGGCTTGCAGCTCTGCGCGTAGTCGGCGTCGGTGGCCGGCAGTTGAACCGAGGGCGGAGCGGGCGGCGCGGCGGGCGGTGCGGGTGGCGCCGGCGGTGCGGGTGGGGCCAACGGTGCCGGGGGCGGAGGCGGCTCGATGCTGCCCGTGGGCGCGTTCGGCGCCGGCGTCGGCTTTGGCTCGCGGATGGCCTGGGGACGTGGCGGTGGCGGCGTTTTGACGACCTGGGGCTTGGGCGCTGGCGGCGGCGGCGGAGGGGGTTCCTTGGGCTTCGGCGGCTCGATGAACTCGCTCAGGATCTCGACCGGAATCACCACCTCGGCCGCGCGCCGCAGCAAGCCGCTTTGCAGGGCCCACAGTGCCGCGACGTGGAACAACACCACGCTGCCGGCGATGATGGCGTTGCGCGACAGGCCAAGGGCCGAGGAAGGCGGGGAAAAGCGGTCAGACACGATCAATCATTCGAATGCGGGCGCCCAGAAGGTACCCCAGTGCAGCAAAACCGCTACGCTAACGACTTACTTGCGAAGAATCCACCAGACCGAACTGGCGACCAGGATCAGGCTGCCGCCGAGTGCCGCGAAGAGTTCCATGCGTTGCTTTCCTTGATGGAATTGGCAAGCTGGATCGCCTGGGTGCCGGTTTCGCGGTGAAGCGCGGCGACCGGGTGCGAGGCACTGCATTGCGCGACCACGTCGCGCGCGCAGCTTTCGCACTGGCCGCACTGGGTGGCCACGCCGAGCTCGAACTGCACTTCGTCGAACGTCATCCCGGCGCGTGCATGACGCGCGATTTCACGGTCGGAGATTCGGCGGCAGACGCAGACGATCATGGCGGTGAAGGCGGCTTGTAGCTGGCTGTTTGAAGAAGGCTCGATTATAAATACGAATTCTTCGCATTTGCAATAACTATCGCAGCAGCAGGGTCAGCCGGGCCGCCCGACTAACTAGACTTCGGACCACATGCGCAGCAGGTTGTGATATTGCCCGGTGAGCGCGATCGATTCCTCGCATTCCCCGAGCCGGCCGCGCAGCTTCTGGATCACCTGGTCCAGTTCGAACAGCATGGCCCTCTGGCGGTCGTCGCGCACCATGCTCTGCAGCCAGAAGAACGAGCAGACGCGGGCGCCCCGGGTCACGGGGTGGACGCGGTGCAGGCTGCTCGAGGGATAGAGGATGAGGTCGCCCGCGGGCAGCTTGACCTCGTGCGTTCCATAGGTGTCGACCACCTCGAGTTCGCCGCCCTCGTAGTCCTCCGGATCGCACAGGAACAGGGTGCAGGACAGGTCGGTGCGCAGTTGCTCGCCGGTGCCCGGCACCGAGCGCACCGAGCCGTCGACGTGCAGGCCGTAGTGCTCGCCGCCCTCGTAGAGATTGAACAGCGGCGGCACGAAGCGCAGCGGCAGGGCGGCCGAGAAGAACAGGGGATTCCGGGCCAGCGCGCCCAGGATGGTCTTGCCCAGTTCGCGGCCGACCGGGGATTGCTCCGGCAACTGCCGGTTGCGCTTGACCCGGGCGCCCTGGTCGCCGACCGTCTCGCGGCCGTCGACCCACTCGGTGGCGTCCAGGCTGGCGCGAATCTCGCGCACCTGGTCTGCGCTCAGAACGTCGGGGACATGCAGCATCATCTTGCGGTTTCCTCAAAGAAAAAGCCCCGGCGCGGGGCCGGGGCTCGAGTGTCGCAGCCGGAGGATGCGACGGCATTGATCCGCGTCAGAACGCGAAGTTGGCCGTGATGCGGGCCGAGCGCGGGATGCCCGGCACGTAACGGTAGCCGCTCTTGTTGATCGCGGCGACGTATTCCTTGTCGAACAGGTTGTACAGGTTCAGCTGGAGTTCGACGTTCTTGTTGATGCGGTAGGAGGCCATCGCATCGAACACCCAGTAGGCATCGGTGTAGGCCGGTGTGCCGACCGCACCGTCGAAGCCGCGCGTGAGCTTGCCGTTGTAGCGCGCGCCGCCGCCGATGGTGAGTCCGAACGGGAACTGGTAGCTGGTCCAGGCTGTGAACGCCTGTTCCGGCGTGTACGGGATCACGTCGATCCGGTCCGCCGCGTTGGATGAACCGTTGACCTTGGTGTCCATGGTCGTGAGGCCGGCGCTGATGCCCCACTGGTCGGTGATCGCACCGGCCACGCCGAGCTCGATGCCCTGCACCCGCTTCTTGCCGTCCTGGGTGTAGACGGCCGTGTTGGTCGGATCCTGCACGATCTCGTTGCGAACCTCGGTGCGATAGAGCGCCGCGGTCAGCGAGAGGCGCTTGTTCAGCACGTCCCACTTGGTGCCGATCTCGTAGGTGTCGGCCTTCTGCGGCGCGAAGTCGACGCGCGAGGCGCTGTTGCCGGTGCCCGAGGCGGCGAGCGAGAAGTTGGCGCCGCCCGGGGGCTGCGCCGAGTTGCCGTAGGCGGCGAAGAAGCTGGCGTTCTGGACCGGCTTGTAGACCACGCCGATCTTGCCGGTCCAGAGGTCGCCCGAGGTCGACAGGCTGGTCGGCGTGATCGGGAAGGTGGGGCCGGTGCCCATCGTGGTCGCCCAGTAGTCGGTGCTGTAGTGGTCGTAGCGCAGGCCGCCGGTCAGCTGCCATTGCTCGTTGATCTTCATCGTGTCGAAGGCGTACAGGCTGACGGTGTCGGTCTTGCCGTAGTTGCCGGTGCCGTTCGGGATCCGGTTGTAACCGGTCACGTAGGGGTTCGGGTTGTACAGGTTGGCGACCGGCCAGGAGCCTGCGGGTGCGAAGGTCGTGTTGACCGACGCGAAGCCCGGGCCGAAGTAGTTCGCGTTGTCCTGACTCTCGCGCATCAATTCCAGGCCGATGTTCGCGGTGTGGCTGAAGCTGCCGGTGTTGAACTTCGACGACAGGCTGGTCTGGTTGACGAAGATGTTGTTTTCGACGTCCTTGTTGGTTGGCAGGTTGCGCGTCGTGGTCCAGGTCGCGGGGTTGCTCGGGTTGACCGTGTTGATGAAGCCTGCGGTCACGGCAGGCACCGTGCCGTTATAGGTGTTGCTGGTGCCGACGCGCGAGGCCGTGAGACCGCCGAGCATGAACGACGTCAGCATGTAGTCCTGCGTAGTCTGGCCCCAGCGCGTGACGTTGCGCACCGTCATGTCGGGCGTGATGTCGTGCTCGACGCGGGCCGTGAACATGTTGGCCGTGACGTCGTTGAAGTCGGAGCTGGTGCCGTAGAAGTTGCTGGAGTCGACCTTCGAGGCGTAGTTCAGGAACGTGCGGCGCAGGATCGGCGAATTGATCAGCAGCGCATCGGGCGTGGTGTAGCCGGGCAGGCCGATGGTCGGGACGCCGCCGTCGGGGATGTTGTTCTGCTTGACGTACAGGTAGTCGAGAAACACGCGGGTCGGCGTGTTGAGGCCGAAGGCCAGCGAGGGCGCGATGGCCGAGCGCTTGTTGTTGATGAAGTCGCGGCCGTCCACGCCGGAGTCTTCGGCCACGGCATTCAGGCGGAAGGCCGTGCCCGAGCCGTCGGCGCCGCTCACTACCTTGTTCCAGTCGATGGTGCCGCGCTTGTAGCTCGCGGTGCCGAAGCCGAGCGAGCCCGAGAAGCTGTCTTCCAGCCTGGGCTTCTTGGTGATCAGGTTGATGTAGCCGGTCGGCGAGCTGCGGCCGACGTCGGTGCCCGACGGGCCCTTGACCACTTCGACCTGCTCGATGTTGAAGACATCGCGCGAGAAAGAACCCAGGTCGCGGATGCCGTCCACGAAGATGCTGCTCGAGGCGTCGAAGCCGCGCATGAAGATCGAGTCGCCGGTCGTGGTGTTGCCGTTTTCGCCGAGGAAGAAGGCGCCGGCACCGGGCGTGTTGCGCAGTGCTTCGGTCAGCGTGGTGGCGCCTTGCTCGCGCATCAGGGTTTCCGGAATCACCTGGATCACCTGCGGGATGTCGATCAGCGGCGCGGTGAACTTCGGGTTGGCCGAGTTGTCGACCTTGAAATCGGTCGCGGCGCTGTCTTCGACGCGGACTTCCTTGAGGGTGTTCGTGGACGTCTGCGCGCCGGCAGGCAGCGTCAATGCGAGAAGGGTGGCGGCGGCGGCACTGCCGAAAGGGGGCAGCGCGCGCGCGACGGCGTGCTTGCGGCTCTTGATGTAGGCCATGGAGGGATCCCAGGTGAAAGCAAAACTGAGAGCTCGACTGGCGGGTCCCTGCGCGTCCTCGGCGTGGAGGCGGCTGGATTGGCTGGGTGAGCTGATTCGCGGAAGAAGCGAAGTCAGTGAATGATAATGAATCTCAATACGATTGTTAACGTGGCGTTAACGTTGAGAGAAGTTTCGGAGGCCGCTTGGGTCTATTCGTTGCTTGAGCGCAACTGACAGCGGCGCCGGGCGGCTCAGTAGACGTCGCGGCGGTAGCGGCCGCTGGCCTGCAATTCGCCCATCGTCGCCTGGCCGGCGATCTGTCGCAGCGCGGCATCGACCCCGGCCGCCATGCCCTGCAGGGTGCCGCAGACATAGATCGCCGCACCGCGGGCGATCCAGGCGCTGACCTCCGCGTGCAGGTGGAGCAGCCGATGCTGGACGTAGAGCCTTTCGGCCTGGTCGCGCGAGAACACCATGTCGAGCCGCTGCAACATCCCGGTGCGCTGCCAGGCCTCGATCTCGTCGCGGCAGAGGAAGTCGTGCCGCGCATGGCGTTCGCCGAAGACCAGCCAGTTGTCGTGCCGGCCCAGGGCCGCGCGGGTGCGCAGATGGCCGCGCAGTCCGGCCAGTCCGGTGCCGTTGCCGATCAGCAGCAACGGTCGTGCGGCGTTGTCGCCGAGCCGGAAATGGCGGTGCGGGCGCAGCCGCAGCTGGATCGTGTCGCCCAGGGGCAGGGTCGACGTCAGCAGGCCCGAGGCGGCGCCGAGCGTGCCGTCCGGATGCTGCTCCTGGCGCACCAGCAACTGCAGCTCGCCGTCGCTGGGGATGGAGGCGATCGAATAGTCGCGTGGGCGTCCGGGGTCGCTCGCGAGGGCGAGTTGCGCGAGATCGCCGGACGCCCAGTCAGGTGCCGGCCCGGCGGCCGGCGTGAACGCCAGGCGATAGACCGGCGCGCCCGCGCTGCCTTCGTTCAAGAGGGTGCGGGTGGCGAGGCGCCAGGGAACGGAGATGGTTTCGGGCGGCTCTTCCGGCCCGGCATCCGGTGCACCGTCGCACTGCGCCTGCCAGGCGGCCAGGGTGGCGGGCTCGGCGTTGTCGACCTCGATGCGCTCGAAGCTGCGCCTTGCGCCCGCGGCATGGAGCCATTCGTCGAGCAGGCGGCCGAAGCGGCAGAAGTTGGCGTACTGGCGGTCGCCCAGCGCCAGGACCGCATAGCGCAGCGAGGAGAGCTCGGCCGCCGAGCCCATCACCCGTTCGGCGAACACGCTGGCGCCGTCGGGCGCATCGCCTTCGCCATAGGTGCTGGCGATGAACAGCGCCCGGGGCGTGCTGCGCAAGAGCTCGGCGTCGGCGTCGTTGAGCGACATCACGCGCGCCGGTGTTCCGGCCTCGTGCAGCCAGCGGCCGGTCTGCCAGGCGAGGGCCTCGGCCTGGCCCGTCTGGCTTGCGAACAGCACGAGCGTGGCGGTTGCGGGCTCGTTCCCGGCCAGTGCCGCGGCCCGGCGTGCCATGGCGTCCTGCTGCCGGCGTTGCCGCCCGTAAATGGCCGCGCACAGCGCGATGTAGGCCAGCACGGTGAGGCACGCGGCCAGCGCTCGCAGGGCGGGCTCGGTCATGCGGCTTGGGCCGGGGTCGGCCAGCGATCGCTGGTGAAGGTGCAATGCCCCTCGTCGCCGCGGCGGACAAAGAGCGCGGCGAGCCCATGCCGGTGGGCGAAGGCCAGGCCGTCCTCCGGCCCAAGCACGGTCAGCACCGTGGCGAGTGCGTCGGCCTGCATGCACTCCGGGTGCAGCACCGTCACCGAGGCGAGCGCGTGGCCGACCGGCTCGCCGGTGCGCGGATCGAGGGTGTGCGACCAGCGTCGGCCCTCATGCTCGCGCGCATGCCAGCGGGCGCCCGAGGTCGCGATGGACAGGCCCTCGAGCGCCACCCGATGGGTGGTCCCGGGCAGCGCTTCGACCAGCACCTGCCAGGGGTCGCCGTCGGGGCGACGACCGGCCGCGCGCAATTCGCCGCCGACCTCGACCAGAAAGTCGCACAGTCCGAGCGTTCGCAGCGCGGCGGCAACCTGGTCGACTGCGAAGCCCTTGGCGACGCCCGACAGGTCCAGCGCGGCGGCGCCCGGTTGCACGATCGAGCGCGTGGCGGGGTCGAGCGCCACGCGCTGCCAGCCGACGCGTTGACGCGCCTGCGAGAGTTCGGCCGGGGAGGGCGGCCCTGCGACCGATGCGTCGGCCTGGGCGCCGAAGCCCCAGAGCGCGACCAGCGGTCCGATGCTCGGGTCGATGGCTCCGTCGCTGGCCGCCGCCCACTGCAGGGCACAGGCCAGCACTTCGGCGAATTCGGGTTCGAGCACGTGCCGGCTGCCGGCGTCGGACCGGTTGAAGCGGCTGATGTCCGAATCGGGCTCCCAGGTGCTCATCTGGGCGACCACGCGATCGAGCGCGCCCTGGGCGCCGGCGCGCACGGCATCCAGCGCGATCATGCGCGGATTGTCGAAGCGCAGCGACCAGGTGGTGCCCATGGTGCGGCCCGCCAGCGTCTGCAGGCTGGACGGATCGGCGCGGCGCGGCCGGGGCACGTTGGCGTAGCCGCCCGCGCGCCAGGTCGCGAAGGAGGGGCTCGGCTTCCCCTCAGGCGAGGACATGCTCACGGCGCGTCAGGCTCGCGCCTGGGAGGGCGAGCAAATGGTTTTCAAGGCATCACTTCCAGGGTCGCGGCGTAGCTCAGGCGCCGTTCCTTGGCCTGCGGCACCGAGGTCTTCTTGTCCGTGGTGCTGGTGTCGAGCCAGTACATGCCGGCTTCCGGCCAGGTCACGCTGAACTGGCCCTTGGCATCGGTCTTGAGCTTGAGCTCGTCAAGCTTGTCGCGGTAGCGCGTGTTGCCCAGCGTGACCGTGACCTCGAGGTCCTTCGCGGGCTGGCCGTCGAGCTGCAGTGTGAAGCTGGTCTTCTCGCCCTTCACCAGATCGGTCGGATTGGCCGTGACCAGTTCGAGGCCCTTGCCGGTCGGACGCAGGGTGCTGGGCTTGCCCACGGTGACGAAAGTCTCGTTGCGGCCGGCCGATTGCGTGATCTCGAGCTCGAGCGCGTCGGCCGGGATCTGGCTCGCGATGTTCTCGGCCGTGCCGCGGGCGCGCTTGGGCTGTCCGGTGGCCTTGTCCTTCCAGCGTGCGAAGACGCCGTCGTTGACCAGTGCCAGGCGATAGGTGCCGGGCTGGGTGAGGTTCAGGTCGAACACGCTGCGCAGCTTGCCCTTGAAGACGTTCTCGGCCTTCAGGGCACTGCCATCGGGCGCGGTGACCGCCAAGGTGTCCAGGCCGAGCGGGACGTGATTGAAGAAGAAGAGGTCGTTCGAGACGGCGGCATCGACAGTGATCCAGTCGGCCTTGGACAGCACGGTGCTCGAGGGCATCAGCCATGCGTTGTGAGCCTGGACGGCCGCGGTGCCGGCGCAAAGGGCGATGCCGAGGGCGAGGGCGCGCAAAGAGAACTTCATGATGGGATTCCGGTGATGTTGGAGGCGAAACGAGGATCAGGGCTTGAGCTCGAGCTTCACTTCGCCGAGTTCGCTGGTGCCCGCGACCTGCGACTGCTCGGTCTTCGCCGGCGGCCACTGGAAGGGGATGCTCACGATTTCGCGACCGCCGACTTCGCGCGCCGCCTCGACGTACAGCTTGTAGGCGCCCGGTGCCAGCTTGGGCAGCGCCACCGAGCCTTCGGACACGTTGACCTGATGCTTGCCCGCGGGCCGCGTCGCGCTGCTCACGCCGTCGACCGGCATCTGCAGTTCGCGGCCGGTGCGCCGCCACCACTGGCGCATGTCCTTGAGCCACTTGGTGCCTTCGCCTTCCGCGTTGCCCTTGATCTTGACGTCGTACCAGACCGCGAGCGTGCTCGCGACCGATTGGTCGGGCCGCTCGATCCAGGCCGCCACATAGGGGCGGTGGTATTCGGCCACGCTGAGGCGCGGCACCTCGATGTTGACGGTGAGCCCCGCGGCGATGGCCGGCGCGCCGAACAGGGCGGCGAGCGCGAGGGAATAGCGAACTTGCACGAAGACCTCTTTCCTGGATCAGTGGATGAACAGCAGCGCGAGCAGCACCGGAATGACCAGGCCCATGCCGACCATCGGCCAGGTGAAGGGCCGGTTGCCCGCATGCATCTTGAGAATGAAAAGACCGGTGATCGAGAACACCAGCGTGGCGGCCGCGAAGATGTCGATGAACCAGCTCCAGGCGGCGCCGCTGTTGCGGCCCTTGTGCAGGTCATTGAAGTAGGACAGCCAGCCGCGGTCGGTGCGCTCGTACTCGGCCTCGCCGTCGGCCAGGTTGAGCCGCAGCCAGGCATCGCCGCCGGGGCGGGGCAGCGAGAGGTAGATCTCGTCGTCAGACCACTCGGCGTCTCGCCCTGCGGTGTCGACTGCCCATTGCTTGCTGATCCAGCCCTGCAATTCCGCGGGCAGTTCCGCCTTGCCCTTCTGCGCCTTGGCCGCGGGCAGTTGCTTCTGCAGTGCCGCGCGCAAGTCATGGTCGATGGTGCCGGTCCGGCTGCTGACCTTCGGCTTGGCCTCGATGCTGGCCGCGTGGTTGAGCGTGAAGCCGGTGATGCCGAACAGCAGCAGGCCGATCAGGCAGAGCGCCGAGCTGACCCAGTGCCATTCGTGCAAGGTCTTGAGCCAGTAGGCGCGGCGGCGGTCGGTGGTGGCGGCGGTCATCGGAGCCGGCGATTCTAGTCCTACAAATGCGAATGAATGCTATTTGCATGACACTGGCCTGTGCCAAGTCCGGTTCATCGAGGTGGCTTCAGCCCTTGCCCCCTCTGCTTGTCGCGCTCCTGATTCGATAGCAATGAAGTTTCGTAAAGGCAAAAAAAAGCGGGGCATTGCCCCGCTTGCACGGCGTCGCGCCGGCCTATTCGATTTCGCCCATCTGTGACTGCAGGTAGTTCTGCAGGCCGACCTTGCCGACCAGGTCGATCTGGGTCTCGAGGAAGTCGATGTGCTCCTCGGTGTCGTCCAGGATCTCCTGCAGCAGGTCGCGCGAGACATAGTCGCGCACGCTTTCGCAGTGCGCGATGCCGGCCTTGATCGTGGCTTGCGCGCCGGTCTCGGACTTGAGGTCGCATTCGAGGATCTCGGGCACGTCCTCGCCGATCTGGAGCTTGGCCAGGTCCTGCAGGTTCGGCAGGCCATCGAGCATGAAGATTCGGTCCATGAGCTTGTCGGCGTGCTTCATCTCGCCGATCGACTCCTCGTATTCCTTCTTGGCCAGCTTGTCCAGGCCCCAGTGCTTGAGCATCCGGTAGTGCAGGAAGTACTGGTTGATCGCGGTCAGCTCGTTCTTGAGCTGCGCCTGCAGATGATCGATGACTTGTGGGTCGCCCTTCATGGTTCTTCCTTGTTCTTAAAAGGTGGATTGTGAGAGCCTGCCGCCGGCCGGCGCAAGTAATCCCATGCGCCGGCGCTCTGCATGCGGGTGAGGGTGATAGGTGTTCGCATTCATAGGGGTGGGCAATGCATTTAATAGCGCGTGGCTATTAAAAATCGGAGATTGGTAGTTATACTAATCACTCGCACTTTTCATCAGCCACCAAGGAAATCCAATATGTCCCTGATCAACACCGAAATCGTCCCGTTCAAGGCCACCGCGTATCACAACGGCAAGTTCGTGCCCGTCAGCAACGAGAACTTCAAGGGCAAATGGTCGGTCGTCGTGTTCTACCCGGCCGACTTCACCTTCGTGTGCCCCACCGAACTGGGCGACCTGGCCGACCATTACGCTGAGTTCCAGAAGCTGGGCGTCGAGGTGTACGGCGTGTCGACCGACACCCACTTCACGCACAAGGCCTGGCACGACACCTCGGACACCATCGCCAAGGTTCAGTACCCGCTGATCGGCGACCCGAGCCAGCAACTGGCCCGCGCGTTCCAGGTCCTGATCGAAGAAGGCGACGACGCCGGCCTGGCCTACCGCGGCACCTTCGTGATCGACCCCGAAGGCAAGATCAAGACCATCGAAGTGCACGACAACGGCATCGGCCGTGACGCTGCCGAACTGCTGCGCCGCGTGAAGGCCGCCCAGTACGTCGCGGCTCACCCCGGTGAAGTCTGCCCCGCCAAGTGGACCGAAGGCGCCGAAACGCTGAAGCCTTCGCTCGACCTGGTCGGCAAGATCTAAGCCGCCTCGTTCGCGCCACAGCCCGGGCGCGCTTGCTCCCGGGCTTTTTTGTTTCCATCGTATTTCCAGGAGAGAGATCACCATGCTCGACGCCGGCACCAAATCGCAACTCAAGAGCTACCTCGACCGCATCACGCAGCCGATCGAGATCGTCGCTTCGCTCGATGACAGCAAGGCGTCGGGCGAGTTGCAATCGCTGCTGAAGGACGTGGCCGAGTCGTCGCCGCTGGTCAAAGTCACAGAGAGCCGCGACGACAACCAGCGCAAGCCCTCGTTCTCGATCAACCGGCCGAGCGAAAACCATGGCCCGCGCTTCGCGGGTATTCCGATGGGCCACGAATTCACCTCGCTGGTGCTGGCGCTGCTGCAGGTTGGCGGCTATCCGCCCAAGGTCGACGAGGCCGTGCTGCAGCAGATCCGTGCGCTCGACGGCGATTTCGAGTTCGAGATCTACATCTCGCTGACCTGCCACAACTGCCCCGACGTGGTCCAGGCGCTGAATCTGATGGCAATCCAGAACCCGCGAATCAAGACCACGATGATCGATGGCTCGCTGTTCCAGGACGAGGTCAAGGAACGCCAGATCATGGCGGTGCCGACCGTGTTTCTCAATGGCACCGAATTCGGCCAGGGCCGCATGAGCCTCGAGGAGATCCTCGCCAAGATCGACACCAGCGGCGTCGAGCGCGAAGCGAAGAAGATCGCCGGCAAGGAACCGTTCGACGTGCTGATCGTCGGCGGCGGCCCGGCCGGTGCGGCCGCGGCCGTGTACTCGGCGCGCAAGGGCATCCGCACGGGCATCGCTTCGGAGCGCTTCGGCGGCCAGGTGCTGGACACCATGGGCATCGAGAACTTCATTTCGATCCGCGAAACCGAAGGGCCCAAGTTCGCGCTCGCGCTCGAGGAGCATGTGCGCGACTACGACGTCGACATCATGAACCTGCAGCGTGCCGCGGCGCTCGTGCCGAGCGCTCCGGGCAAGGACTTCATCGAGATCAAGCTCGAGAGCGGTGCCTCGCTCAAGAGCCGCTCGGTCGTGATCTCGACCGGCGCGCGCTGGCGCAACATCAACGTGCCCGGCGAGCACGCGTACAAGAACAAGGGCGTGGCCTACTGCCCGCACTGCGACGGCCCGCTGTTCAAGGGCAAGCGCGTGGCGGTGATCGGCGGCGGCAATTCGGGCGTCGAGGCGGCGATCGACCTGGCCGGCATCGTCGGCCACGTGACCTTGGTCGAGTACGACACGCAGTTGCGCGCCGACGCGGTGCTGCAGCGCAAGCTGCGCAGCCTCGCCAACGTCAAGGTCATCACCAACGCGCAGACCACCGAGATCACCGGCGACAGCCAAAAGGTCAATGGCCTGGTCTACAAGGACCGGGCGAGCGGCGAGAGCCACACGGTGCCGCTCGAGGGCGTGTTCATCCAGATCGGCCTGGTGCCCAACACCGACTGGCTCAAGGGCACGGTCGAGCTCTCGAAGCACGGCGAGATCGTGGTCGACGCCAAGGGCCAGACCTCGGTGCCCGGCGTGTTCGCGGCCGGCGATGCGACCACGGTGCCGTTCAAGCAGATCATCATCGCGGCCGGCGACGGCGCGAAGGCGGCGCTGAGCGCCTTCGATCACCTGATCCGCAGTTCGGCGCCGGCGGAGGAGGCGGTCGCCGCCTGATGCGTTGAAAGCGCCGCGATCCATCTCGGAGGGGTCGCGGTGTCTTCTGCTGCGTTTCCGATCCCTCATTCAGACGGGGGCAATTGATAGCAATAAGAATCATTCGCATATGATTGCGAGTCGGGCCGAGGCCTGATTTCACCGCCAGCCAGGCTTTCGCGCGCAGCCCTTGCGCGCCGTCCAGCGAGCAGTTCGTCAACTGTTTTCTGGACCCTCAAGTGGCACGCTCACCCGCCTTCGCGCATCGACTTCAAACGCTCCCCTGGCTGATCGCCTGCGGCCTCTCTACCTTCGCCGCGGCCCAGGAGGCCGGCCCCGCCCGGATCGCGGCCCTCGGCGAGATCGTGGTGAGCGGCTCGCGCTCCGAGCAGAACAAGGAAGACGTCCCGGCCACCATCGAGGTGATCGACCGCCAGCAGATCGAGTTCGAGCAGATCCACGACATCCGCGACGCGGTGCGCGACATTCCCAACGTCTCGGTCCGGCGCGCGCCCGCACGCTTCGGCCTGGCGGCCGGGAACACCGGTCGCGACGGGAATGCAGGCTTCAACATCCGCGGCCTCGACGGCAACCGCGTGCTGCTGATGACGGACGGCATCCGCATGCCGCGCAGCTACGTCTTCAGCGCCAACGCCTTCGGCCGCGACTACTTCGACCTCGGCCTGATCGAGCGGATCGAGATCATCAAGGGGCCGGCCTCGGCGCTCTACGGGTCCGACGGGCTCGCCGGCCTGGTCAACTTCATCACGCGGCAGCCCGAGACCTTCCTTGCCGACGGCAAGACCTTCGGCGGCAGCGCGAACGTCGGCTACAGCGGCGACGACAACGGCTGGCAGGGTGGGGTCACGCTTGCGGGCAAGGCCAGCGACACGGTGAGCTGGCTGATCTCGGCCAACGGCAGCCGTACGCACGAGCTCGAGAACATGGGCACCAACGACGCCCGCAATTCGGACCGCACCGCGCCCAATCCGGAGCGCACCGACAGCAAGTCGCTGCTGGCCAAGGTGATCGTCACGCCGAACGCCAGCCTGACCCACAACCTCACGTTCGAGCACGTGGAGCGGTCGACCGGCTACGACCTGCTGTCGGGCATTTCGAAGCCGCCGTTCGCCTCGACGTCGGTGATCGGCCTCGGCGCGCTGACGCAGTTGCAGCGCGACCGCCTGACCTGGGACGGCCGGCTGCGCGTGGACTCGGTGCTGGCCGACAACCTGCTGGGCTACCTGAGCTACCAGAAGTCGAATTCGCAGGAGCTCGCCTGGGAAAACCGCTACACCGCCGCCGACCGGATGCGCGACGTGACCTATGGCGAGAACACCTGGCAGGCCGGCCTGCAGGCCGACAAGACCTTGCGCATGCCCGGGGACTGGTCGCAGCGCATCACCTACGGCATCGACTACACGAACACGCAGGTCGAGAACCTGCAGACCGGGCTGGTGCCGCCGGTCGGCGAGGTCTATCCGCTCAAGCGGTTCCCCGACACGACCGAGAAGACCGCGGCCTTCTATGTGCAGGATGAGTTCATCCACGACCAGTGGAGCATCACGCCCGGGGTGCGCTTCGACCGCTTCGACATCGATGCGGATCAGACCGGCTTCAACGCCCGCGCGGTGTCGCTGTCCGACTCGGCGGTCTCGCCCAAGCTCGGCGTGCTGTTCCGGGCGACGCCGCAATGGACCGTCTACGGCAACTACGCCTCCGGCTTCAAGGCGCCCAACGCGTTTCAGGTCAACAACTTCTTCGAGAACGTGGTCTCGGGCTACCGGACGATTCCCAATCCGGGCCTGAAGCCGGAGACCAGCCAGAACTTCGAGATCGGCACGCGCGGCCGCGCCGGCATCCTGAATTTCGAGGCCGCGGTCTTCACCGGCACCTACAAGGACATGATCGAGAACGACCGCCAGATCGGCGGCGTGTTCGGGTCGCGCACCCATCCCGCGACCTTCCAGTCGGTCAACATCGGGCGCGCGCGCATCGACGGCTTCGAGTTCAAGGGCGAACTCGACTGGACCACGCAGGGCACGGGCTTCTCGCTGCCCTTCGCCTACGGCCGCACGAACGGCGAGGACCGCACCGCCAACGTGCCGCTCAACTCGGTCGACCCGGAGAAGTTCATGGTCGCCCTCCAGTACCAGGCGCCGACCTGGAGCGTGCGCCTCGATGCGGTTCACTACGCGGCCAAGAAGCGCAGCGATGTCGATCCGGCCGAAGTCACCACCGGCGTCCAGTACCTCACGCCTTCGGCCACCACGTTCGACCTGAACGCCCAGTGGCGCATTCGCCGCGACCTGCGTCTGAACGTCGCGCTGGTCAACCTGACCGACAAGAAGTACTGGATGTGGAGCGATGTCCGCGGACTCGCGTCGAACTCTCCGATCGTGGATGCCTACACGCAGCCTGGCCGGCACTTCAGCGTGTCGCTCGTGGCCGATTTCTGATTCACCTCACCCAAGCAGGAACTCATGACGACCAACGAACTCATCCGCGAACGATTCGCCGCGCTGCGCGCCGAAGGCAAGCGCCACAGGGACGCCGCCGAAGCGCTCGGCATCAGCGAGGGCGAGGCCATTGCCGCCCATGCGGGCGCGCATGACCGGGCGTTGCGTGCAACGCCGCTGCGCGGACCGTGGCTCGAATTGCTGCAAGCGCTGGAACCGTGCGGTCCGGTGCTGGCGCTGACGCGCAACGCCTCGACGGTGCACGAGAAGACGGGCATCTACCGGAACCTGTCCGGCGGTGCCCGGATGGGCCTCGCGCTCGGCGAGGAGATCGACCTGCGGCTCTTCTTCAGCCACTGGCATGCCGGCTTCCTCGTCAGCGAGGTGGCCGCGAACGCGGGCCAGCCGCCGTCGCTGAGCCTGCAGTTCTTCGATGCCAGCGGCCTGGCCGTGCACAAGATCTTCGCCCGCGATGCGACCGATCGCGATGCCTTCCAGTCGGTCGGCCAGGCCCATGCCGATGCCGCGCAGCTTGCGGCCTTCGGCCCGGCCCAGCCCAAGGCGCCGCCGCGGCCCGACCGCGAGATCGACGGCGCCGGCCTCGCCCAGGCCTGGGGCGGCATGACCGACACGCACCAGTTCTTCGGGCTGCTGAACAAGTTCGACGTCGAGCGGCAGCAGAGCTTCCGCCTGACCGAGGGCCGATTCACGACACGGGCCGCCCGGCTGGCGGTGCGCGAGCTGCTGCACGAGGCCTCCTTCGCGGGCACGCCCATCATGGTCTTCGTGGGCAGCCCGGGCTGCATCCAGATCCACACCGGGCCGGTGG
This sequence comes from Variovorax sp. P1_G12, assembly GCF_056405555.1. Taxonomy (NCBI): domain Bacteria; kingdom Pseudomonadati; phylum Pseudomonadota; class Betaproteobacteria; order Burkholderiales; family Comamonadaceae; genus Variovorax; species Variovorax sp. P1_G12. Next base: position 171,705 of record NZ_JBFUBW010000004.1, on the reverse strand, counting down.
TGCGCGTCGAGCCGATGGAGATGCGCGGCATGCAGTGGCTCAATGTGCTGGACCCGGGCTTCAACCTGCACCTGCGCGAAGACCTGATCGAGAGCGTCTGGATCGTCGAGAAGCCGACCAGCGACGGCGTCGTGACCTCGGTCGAGGCCTTCGACCGCGAGGGTGGCCTGATGGCGATGTTCTTCGGTGCGCGCAAGCCCGGTGTTCCGGAGCGCGAGGACTGGCGCGAGCTGGTGCGCAAGCTGCCGAGCGCCGAGGTGAGCGCATGACGGGGGCGACGCGAGAACGGCGTGACACGCTTCGCCTTCTCGGCGCGTGTGCGCTGGCCGCCTGCGCGTGGCCCGCCGCTGCGCAGGGCCCGCGCGCACCGCGCCTGGTGACCGTCAGCGGCGCCATCACCGAGGTGGTGTTCGCGTTGGGGGCCGAGTCGCAGCTGGTCGGCACCGACACCACCAGTCTTTACCCGGAGGCCGCCCGCCGGACACCGAAGGTCGGCTACATGCGCCAGCTCTCTGCCGAAGGGCTGCTGTCGCTCAAGCCCGATGCGGTGATCGCCACCACCGAGTCCGGGCCACCGGTCGTGCTCGATCAGCTGCGTGCGGCCGGCGTCAGGCTGGAACTGGTCGAAGCCGACCACAGCTGGGGCGAGGTGCAGCGCAAGGTGGCTGCCGTGGGCCGCGCGGCGGCGCGCGAGCCGCAGGCGCGCGAACTGGTGACGCGGCTCGATGCCGAATGGTTCGAGGTGCAGCAGCGCGTGGCGGCGGACGCAGCCGGAACGCGCAAGCCGCGCGTGCTGTTCGTGCTGTCCCACAGCGCGAGCCCTCAGGTGTCGGGAGAGAGGACGGCGGCGCATGCGGCGATCGGCTTCGCCGGCGGTGTCAACTGCCTCTCGGGCTTCCAGGGCTACCGGCCGATGACCGCCGAGGCCATGGCCAGCGCGGCCCCGGATGTGATCCTGACCACCACCCAGAGCATCGAGGCGCACGGCGGTGCAGAGAAGTTCTGGCAGCGCCCGGAACTCGCGTTGACGCCGGCCTTCAGGAAGCGGGCGCTGGTCACGCAGGATGCCTTGCTGCTGCTGGGGTTCGGTCCGCGCCTGCCTTTCGCCATCAGCGAACTGCACAAGAGCTTTCGCGCGGCATGAGCGGGCGGCTGACGATGCGCGCCACCCTGGTGGGTGGCCTCGTGCTGTTGCTGCTGAGCTTCGCCGTCGGCGCCGGTTCGGGCGCCTACGCCATCAGCGCCTCGCAATGGCTGGGCGTGTTCGGCTCGATCTGGCAGGGCGGCGCCGAGGCGTCGCCCGAGTACCTGGTGTTCGCCAACATTCGGCTGCCGCGCCTGATCCTCGGCGTCGCCGCCGGTGCGGGGCTCGGCATGGCAGGCACCCTGATGCAGGGGCTGTTCCGCAATCCGCTCGCCGACCCGGGCCTGATCGGCATCAGCAGCGGCGCCGCGCTGGCGGCCGGCGTCACCATCGTGCTCGGCGCCTGGCTGATGCCGGTGCTGCCGCGCACGCTGGGCAGCTGGACGCTGGTCAGCATGGCCTTCGGCGGCGGCTTCGTGGTGACGCTGCTGATCTATGGCCTGTCGCGCAGCGAGGGCAGCACGCGCATGGCGCTGATGCTGCTCGCGGGCATCGCGATCAACGCGCTGGCGGGGGCCGGGCTCGGCTTCCTGAGCGTGATGGCGTCGGACGAACAATTGCGCAGCCTGCAGTTCTGGCTGCTGGGCAGCCTGGGCGGCGCGCGCTGGAGCGCGGTGCTGCTGGTCGGCGCGATCGTCGGCGTGGCGCTGTGCATCGGCTTGACGCTGGCCGCGCCCTTGAACGCGATCGCGCTGGGCGAGGCGCAGGCGACGCTGCTGGGCGTGGACGTCGAGCGCGTCAAGCGGCGGGCGATCCTGGTGACCGCGTTCGCGGTCGGCGCGGTCACCGCGACCACCGGCATCATCGGCTTCGTCGGCCTGATCGCGCCGCATTGGATCCGGCTGGTGGCGGGGCCCGACCATCGCGTGGTGCTGCCGGGGTCGGCGCTCCTGGGCGCTGTGCTGGTGCTGGCCGCCGACACGGTGGCGCGCACTGCGATGGCACCGACCGAACTTCCGCTGGGGGTGCTGACCGCCTTCATCGGCGTGCCGATGTTCCTTCTCATGCTGCGGCACTTCCGGGGGCGCATATGACGCTCGGCTGCATCGACGCCGACGTGCGCATCGGCGGCAAGACCGTGCTGTCCGGCGCGAACATCACGCTGCACCCGGGCCGGGTGACGGCCATCCTGGGCCCCAACGGCGCGGGAAAGTCCACCCTGCTGTCGGTGCTGGGCGGCCGGCGCCGGCCGGAGCGCGGCCGCGTGCTGCTCGACCGCCTGCCGCTGGCCGAGCACAAGACCGCGGCACTGGCCCTGCGCCGGGCCCTCATGCCCCAGGAGAGCGCGGTGGCCTTCGACTTCACTGCGCAGGACATCGTCGCGCTGGGCCGTTTTCCCCACCGCGGCACGCCGAGCCGGGACGAAGACGCCATCGTCGAAGGCGCGATGGCGCTGACCGATGTGTCGGCGCTCGCGCACCGGGTGCTCAACACCTTGTCGGGGGGCGAGAAGGCGCGCGTGCAGATGGCGCGCGCGCTGGCGCAACTGTGGGAGCCCAGGGCCGACGGCAGCGCCCGCTGGCTGCTGCTGGACGAGCCGACCGCCGCGCTCGACCTGGCGCACCAGCATGCCGCGATGCGGCTGCTGCGCGGCTGGGCGGGGCAGGGCGTGGGCATCGTGGCCGTCCTGCACGACCTCAACCTGGCGCGCCGCTATGCCGACGACGTGGTGGTGCTGGTCGGCGGCGCCGGCGTCCACCAGGGGCCGGCGGCGGAGGTGTTGAAGCCGGCGCTGATCGAGCGCGTCTGGGGCATGCCCTGCCAGCCGGTGGCGGCCGCCGACGGCACTGTTCAATACCTGTTCGGCTAGTACGTGAGTCGCTCGGGCCGCAGTTCTTGGAGGATCGTGGTCGCGATCTCCTCGATCGACTTGGTGGTGGTCGACAGCCAGCGGATGCCGGCCCGCCGCATCATCGCCTCGGCCTCGCTGACCTCCTGGCGGCAGTTCTCGAGGCTGGCGTAGCGCGAATTCGGCCGGCGCTCGTTGCGGATCTCGCTCAGGCGCTCGGGCTGGATCGTGAGCCCGAAGATCTTCTTGCGATGCGGCATCAGGGCCGGCGGCAGCTGGCGGCGGTCGAAATCCTCGGGGATCAGCGGGTAGTTGGCCGCCTTCAGGCCGTGCTGCATGGCGAGATACAGCGAGGTCGGCGTCTTGCCGCTGCGGCTGACGCCGACCAGGATCACGTCTGCGCCCTCGAGATCGCGGTGGCTCTGGCCGTCGTCGTGCGCCAGGCTGAAGTCGATGGCCTGGATGCGGGCGTCGTACTCCTTGCTCTTGCTGACGTCGCTGAAGCGGCCGATGCGATGGTTCGATTTCATGGCGAACTCGATCTCGAGCGGCCGCACGAAAGTTCCGAACATGTCGAGCAGCATGCCCTTGCAGCCGGTTTCGATCACTTCGAGCACTTCCATGTTCGCCAGTGTCGTGAACACGATCGGCCGCACACCCTCGATTTCGGCCGTGTGGTTGATCTTCCGCACCGCCTGGTGCGCCTTGTCTGCGGTGTCGGTGAAGGGCAGCCGCACGTGGCGGGGCTTCATCTCGAACTGGGCCAGAACGGCATTGCCGAAGGTCTCGGCGGTGATGCCGGTGCCGTCGGAAACGAAGAAAACAGTGCGCGTTTGCATATTTGGGCGACCTTGTCCTGCGGCACGCCGGACCCGGCCGCGCCTACAATTCGCCCCATTATCGGGAATGCCGGGCGCTTTCCCCTCAGCCTTCCCCTTCGAATTCCAGCATGCACCCCCCGCCGATGCCCAGAGCAAGAAGAACGATCGCGTCGCGGCGCCTGCATGCAGCATCAGTTTCAACTTCTGGAGCTTTCCCATGTCTGCACTGTTCGAAGCGACCGCCCTGGTCGTACCGTTCGAAAACCTGAGAATGACCGACGTCGAGTCGGTCGGCGGCAAGAACGCCAGTCTCGGCGAGATGATTTCCCAGCTGCCGCAGGGCGTGCGGGTCCCCACCGGCTTCGCCACCACGGCCCATGCATTCCGCCAGTTCCTGGCGCACGACGGCCTGGCCGACAAGATCAGCGCCAAGCTCGCGACGCTCGACACCGAGGACGTGCGCGCGCTGGCCACGGTCGGCGGCGAGATCCGCGCGCTGGTCGAGGCCCAGCCCTTCCCGGCCGACCTGCAGCAGGCGATCGCCGAGGCTTTCGCGACGCTGTCGGCCGGCAATCCCCAGGCCAGCTTCGCGGTGCGTTCCTCCGCCACCGCGGAAGACCTCCCTGACGCTTCCTTCGCGGGCCAGCAGGAGACCTTCCTCAACGTGGTCGGCATCGAGGACGTGCTGCACAAGATGAAGGAAGTCTTCGCCTCGCTCTACAACGACCGCGCGATCAGCTACCGGGTGCACAAGGGCTTCGCCCATGACGTGGTGGCGCTCTCCGCCGGCGTGCAGCGCATGGTGCGCAGCGACCTCGGCGCGGCCGGCGTGATGTTCACGATCGATACCGAGTCCGGCTTCGAGGACGTGGTCTTCATCACCTCGAGCTACGGCCTGGGCGAAACCGTGGTGCAGGGCGCCGTGAACCCCGACGAGTTCTATGTCCACAAGCCGACGCTGCGCGCCGGCAAGCGGGCCGTGATCCGTCGCAATCTGGGCTCCAAGCTGATCCAGATGGAATTCGCGAGCGCCGCGGAGAAGGCGGCCAGCGGCAAGCTGGTGAAGACCACCGACGTGCCGACCGAGCAGCGCAACCGCTATTCGCTGACCGACGCCGACGTCGAGCAACTGGCGAAATACGCGCTGGTCATCGAAGAGCACTACGGCCGTCCGATGGACATCGAATGGGGCAAGGACGGCACCGACGGCCAGCTCTACATCCTGCAGGCGCGTCCCGAGACCGTGAAGAGCCAGCAGCAGGGCAAGGCCGAGCAGCGCTACAAGCTGCTGGGCCGCGGCGCCATCCTGGCCGAGGGCCGCGCGATCGGCCAGAAGATCGGCACCGGGCCGGTGCGGCTGGTCCACAACATCAGCGAGATGGACAAGGTCCAGGCCGGCGATGTGCTCGTGACCGACATGACCGACCCGAACTGGGAGCCGGTGATGAAGCGCGCCGCCGCGATCGTCACCAACCGGGGCGGACGCACCTGCCACGCGGCGATCATCGCGCGCGAGCTCGGCATCCCGGCGGTGGTCGGCTGCGGCGACGCCACCGACCTGCTCAAGGACGGCACGCTGGTGACCGTGAGCTGCGCCGAGGGCGACACCGGCTTCATCTACGACGGCCTGCTCGAAACCGAAGTGACCGAGGTCCAGCGCGGCGAGATGCCCCCGATCGACCTCAAGATCATGATGAACGTGGGCAATCCGCAGCTGGCCTTCGACTTCGCCCAGCTGCCGAACCACGGCGTCGGCCTGGCGCGGCTCGAGTTCATCATCAACAACAACATCGGCGTCCATCCCAAGGCGATCCTCGACTACCCGAATGTCGATGCCGACCTCAAGAAGGCGGTCGAATCGGTGGCACGGGGCCATGCGTCGCCGCGGGCCTTCTACGTCGACAAGGTGGCCGAGGGCATCGCCACCATCGGCGCCGCCTTCTGGCCCAAGCCGGTGATCGTGCGCCTCTCGGACTTCAAGTCCAACGAGTACCGCAAGCTGATCGGCGGCAGCCGCTACGAGCCCGAGGAAGAGAACCCGATGCTGGGCTTCCGCGGCGCGGCGCGCTACCTCAGCGGCGAGTTCAGCGAGGCCTTCGCGATGGAGTGCGAGGCGCTCAAGCGCGTGCGCAACGAGATGGGCCTGACCAACGTGCAGATCATGGTGCCCTTCGTGCGCACCCTGGGCCAGGCCGAGCGCGTGACCACGCTGCTGGGCGAGCACGGCCTGAAGCGCGGCGAGAACGAACTCAAGCTGATCATGATGTGCGAGGTGCCGAGCAACGCGATCCTGCCCGAGGAGTTCCTGAAATTCTTCGACGGCTTCTCGATCGGCTCGAACGACCTGACCCAGCTCACGCTGGGCCTGGACCGCGACTCCGGCCTGGAACTGCTGGCCGCCGACTTCGACGAGCGCGACCCGGCCGTCAAGGCGCTGCTGGCGAAGGTCATCAAGGCCTGCAAGGACCAGGGCAAGTACGTCGGGATCTGCGGCCAGGGCCCCAGCGACCATCCGGATTTCGCGCTCTGGCTCGCCGAGCAGGGGATCGAGTCGATCTCGCTCAACCCCGACAGCGTGATCGAAACCTGGCAGCAGCTCGCCAAGCGCTGAGCGGCTGCGAGGGGCGGCGGTGGCAGATTTGTCACCGCCGCGCAACGACTTGGTCACGGTCTTTCGTGTAATCCTCGCGTCAGCTGGCTGTATTTGCAACCAGATGCTTCTTTGGTGTCAAACTCGCCGGATCCCGGGGCGCGGTTGTGCTGAAGTCGCACCAGGACCATTGGCCGGCCCTGCTATACGCCCTGACCTTGACGTCGAGGAACCCCATGATTCTTGTCAAGACCGAAGCCGGGCAGCGTGTTCTCAAGGACCGGTCCATTGCGCTGACGCCACGCCAGCGCACCGCGTTCATCCTTTTCGATGGCAAGCGAAGCGTTGGCGAGGTGCTCGAGTCCGGAATGGGCGTGAGCCGCGAGGAGATCGACCAGATGGTCGGGCAGGGGCTGCTGGCGCAGGTCGGGGAGGGTGCGACCGCGGTTGTGGCCGTCCCAGCGGCGCTTCCGGTTGCCGCCGCGCCCAAGCGTGCAGCGGGTGTACCGCAGGCCGCGCGCTCGGACCAGCAACGCTACAAGGACGCCTATCCGATCGCCACCCAGCTGACCGGCAGCCTCGGCTTGCGCGGCTTCAGGCTCAACCTGGCGGTCGAAGGCACCTCGAACTGCGAGCAACTGCTGGAGCTGTTTCCCAAGATCCAGGCCGCGGTGGGGCCCGAGAAGGCCTCGGCGCTCGAACGGGCGCTGCGCGGCTGACCCGCACGCCCCCTCAAGGGGCCTCAGGCCACCCGGGAACGGCCCGGCGCCGGCCTGAGTGCTATAATTTACGGCTTTGCCTTGCCACACCACGTCTGACGCCGCGGGTGGCTCAACCCCTTTCCTGCCAATCGCGGGAAAAATCCACAAGGAGTGCCAATGCGTCACTATGAAATCATTTTGCTGATCCATCCGGATCAGAGCGAGCAAGTTCCGGCCATGCTGGAACGCTACAAGGGCCTGATCACGGCCGGCGGCGGCAAGGTCCACCGCGTTGAAGACTGGGGCCGCCGTCAGCTGGCCTACCAGATCAACAAGCTCAACAAGGCGCACTACCTGTGCGTGAACATCGAAGCCGAGCAGACCGTCATGGCCGAACTCGAGCACGCGTTCAAGTTCAACGACGCCGTTCTGCGCCACCTCACCGTGGTCAAGAAGAAGGCCGACACCGGTCCTTCGTCGATGATGAAGACGGTCGAGCGCGAAGAGGCCCGCAAGGCCCAGCAGGCCGAATACGCCGCCAACAACAACTGATGTTGTGAGCGCTGCCGCGGTCAATCAGCTGGTGCTGACTGCCTGCGTCGCCGAACTCGGAGCCATGCGTTACACGCCTGCCGGATTGCCCGCCATCGACCTGCGACTCGAACACGAGTCGACAGTGACCGAAGCGGCCCAGCCCCGACAGGTCAAGGCGGCCATCAAGGCCGTCGCGTTCGGCGCAGTGGCCGAGCGGCTCGCAAGGCAGGAGCTGGGCAGTCTCTGGCGATTCCAGGGCTTCCTCGCCACACCGGGTACGGCCAAGCATCCCGTGCTTCACATTCAAGAATTCAACTAATTTTCTAGAGGTCCAAAAATGGCCACGTTCAAGAAATTCAACAAGGACAAGCGTCCGAAGCGCAACACCCAGTCGTTGCTGTTCAAGCGCAAGCGCTTCTGCCGCTTCACCGTCGCCGGCGTCGAAGAAATCGACTACAAGGACATCGACACCCTGCGCGACTTCATCAGCGAAAACGGCAAGATCATCCCCGCACGCCTGACGGGCACGCGCGCGATCTACCAGCGCCAGCTCAACACCGCGATCAAGCGTGCCCGCTTCCTCGCGATGGTGCCGTACAGCGACCAACACCGCGTCTAAGGAGCCAGATACCATGCAAGTCATTCTTCTGGACAAGGTCGTCAACCTCGGCGTGCTCGGCGAAATCGTCAAGGTCAAGGACGGTTACGCTCGCAACTTCCTGATCCCGTCGGGCCGTGCCCGCCGTGCCACCGAAGCCAACAAGGCCGAATTCGAAGCCAAGCGCGTCGAACTCGAAAAGGCTGCTGCCGCCAAGCTGGCCGAATCGCAAGCCCAGGGCGAGAAGCTCGCCGGCACCACCGTCAAGCTGACCCAGAAGGCCGGCGTCGACGGCCGCCTGTTCGGCTCGGTGACCAACAGCGACATCGCCGAAGAGCTCAACAAGCAGGGCTACAAGGTGGCGAAGTCGCAGGTGCGCATGCCCAACGGCCCGATCAAGGTCGCTGGCGACAGCACCGTCAGCGTCGCGCTGCACACCGACGTGGTGGTCGACATCACCGTCGCGGTCTACGGCGAAACCGCCTGATCGCCCGACGCGCTTCGCGCGCTTGGAAGAGCCGCCTTCGGGCGGCTTTTCTTTTTCCGGGCGGATGGGTTGTCCCAGACGCTGCACCGGAAGATCACCGCTTATTCACAGCCTTGTCCACGTGACGCCGCGCCCGCCGCCGCTTAGCATGCATGGTTGCAAGGAACTTCATGTCCGCAGTTTTTTCCTACGCCGATAACGACCCGTCGTCCGACCGCCAGATCGCGCAATTGCGCATCCCACCGCATTCGATCGAGGCCGAATCGAGCGTGCTGGGCGGGCTCCTGCTCGACAACGGTGCCTGGGATCGCATGGCCGACGTGGTGGTCGATGGCGATTTCTACCGCCACGAGCACAAGCTGATCTACGCGGCCATCGGCACGCTGATCAATGCCAGCAAGCCGGCCGACGTGATCACGGTCTACGAGCAGCTGCAGAACCTCGGCAAGGCCGACGAGATCGGCGGGCTCGGCTACCTCAACTCGCTCGCCCAGTACGTGCCGAGCGCCAGCAACATCCGCCGCTATGCCGAAATCGTGCGCGAGCGTTCGATCCTGCGCAAGCTCGTGAGCGCCAGCGACGAGATCGCGACCAACGCCTTCAACACCCAGGGCAAGGCGGTCGACAAGATCCTCGACGAGGCCGAGCAGAAGATCTTCAACATCGGTGAGGAAGGCACGCGCATGAAGCAGGGCTTCCAGGGCATGGACTCCCTGGTGGTCGAACTGCTGGACCGCGTGACCGAGATGGCCGAGAACCCGAACGACATCACGGGCGTGCGCACCGGCTTCTACGAGTTCGACAAGATGACCTCCGGCCTGCAGCCGGGCGACATGATCGTGCTGGCCGCGCGCCCTTCGATGGGGAAGACCTCGCTGGCGATCAACATCGCAGAGCACGTGGCGCTCAACGAAGGCCTGCCGGTGGCAGTGTTCTCGATGGAAATGGGGGCCTCCCAGCTGGCGGTGCGTATCGTCGGCTCGATCGGCCGCATCGACCAGGGCCACCTGCGCACCGGCAAGCTGACCGACGAGGAATGGCCGCGCCTGACCGAGGCGATCGAGAAACTGCGCAACGTCTCGCTGCACATCGACGAGACGCCCGGCCTGACCACCAGCGAGCTGCGCGCCAATGCGCGGCGCCTGGCGCGCCAGTACGGCAAGCTCGGCCTGATCGTGGTCGACTACCTGCAGCTCATGAGCGTGTCGACCAGCATGAACGACGAGAACCGCGCCACCGCGGTGGGTGAAATCTCGCGCGGCCTGAAGATGCTGGCCAAGGAACTCAAGTGTCCGGTGATCGCGCTGTCGCAGCTGAGCCGCGGCGTCGAGAGCCGGACCGACAAGCGTCCGATGATGAGCGACCTGCGCGAATCCGGCGCGATCGAGCAGGATGCCGACATCATCATGTTCATCTATCGCGACGACTACTACGACAAGAACAGCAAGGAACCCGGCGTCGCCGAAGTGATCATCAGCAAGCACCGGAACGGCCCGACGGGCACCGTCAAGCTGGCGTTCCTGAAGCCGCTGACCAAGTTCGAGAACCTCGCCGGCGCCAACGACTTCTAGGCCGGCGCCGGGCCGCCAGCGCGGCGAAGTCCGCGCTTCGCGCAGACGGGCGGCCTGCCGTCTCCCCCTCGGGGGGCAGCGACCACACGAAGTGAAGGAGCGTGGGGGCCATCTAGGCGGTCCCGCCGGAATCGGCCTTGAGCTGGCGCAGCATGTCGGCCAGGGTCTTGCCGGACTCGTCCCTGAAGCGCTCCGGCAGCACTTCGATGGCGTCAATGCGGTCGAGCCGGAAGCCGCGGAAGTCATTGCGCAGTTCACACCAGGCCGAGAAGGTCCAGACCTTGCCCCAGTAGAAACAGCCCAGCGGGCGCACCGTGCGCTGGCTGGGGGCGCCCGCGACGTCGCGGTAGTCCATGCGCAGCTTGTGGCGCGACTGCACGGCCTCGCGCAGCGTCTGCAGCCGCGACCGCGTGCCGGCGTCGAGCACGTAGGCGGGGGCGTAGAGCGCCAGGCTTTCGGCCGATACCCGCGCCGCCGGCGGCAGCACCGACAGGATCTTGCCGAGCGCCGATTCGATGTCGCGCGCCATCGCGGCGTCGACCCAGCTTTGCGCCAGGCGCGCCGATGCCACCAGTGCCGCGGCCTCGTCCTGCGTGAACATCAGCGGCGGCAGGTCGAAGCCCGCGCCCAGGCGATAGCCGACGCCCGCTTCGCCCTCGACCGGCACGCCCTGGCGCTGCAGATCGGCGACGTCGCGGTACACCGTGCGCTCGGAGACCTCGAGACGGCGCGCAAGGAAGGCGGCCGTGGTGAGCCGCCGCCCACGAATGATCTGGACGATCTGGAACAAGCGGTCGGCACGGCGCATGGATCGGGATCAGCTTCCCAGGAGTCTGGTTTCGAAGTCGGGGAGCGCGAGCTTTTTCAGTCCGTCAGGACTCCGATGTGAATGGCGACCTGGTCGGGCCCGCTGTAGGCCTCGAAGTCGCTCTGGTAGCGGCGCCGGATTTCCGGGTGAGCGTCGAAATAGTGCCAGATCGCCTGCCAGACCGCGAGCACCATCTGCGGCATTTCGCCTTGCCCGGTGAACACCAGGTATTCGCCGCCTTCGATCCGCACCGTCGCAGGGCCATCGGCCACCGCGACGCCGGTCGTGATGTCGAAGGCTCCGTGCGCGTCGGTCTCGTAGGCCGAGTAGACGCCGTAGAGCCGCATGTCGTCGATGCGGTGAGGCGTCGTCTCGTAGACGCGCTCGCCGAAGAAGCGGTTCCAGAGCGTKCCGATGCGCGCGGCCTCGGGGTCGCTCTCGTCGCGGTTCGTGGTGCGTGCGGTGAGTCCGGCGACCTTGAAGGGATCGAGGCGCTGAAGTTGGGGTTGCATGGTTCTCTCCATCATGGCATTCAGAGGTTGAGGCCTTTGCGGTCGGCCTTCATGGCCGCCGCGATCAGGCGGAAATCGTGGTCGTTGACTTCGAACATGCCGAAGCGGAACTTGCTGCCCCAGCGCTTCGGGTCTTCGACGAAATCGAACTGTTCGATCAGCGGCAGGATGGGCGCTTCGCTGGCGGCGGCGTAGTGCACGTCTCGCCGCCACGGCACGAAGCCGTTGCCCATGTCGGCCTCGTAGGGCTCGTCGCCGTGCACGACGCCGATCGACACGAAGCTCTGCAGCCTGTCGGCGCCGCCCAGTACCGTGGTCGGCGAATAGTAGGCGACATGGTCGCCGGCCCTGATGCGCTTGAGCGGCGCAAGCTTGCCGTGGCCGACCTGCATGAAGCCGCCTTCGGCATTGTCGCGGCCGCGGCGCGCATGCTCCGCGCTGGCGACGGCGATCCAGTTCCTGTGGGTCATGGCTGTCACCGATTTCAGGCCAGCGCGTGCAGGCCCACTTCGTTGCCTTCGGTGTCGCGCAGAACGGCAAAGAAGCCCATGCCCTCCGGCAGCGCGGTCTTCGGCGTCACGATCCCACCGCCTGCCGCGGCGACGCGCGACAGGGCGGCGTCGATGCTCGGCATGCAGTCGAGATAGATCCGCACACCGCTGCCCGCCGCTGCGGCGCGCGGGCCGCCGGCCATCAGGCATCCGCCGGTGGCCGGCTCCTGATAGGGAAAGATCGCCATCGGGTCGCCGCCCATGGCCTCGCGTTTCAGCGTGCGGCCGAGCACCTTCTCGTAGAAGGCTTGCGCGCGGTCGAGGTTCGCAACGGGAATCTCGAACCAGTTGATGGTGGTGGCAGTCATGGTGCTCTCCTGTGTCAGTGATTGAAGCCTCCATGCTGCGCGGAGCCTCCTGACAACGTATTGTCAGGAGCCTTCAGCAGACCAAAAAAAACGGCCTGCGCGCAGCGCAGGCCCGTTCGTGAAACACCGCGAAACGGTGGGGGGGGCGCCCCGACACGAAGTGCGGGGCAACCTGGGGGGCGAGCTACAGCACTTCGCTCGCGAAATCCGCCAGTCGCGAGCGCTCCCCGCGCGCCAGCGTGATGTGCCCGCTGTGCGGCCAGCCCTTGAACTTGTCGACCGCAAAGGTGAGGCCCGACGAGCCTTCGGTGAGGTAGGGCGTGTCGATCTGCGCCAGGTTGCCCATGCAGATGATCTTGGTGCCCGGGCCCGCGCGCGTCACCAGCGTCTTCATCTGCTTGGGCGTCAGGTTCTGCGCCTCGTCGATGATCACGTACTTGTTCAGGAAGGTGCGCCCGCGCATGAAGTTCATGCTCTTGATCTTGATGCGGCTGCGGATCAGCTCGTTGGTGGCCGCGCGGCCCCATTCACCGGCACCGCCGCCGTCACCCTTGGCCAGGAACTCGAGGTTGTCGTCGAGCGCGCCCATCCAGGGGCCCATCTTCTCCTCCTCGGTGCCGGGCAGGAAGCCGATGTCTTCGCCCACGCTCACGGTCGCGCGGGTCATGATGATCTCGGTGTAGCGGCGGTCGTCGAGCACCTGCGTCAGGCCCGAGGCCAGCGCCATCAGCGTCTTGCCGGTGCCGGCGGTGCCGGTCAGCGTGACGAAGTCGACCTCCGGGTCCATCAGCAGGTTCATCGCAAAGTTCTGCTCGCGATTGCGTGTATTGACGCCCCAGACTGCGTTCTTGGCCGAGCCGTAGTCCTTCAGCGTCTTGAGCACCGCGGTCTTGTCGCGGATCTCGGTCACGCGCGCATACATGCTGGGCTCGCCGGGAGCCTCGAAGTAGACGAACTGGTTGATGAAGAGGTTGGGCACGATCGGGCCGCTGATCCGGTAGAAGGTGCTGCTGCCGCTTTGCCAGCTCTCGATCGTCTTGCTCTGGCGGGTCCAGAAATCGGCCGGAAGCGCGAGCGAGCCGGCGTAGAGCAGGTCGCCGTCCTCCAGCGTCTTGTCGTTCTGGTAGTCGTCGGTCGCGAGGCCGAGCGCGCGTGCCTTGACGCGCATGTTGATGTCCTTCGACACCAACACCACCTCCTGCTTCAGACGGCCGGGCGCCTCCTGGGCGTAGAGATCGCGCAGTGCCTGCACGACGCCGAGGATCTGGTTGTCGGCCTTGCCCTGCGGCAGGCTGGTCGGCAGCGTGTAGTCGAGTGGGGCGGTCTGGAAGAACAGCTTGCCGCCGGCCTCGCGGTGGCCGGTGGTGTCGAGCTTCAGCCCCTTGCCGATGTCGGCACCCTGGGCGCCGGCCAGCGCGTCGAGCGTGCGACTGGTCTGGCGGCCGTTGCGCGCGACCTCGGTGGTGCCTTTCTTGTGGCCGTCGAGCTCTTCCAGCACGATCATCGGCAGGAAGATGTCGTGCTCCTCGAATCGGAACAGGCACATCGGATCGTGCAGCAGCACATTGGTGTCGAGCACGAAGAGCTTGGCCGGGCCGTTGGATTTGCTGCGCTTGGGACGCGCCGGCGCTTGGGGCGCAGGGGCAGGGACGGCCTTGGCGCGCGTCTCGACCTGTACGGCGGGCTCCGGCACCGGGCGGGCCGGCGCCTTCGCCTTGGCGGGCAGCGGTGGCGGCTCGACAGGGCCGCCGGCCTCCGCGACGTGGCGATCGAACAATTCGAGCGGCTGGGGCCCGCTCGAGCCGCTTTGTTCAGTCCTGCGGTCGGACGAGCGGCGACCGTTGCGTCCCTGCGAGGAACGGGCGGGCGCGTCGTGCGCGTCCGGCGACAGCAGGGCGGCGCGTTTCGTGGGGGCGGGAGGCAGAGGCATGGGGGGTGTCGCTCGCAAAAGGAAGGGTGCCAGAAAGCGAAAAAGCCGCCTGAAGACCAGGGCGGCTTTGTTCGGTGGATGCGGTCGTGGAGCTCAACGGCATGAAGCCATTATGCACATCGCACGTGACGCAACCCGTGATCGTTGCGCTTCGCCAACGCGAGTGCGCAAAACCACACGAATTCAGGCTTCAGGCAGCTTTCTTGAGCGCCTTGACCGCCTTCAGGACGTCGTCGACGTGGCCCGGAACCTTCAGGCCCCGCCATTCGGCCTTGAGCACGCCGTCGGCGCCGATCAGGAAGGTGCTGCGCTCGATGCCCTTGACCTTCTTGCCGTACATGATCTTGTTCTTGACCACACCGAACATGTGGCACATCTTTTCTTCGGTGTCCGCGATCAGCTCGAAGGGGAGTTCGAGCTTGGCCTTGAATTCGTCGTGCGACTTCATGTTGTCGCGCGACACGCCGAATACCGTGGCGCCGGCCTTTTCGAAGTCCTTGTAGCGGTCACGGAACTGCATTGCTTCAGTGGTGCAGCCGGGGGTATTGTCTTTAGGGTAGAAATACATGACCAGCACGTGGCCGAGGTGCGAAGTGTTCGAGACCTTCAGGCCGCCTGTCGCATTGGCGTCGAATTCGGGGATGGGTTTGTTGACAACGATCGCCATGAATCTTGTTTTCTCCGTTTGATTCCATGTCCGACCCGGTCGAAGCCCGTCGAGACCATGGAGGATTGGTCGTTGCTAACTGAGGAGGGCGAGCCACCGGTTCGCAACCCGCAATTTTACCCCGAAATGCCTCCTATTGCCCTTGGGGCTTCTCGATCAGGAGTGCGGCGACCACATGGCGGCCTTCGCTCGCGAGAATGTTGTAGGTGCGGCAGGCCGCCGGCGTGTCCATGGTTTCGACGCCGATGCGCTGCGCCATCAGCGGCTGGAGCCAGGCGGGTTGCGGAAATCGGATGCGCTTGCCGCTGCCGAAAATGATCAGTTCGGCGCCGAGCGCGGCCAGTTGTGCGAAGTGCTCCGCACCGAGCTGGCCGAATTCGCCGGCATCCCACTCGAAGCGCTCGCCGCGGGAGCCGACCACCACGCTGGATTCGACCCGTTCGTTGTTGATGGCGACCCAGCCCGGGCCGTGCGCAGTGAGGGTCTGGACGTCGGATTTGTCGGGCTGTAGCTTCATCGAGGAGGGGGGGTGATCTGTGGTCAAATTATAGGTTTTCCCCTGCGCAGACCCCCTTGGAGGGACTTTGAAACCGCTCAAGAAATCGGCCAAGCTGGCCAATGTGCTCTACGACATCCGCGGCCCGATCATGGACGCCGCGAAGCAGATGGAGGAAGAGGGCCAGAAGATTATCAAGCTCAACATCGGCAATCTGGCGGTGTTCGGCTTCGATGCGCCCGAGGAGGTCCAGCAGGACATGATCCGCAACCTGCCGGCCTCGGCGGGCTACTCGGACAGCAAGGGCATCTTCGCGGCGCGCAAGGCGGTGATGCACGAGACCCAGAAGCAGGGCATCGCGGGCGTCACGCTCGATGACATCTATCTTGGCAACGGCGCCAGCGAGCTGATCGCGATGGCCACCAACGCGCTGCTCAACGACGGCGACGAGTTGCTGGTTCCGATGCCCGACTATCCGCTGTGGACCGCGGTGGCGAGCCTTTCGGGTGGCCGGCCGGTGCACTACCTGTGCGACGAGGACAACGGCTGGATGCCGAACCTGGACGACATCCGCGCCAAGATCACGCCGCGCACCAAGGGCATCGTGGTGATCAACCCGAACAATCCCACCGGCGCGCTGTACTCGGACGATCTGCTCAAGGGCATCGTCACGATCGCGCGCGAGCACGGCCTGGCGATCTTCGCGGACGAGGTCTACGACAAGGTGCTGTACGACGACGTCAAGCACACGGCGATCGCCAGCCTGTCGAAGGACGTGCTGACGCTGACCTTCAACTCGCTCTCCAAGAGCTACCGCTCCTGCGGCTACCGCTCCGGCTGGATGGTGGTGTCGGGCGACAAGAAGATGGCGCGCGACTACATCGAGGGCCTCAACATGCTCTCGAACATGCGGCTGTGCGCCAACGTGCCGGGCCAGTGGGCGATCCAGACCGCGTTGGGCGGCTACCAGAGCATCAACGACCTGGTCCATCCGGGCGGGCGCCTGCGCCGGCAGCGCGACCTGGCCTACGAGCTGATCACGGCGATTCCGGGCGTGAGCTGCGTCAAGCCCAGCGCGGCGCTCTACATGTTTCCGAAGCTCGATCCGAAGGTCTATCCGATCGAGGACGACCGGCAGTTCTTCCTTGAACTGCTCAAGGAGACCAAGGTGATGCTGGTGCAGGGCACGGGCTTCAACTGGACCGCGCCCGACCACTTCCGCATCGTGTTCCTGCCGCACGAAGAGGACCTGCGCGAGGCGGTCGGCCGCATCGCCGGCTTCCTCGAACGCTATCGAAACCGGGGCGCCTGAGCCCCATTGCTCCAGAAGACGAATCGAATGAAACCCATCCAAGTTGGCCTGCTCGGCATCGGCACGGTCGGTAGCGGCACCTTCCAGGTGCTCCAGCGCAATCAGGAAGAAATCAAGCGCCGTGCGGGCCGCGGCATCGAGATCACCATGGTCGCCGACCTCGACACCGCGCGTGCCCGCTCGGTGGTCGGCGAGGGCGTACAGGTGGTCGGCGACGCGCGTGCCGTGATCGCCAACCCCGAGATCGACATCGTGATCGAGCTGATCGGCGGCTACGGCATCGCGAAGGCGCTGGTGCTGGAGGCGATCGCCGCCGGCAAGCACGTGGTCACGGCCAACAAGGCGCTGCTCGCGGTGCACGGCACCGAGATCTTCGCGGCCGCTCATGCCAAGGGCGTGATGGTGGCCTTCGAGGCCGCGGTGGCCGGCGGCATCCCGATCATCAAGGCGCTGCGCGAGGGCCTCACGGCCAACTCGATCCAGTGGATCGCCGGCATCATCAACGGCACCACCAACTTCATCCTGTCGGAGATGCGCGACAAGGGCCTGGACTTCGACACCGTGCTGAAGGAGGCGCAGCGCCTGGGCTACGCCGAGGCCGACCCGACTTTCGACATCGAGGGCGTCGACGCCGCGCACAAGGTCACGCTCATGAGCGCGATCGCCTTCGGCATTCCGGTGCAGTTCGACCGCGCCCACGTCGAGGGCATCACCAAGCTGGCGGCGCAGGACATCAAGTACGCCGAGCAGCTCGGCTACCGCATCAAGCTGCTGGGCATCACCAAGCGCAAGGCGCAGGGCATCGAGCTGCGCGTGCACCCGGCGCTGGTGCCCTCCAAGCGCCTGCTCGCCAATGTCGAGGGCGCGATGAACGCGGTGGTGGTCAATGGCGACGCCGTCGGCACCACGCTCTACTACGGCAAGGGCGCCGGCAGCGAGCCGACCGCCAGCGCGGTGATCGCCGACCTGGTCGACATCACGCGCCTGCACACCGCCGATGCGGCACACCGCGTGCCGCACCTGGCCTTCCATCCGGACGCGATGAGCGACCTGAAGATCCTGCCGATGGCCGAGGTCGTCACCAGCTACTACCTGCGCCTGCGCGTGGCCGACGAGGCCGGCGTGCTGGCCAAGGTGACCGGCCTGCTGGCGAGCGCCGGCATCAGCATCGACGCCGTGCTGCAGCGCGAGGCCGACGAAGTGGGCGGCGAAGGCTCGACCCAGACCGACCTGATCATCCTCACGCACGACACGCGTGAAGGCACGCTCGACGCCGCGCTGGCGGACCTGCAGGCGCTGCCGACCGTGCTGGCGCCGATCGTGCGCATCCGCAAGGAAGAGCTGTCCTGATGCGCTACCTGTCCACGCGCGGCCATCCGGACCGCCGCCGCTTCTGCGACATCCTGCTGGAAGGCCTGGCGCCCGACGGCGGGCTGTATCTGCCCGAGCAGTATCCCAAGGTCGATGCGGCCACGCTCGCGAAGTGGCGCGGGTTGCCCTATGCCGACCTGGCCTTCGAGATCCTCTCGCTCTACATCGACGACATTCCGCAGCACGACCTGAAGGGGATCTGCGCCCGCACCTACACCGCCGAGGTGTTCGGCACCGACGAGATCGTCCCGCTGCGCGAGCTCGAGGACGGCGTCTACCTCGAAGCCCTGTCGAACGGCCCCACGCTGGCCTTCAAGGACATGGCGATGCAACTGCTGGGCAACCTGTTCGAGTACGAACTGGGTCGCCGCGGCGAGCAACTCAACATCCTCGGCGCCACCAGCGGCGACACCGGCAGCGCGGCCGAGTACGCGATGCGCGGCAAGAAGGGCGTGCGGGTCTTCATGACCTCGCCGGACGGCCGCATGAGCCCGTTCCAGCAGGCCCAGATGTTCAGCCTGCAGGATGCGAACATCCATAACATCGCGATCAGCGGCGTGTTCGACGACTGCCAGGACATCGTCAAGGCGGTGTCGAACGACCTGGCCTTCAAGCGCAAGTACAAGATCGGCACGGTCAACTCGATCAACTGGGCGCGCTTGCTGGCGCAGGTCGTCTACTACTTCGCCGGCTACTTCCAGGCGACATCGGCCCCCACGCTCGGCACTGGCGTGTCCTCGCTGCCCCCCGAGGGGGCTCTTTCATCTTGGGGCGGCCCGGCGATGAAAGGCTTCAACGACAAGCAGGTCAGCTTCACCGTACCCTCGGGCAACTTCGGCAACGTCTGCGCCGGCCACGTGGCGCGCATGATGGGCCTGCCGATCCGCACGCTGGTGGTGGCGACCAACGAGAACGACGTGCTCGACGAGTTCTTCCGCACCGGCGTCTACCGCGTGCGCTCGGCCGCCGACACGCACGAGACCTCCAGCCCGTCGATGGATATTTCGAAGGCCAGCAATTTCGAGCGCTTCGTGTTCGACCTGGTCGGCCGCGACGCCGCCAAGACGCGCGCGCTGTTCGAAGGCGCACTGGGCAGCGCCGGCCGCTTCGACCTCAGCGCCGACCCGGCCTTCGCCGGTGCAGCGACCCGCTTCGGCTTCGTCAGCAGCCGCAGCACCCACGCCGACCGGCTGGCGACCATCCGCGACACCGACAAGCGATTCGCCACGCTGATCGACACCCACACCGCCGACGGCCTGAAGGCCGCGCGCGAGCATCTCGTGCCGGGCGTGCCGATGATCGTGCTGGAGACCGCGCTGCCGATCAAGTTCGCCGAGACCATCGTCGAGGCCCTGGGCCATGAGCCCGATCGACCCGCGCGCTTCGAAGGCATCGAAGCGCTGCCGAAGCGCGTCGTCAAGCTGCCGGCCGATGCCGAGGCGGTCAAGGCCTACATTGCACAGAACTGCGACTGACGTGGCGGGCGCATGAAAGTCATCGGCTTCGCCGGCTACTCGGGCGCGGGCAAGACCACGCTGGTGGAGCGATTGATCCCGGTGCTCAAGCTGCACGGCCAGCGGGTCTCGGTGGTCAAGCATGCGCACCACAAGTTCGACATCGATCATCCGGGCAAGGACACGTTCCGGCATCGCGAGGCCGGCGCCTTCGAGGTGGTCGTGGCATCCGACAAGCGGCTGGCGCTGATTCGCGAGTTCGAGCGGCCGACCCAGCTCGGCGTGCACGAGCTCATCGCCGAGCTCGATGCCGGCGTCGATTGGGTGCTGGTCGAGGGCTTCAAGCACAGCGACCTGCGCAAGATCGAGATCTGGCGCGCGCCCGCGGCCGGCGAGGTCGCGCGGC
Organism: Variovorax sp. P1_G12; assembly: GCF_056405555.1. Taxonomy (NCBI): domain Bacteria; kingdom Pseudomonadati; phylum Pseudomonadota; class Betaproteobacteria; order Burkholderiales; family Comamonadaceae; genus Variovorax; species Variovorax sp. P1_G12. The sequence continues at coordinate 151,655 of NZ_JBFUBW010000004.1, read as the reverse complement.
CGGCGCGCTACATCGAGGACCCGTTCATCGTCGGCGTCGCGACCGACGATCCCGCAGGGCTGCCGCGGCCGACCGAGCTGCCGATCTTTGACCTCGACGACGTCGATGGCATCGGCGACTGGCTGCTGCGACACGCCGACCGTTTCGACTACAAGGTGGAGCACCATGGCTAGCACTTCCAACCGTCCGCCCCTGATGCCGCTCGACGAGGCGCTTGCGCGGCTGCTGGCGGCCGCCACGCCGCGCGTCGACACCGAGAGCGTGTCGACCTTCGAGGCCGATGGCCGCGTGCTGGCGCAGGATGTGGTGTCGGCGCTCACCGTGCCGCCGCGCGACAACAGCTCGATGGACGGTTACGCGGTGCGCAGCGCCGATTGCGCCACGGCCGGCGTCGTGCTGCGGGTGGCCCAGCGAATCCCGGCCGGCAGCGTGGGCACGCCGCTGGCCGCGGGCACGGCCGCGCGCATCTTCACGGGCGCGCAGATCCCCGAGGGCGCGGACGCGGTGGTGATGCAGGAAGACACGGCCGCGCTGCCGGAAGAAGGCGGCCTGGGCCGCGTGCGCATGGACATCGCACCGGCTGCGGGCCAGTGGATCCGCCGCGCCGGCGAGGACGTCGCGGCCGGCGACGTGGTGCTGTCCCGCGGCGAACGGCTCACGCCCGCAGGCCTGGGCCTGGCCGCGAGCGTCGGGCTGGACCGCCTGCAGGTGGCGAAGCGGCCGAGGGTCGCGCTGCTGTCGACCGGCGACGAACTCGTGATGCCCGGCGAGGTGGCGCCCGGGGCAATGAAGCCGGGTTCGATCTACAACTCCAACCGTTTCTTCATGCGGGCGCTGCTCGTGCGTCTCGGGTGCGAGGTCAGCGACCTGGGCATCGTGCCGGACCGGCGCGATTCGACCATCGAGGCGCTGCGCGCGGCCTCGCTCAGCAACGACCTGATCATCACCACCGGGGGCGTGTCGGTCGGCGAGGAAGACCACATCAAGGGCGCGGTCGAGCACCTCGGACAGCTCGATCTCTGGTCGCTCTCGATGAAGCCGGGCAAGCCCTTCGCCTACGGCCGCATCGGCGATGCGCACCTGACCGGCCTGCCAGGCAATCCGGTGTCGAGCTTCCTGACCTTCCTGCTGCTGGTGCGGCCCTTCCTGCTGACCTTGCAGGGGGCGAATCGCGTGGCCCCGGAGCCGATCGCGATGCGCGCCGACTTCGACTGGCCGCGGGCCGACCGGCGGCGCGAGTTCCTGCGCGCGCGGCGCAACGCGGCCGGCGGCCTCGACCTGTTCGCCAACCAGAGCTCCGGCGTGCTGACCTCGATGGTGTGGGGCGACGGCGTGATCGACACGCCCGCGGGCCAGCCGTTCAAGGCCGGTGACACGGTGCAGTTCATTCCCTTCGCTTCGCTCTTGGGTTGAAGATGAAAGTCCATGTTCGCTACTTCGCCTCGGTGCGCGAGGCGCTCGGAACCGGCGGCGAAACGGTCGACACCGCGGCGTCCGACTTGGGCGCGCTGCGCGACGAACTGATCGCGCGCGGCGGGCCGCATGCGAGCGCCCTGGCGCGCGGCCGGGCGGTGCGCATGGCGCTCGACCAGATCATGAGCAGCGAGGCCGCCTTGCTGCGCGAGGGCAGCGAGGTCGCCTTCTTCCCGCCGGTCACGGGCGGCTGAGCGCTTCCAGCGTGGCGAGCAGGCGCGCGCGCCGCTCGGGCGCGACGCGTGTCATCGGCGAACGCAGCTCGTCCTGCAGCAGGCCTTGCGCGGCCAGTGCCGCCTTCAAGGGGCCCGGGTTGGCGTCGGCGAACAGCGCTTCGATCAGCGGCAGCAGGGGCTGCCACTGCGCGCGCGCCTCTGCCAGCCGACCTTCGCCGAGCAGGCGCAAGACCGCCACGAAGCGCCCGGTCTGCAGGTGTGCACTCGCGGCGATCGCGCCGGCGCCGCCTTCGGCCACGGTGCTGAACAACTGCGCGTCCTCGCCCGCCAGCACCTGCAGCCGGCCGTCGGCGATCAGCGCGCGGGTCTTCGGCAGGTCGCCGCCGCAGTCCTTGATGCCGCGAACGCGCGGATGGGCCGCGAGCGCCAGCAGCGTCTCGCGCTCGATCGCGATGCCGGTGCGGTAGGGAATGTCGTAGATCAGCAGCGGCACCGCGCTGGCGTCGGCGATGGCGCCGAACCATTCGACAAGGCCGGCTTGCGAGGGGCGGATGTAGCTCGGCGCCGGCACCAGCAGACCGGCCAGACCGTGCGAGCCGAGTTCACGCACCCAGCCCAGCGTCTTGCCCAGGTGGTAGCCCGACAGGCCCATGATGCGCGGCAGCGCGGGGGCCGCCTGGGCCACCGTGGCCAGCACGGCCAACTGCTCGTCGGCGTCGAGCGCGGCCGCCTCGCCAGTGGAGCCGCAAACGACGAAGCCCGCGATGCCGGTGGGCGCCAGCCGCTCGACCAGTGCCGCCAGCGCGGCATGGTCGACCGCGTGGTCGCGGAACGGCGTCACGAGCGGAATCCAGAGGCCCGAGAAATCGGGGGAGGGTGAATGAGAGTCTTGCACGCAGTGGTCCTTTCAGGAGTCGACCGATGGAGGAAACCACCGTCGAATGCGCGCACGCCACCCACTCTGGCCAGAGGCCTTGCAGTTCCGTCGCTCATCCGACGACGGAACCGAAGCTCCGGTCAGACGAGCTCGGGTTTTTTGGCTTTGCCTTGCAGGCGTGTGCAGGCCGCTTCTTCGCGAGAAGAAAGGCGGGATTGCAGGGCGCTGGAAGGCATCGCGCGAGTGTATCGCGGTGCCACAATCCGGTCATGACTCCCGCACGCGTTTCGATTCAGAAAGAGGACTTCGACCTGCAGGAGGAGGTTGCCGCGTTGCGCGCCGGCGACGCCCGGGTCGGTGCGGTCTGCAGCTTCATCGGCACGGTGCGCGACCGCAATGACGGCAGCACCGTGGCCTCGATGGAACTCGAGCACTACCCGGGCATGACCGAGAAGGCCATCGAGGCCATGATCGACGAGGCCCATCGGCGCTTCGACATCCTCGGCGCCCGCGTGATCCATCGCGTCGGGCTGCTGCAGCCGGAGGACCAGATCATGATGGTCGCCGTGACCTCGGCGCACCGTGGCGAGAGCTTCCAGGCCTGCGAGTTCCTGATGGACTACCTCAAGACCCAGGCGCCGTTCTGGAAGAAAGAGCAAACACCCGAGGGTGCCCGCTGGGTCGATGCCCGCGCCACCGACGACGAGGCCATGGCCCGTTGGGGCATCACCATCAGCAACGCCTGACCCCGAGCCCCATCCGCATGCCGGCCGCGCCCAGCGCGCCGCCTTCGTGGGCTGCCGCGGAACCGGCTTCGCCGGGCCGCTGGCAGCGCCCCCCGGCAGGGGGGTGGGCGGGCTACACGAAGTGAGCCCAACCTTGGGGGGCGAGCCAGTCATTGCGGCTGGAAGCCGCTGGCCTTGATGATCTGCGCCCAGGTCTGGGTGTAGCTCCGGACCCGCCCTGCGAACTGGCCTTGCGGCATATAGCCGACCGTGAGGCCCATGGCGGTCAGGCGATCGCGCACGTCGGGCATCGCCAGCACCTTGGCCAACGCGACACCGAAGCGGTCGATCACGGGCTGGGGTGTGCCCACGGGCGCGAAGATGCCGTAGTAGGGCAGGTCTTCGAGGCCCGCGAGACCCAGCTCGGCGAAGGTCGGCACCTGCGGCAGCACGGCCTGGCGCTTGTCGCCGATCACCGCGACGACGCGGATCTTGCCGGCCTTCTGGTTCTCGATGAAGTCGGGAATGGAGCCGATGCCGGAGGAGATCTGGTTGCCCAGCATGTCGGCGAGCATGGGCGCGCTGCCGCGGTAGGGCGCGGCCTGGACATCGATCTTGTACTTGGCGCCGATCAGCTTGACGAGGAATTCGGGGATCGAGGCCGGCGCCGGGACGCCGATCGTGTCCTTGCCGCCGCGCTCCTTCCTGACCCAGGCCACGTATTCGTTGACCGACTTGGCCGGCGTGCCGCCCGATACGGCGAGCGCGTTGGCGAAGGTGGCGAAGCCCGCCACCGGCACGAAGTCGCGCGCCGGATCGAAGCCCGGGTTCTTGACCACCTGTGGCAGGATCGAGATCGAGTGGTCATGCGAGAGGAAGAAGGTGTGGCCGTCGGCCGGCGCCGCCTTGAGCGCCTGCGCCGCGATCTGGCCGCCGGCGCCGGCGCGGTTGTCCACCACCACGGAGGTGCCGAGCTCGTCCTTGAGCTTCTCGGCCAGCGTGCGGGCAATCACGTCGGTGCCGCCGCCGGCCGGGAATCCGACCAGGAGCCGGACCGGCGTGCCGGCCGGCTGGGCCAGCGCCAATCCCCCGGCGGCCAGCAGGCCGGCCGCGAAAAAACCGCGCGCGACGCGCGTGGCGCCACTCCATGTTGACTTCAGCATCTATCGACTCCAATGATGGGGATGGAAAAATGTCCGGAAGGTCTTGATATCGATCCGGAACGGCCCTATTTTGAATGCAGGAATCAAGCCATGCGTCAAGACAAACTCACTACCAAATTTCAAGAAGCCTTGAGCGACGCTCAGTCGCTCGCGCTGGGCAACGACAACGCCTATATCGAACCCGTCCACCTGCTGGTCGCCATGCTGCGCCAGGACGACGGCCCACGCGCGCTGCTCGAGCGCGCCGGTGCCAACGTGCCCGGTCTGCTGCAGGCCGCCGAGGCGGCGATCAAGAAGCTGCCGCAGGTCGAGGGCCACGACCAGGTCCAGGTCGGCCCCGAAACGGCCAAGCTGCTGCAGGCGACCGAGAAGGAATCCATCAAGCGCAACGACCAGTTCATCGCGAGCGAGCTCTATCTGCTCGCGGTGGCCGACAGCAAGGCCGAGATCGGCAATCTGGCGCGCAGCAACGGTGTGACGCGCAAGTCGCTCGAAGCCGCCATCGAGGCGGTGCGCGGCGGCCAGGGCGTGAACAGCGCCGATGCCGAAGGCCAGCGCGAAGCACTCAAGAAATACTGCATGGACCTCACCGAGCGCGCCCGGCTGGGCAAGCTCGACCCGGTGATCGGGCGCGACGAGGAAATCCGCCGCGCCATCCAGGTCCTGCAACGCCGCACCAAGAACAACCCCGTGCTGATCGGCGAGCCCGGCGTCGGCAAGACCGCCATCGTCGAAGGCCTCGCGCAGCGCATCGTCGCCGGCGAGGTGCCCGATTCGCTCAAGGGCAAGCGCGTGCTGTCGCTCGACATGGCGGCCTTGCTCGCCGGTGCCAAGTTCCGAGGCGAGTTCGAGGAACGTCTGAAGACCGTGCTGAACGAACTCGCGAAGGACGAGGGCCAGACCATCGTCTTCATCGACGAACTGCACACCATGGTCGGCGCCGGCAAGGCCGAGGGCGCGATGGATGCGGGCAACATGTTGAAGCCGGCGCTCGCGCGCGGCGAGCTGCACTGCGTCGGCGCGACCACGCTCGACGAATACCGCAAGTACATCGAGAAGGATGCCGCATTGGAGCGCCGCTTCCAGAAGATCCTCGTGGGCGAGCCGAGCGTCGAAGCGACGGTCGCGATCCTGCGCGGCCTGAAGGAAAAGTACGAGGTCCACCATGGCGTCGACATCACCGACCCGGCGATCGTCGCCGCGGCCGAGCTGAGCGACCGCTACATCACCGACCGCTTCCTGCCCGACAAGGCGATCGACCTGATCGACGAGGCCGCGGCCAAGATCAAGATCGAGATGGACTCCAAGCCCGAGGTCATGGACCGGCTCGACCGCCGCCTGATCCAGCTGCAGATCGAGCGCGAAGCCGTGCGCCGCGAAAAGGACGAGGCCTCGCAGAAGCGCTTCGCACTGATCGAGCATGACATCGCCAACCTGCAGAAGGAAATCGCCGATCTCGACGAGGTCTGGCAGGCCGAGAAGGCGCAGGCCCAGGGCAGTGCGCAGATCCGCGAGGAGATCGACAAGATCAAGTTCCAGATCGCCGAGTTCACGGCCAAGGGCGACTTCAACAAGGTGGCCGAGCTGCAGTACGGCAAGCTGCCGGGGCTCGAGAAGCGGCTCAAGGAAGCGCAGGACACCGAGGCCAGCAAGGGCAAGTCCAGCGCACCCACGTTGCTGCGCACCCAGGTCGGCGCCGAGGAGATCGCCGAGGTCGTGGCGCGTGCCACCGGCATCCCGGTGTCCAAGCTGATGCAGGGCGAGCGCGACAAGCTGCTGATGATGGAAGACAAGCTGCACGAGCGCGTGGTCGGCCAGGACGAGGCCATCGGTGCGGTCGCCAACGCGATCCGCCGTTCGCGCTCCGGCCTGTCGGACCCGAACCGCCCGACTGGCTCCTTCCTGTTCCTCGGCCCCACGGGGGTCGGCAAGACCGAGCTGTGCAAGGCATTGGCGGGCTTCCTGTTCGACAGCGAGGACCACCTGATCCGCGTCGACATGAGCGAGTTCATGGAGAAGCACTCGGTCGCGCGCCTGATCGGCGCGCCGCCCGGCTACGTGGGCTACGAGGAGGGCGGCTACCTGACCGAGGCCGTGCGCCGCAAGCCCTACAGCGTGCTCTTGCTCGACGAGGTCGAGAAGGCGCACCCGGACGTCTTCAACGTGCTGCTGCAGGTGCTCGACGACGGCCGTCTGACCGACGGCCAGGGCCGCACCGTGAACTTCAAGAACACGGTGATCGTGATGACCAGCAACATCGGCTCGCCGATCATCCAGTCGATGGTCGGGCAGCCGACCGAGGAGATCAAGGAGGCGGTCTGGGATGAGCTCAAGAACTACTTCAGGCCCGAGTTCCTGAACCGGATCGACGAGACCGTGGTGTTCCATGCGCTCGACGCCAAGAATATCGAGGCGATCGCCGCGATCCAGCTCAAGGTGCTGACGGACCGCCTGGCGAAGATGGACCTCGGTCTCGAGGTGTCGCCGGCCGCGCTGGCCGAGATCGCCAAGGTCGGCTTCGACCCGGTCTTCGGTGCCCGGCCGCTCAAGCGCGCGATCCAGCAGCGGATCGAGAATCCGCTGTCGAAGCTGCTGCTCGACGGCAGCTTCGGGCCCAAGGACACGATCGTGGTCAACACCGACCCGATCCAGGCTCCGGGCCAGTTCGCGTTCCGCAAGGCCGGGGAACCAAGCGTCGAGGCCGTGGACTAAGAACGATGGTGAATTTTCTCGTCCGCCTGATCCTCTTCCTCCTGGGCCTGGTGTTCGCGGCCAGCCTGGCGGTCGCCGTGCTGCTGCTGGCGGCGGTCTGGGGCCTGCGCTATGGCTGGGCGCGTCTCACCGGCAAGCCGGTTCAGCCCTGGGTGATGCGCTTCGATCCGCGTGGCGGCTTCGACCGCTTCCGCGCCGCCGGCCGTCCGGCCGAGCCGAGCGCGTCCGACGTGGCGGGCGCCCGTGCCCAGGGACAGGCGGCCGACAGTCCGGTGCGATTGCGCGATCCGGGCGTGGTCACCGACGTGCAGGCCCGTCCGGTGCCGCGCGACGGCGGCGGCAACTGATCAGGCGCGGTACAGCGCCTCGATGTCGTCCGCATAGCGCTGGTAGATGCTGGCGCGCCGCACCTTCATGGTTGCGGTGACCTCGCCATCGTCGTGGTCGAGTTCCTTGGTCAGCAGGTGGAAGCGCCGGACCTGCGAGACCTGCGCCAGCTGCGCATTGCCGCGCTGGATCTCGGCGTCGATCAGTCCCCGCACCCGCGCCTGGTCCACCAATGAGCGGAAGTGCGTGAACGGGATGCGTTCGGCCTCGGCCCACTTGCCGACGGTCTCGTAGTCGATCTGCACCAGCGCGCCGACGAACTTTCGGCCGTCCGCCACCACGATGCATTCCTTGATGAAAGGGCTGCCCTTCATCGTGTTCTCGATCTCCGAGGGCGTCAGGTTCTTGCCGCCGGCGGTGATCATGATGTCCTTCAGGCGGTCGACGATGCGCAATTGGCCGTCTTCCTCGCGCACCACGTCGCCGGTGTGCAACCAGCCGTCGCGGATCGAGGCCGCGGTGGCTTCGGGGTTCTTGTAGTAGCCCTCGAACACCATCTCGCCCTGCACCAGCAACTCGCCGTCGTCGCCGACGCGATGCGCGGTGCCGAGCGTCGGCGGTCCGACGGTGCCGATCCGGACCTCGTCGCGGCGGTGGCCGGTGATCATGCCGGTCGATTCGGTCAGGCCGTAGACCTCCACCAGCGGCACGCCGAGCGCGCGGAAGAAGCGCACCACGTCGGGGGGGATCGGCGCCGCGCCGGTCAGCGCGACCTTCGCGTGGCGCAGGCCGATGAAGTTCTGCAGCGCGCGCAGCACGGTCCAGTAAGCCAGTGCGAAGCGGGTTCGCTCGCCCAGGCTCCAGGTGCTGCGCGGCTTCTCGGCCAGCGGCATGCCCGCCGCCAGCGCGCGCCGGTACAGCGCGCGCTGCAGCCGTCCGGCCTCCTGCATCTTGATGCTGATGCCGGCGTGCAGCTTCTCCCAGATGCGCGGCACGCCGAGGAACATGGTCGGCGCGACCTCGCGCAGATCTTCCTGCACCGTGCGGATCGATTCGCCGAAGTTGACCTGCGAACCGAGGTAGAGCGGCACGAAGGTCGAGAGCATCTGCTCGGCCACGTGGCACAACGGCAGGTACGACAGGTGCGTGGTGTCCCGGTCCAGCCCGAGCCGATCGACGATGCCCGGCACCGCGCCGCGGATGTTGCGCCAGGAGATCATGGCGCCCTTGGGCTTGCCGGTGGAGCCCGAGGTGTAGATCATCAGGCCGATCTGGTCCAGCGTCTGGGCCTGCAGCGCGGCGTCGATCTGCGCCTGGCCGCCTTGCGCCGCGGCTGCGGCGCCGGCGCGTTCGACCTCCTCGAAACTGAGCACGCGTTCGCGCAGCGCGGGGTCGAGGCTGCGCAGGCCCTTGGTCTCGATGACGATGATTTTCGCGAGCCGCGGCAGCCGGTCCAGCGCCTCGATCACCTTGTCGGTCTGCTCCTGGTCCTCGCAGAGGATCACCTCGATGTCGGCATGGGCGACCACGTAGGCGATCTCGCTGCTCGGGCTGGTGGGGTAGATGCCGACCGTCACGGCGCCGACCAGCCCGGCGCCCATCTGCGCCAGCACCCACTCGATGCGGTTCTCGGACAGGATGCCCAGGTGGCCGCCGGCCGGCAGCCCGAGCGCGCGCAGCCCGAGGCCGAAGTGGCTGGCTCGGCGGTGGTAGTCGGCCCAGTGCACCGGATGCCAGATGCCGAAGTCCTTCTGGCGGATCGCGATCGCGGCGGGCCGCGTGCGCGCCTGCTCGCGCAGCATCTGAGGCAGGGTCAGCGCGGGGAGGGCATGGTTCGTCATGACAGCCAGCGCTTGCGGCGCTTGTAGTGCTTGAGGCCGCGGAAGCTGCGCGCCTCGCCGCCGCCGCCCACGCCGAGATAGAACTCGCGCACGTCGGGGTCGGCCGCGAGCCGCTCGGCACTGCCGTCGATCACGATCTTTCCGTTCTCCATGATGTAGCCGCGGTGGGCGACGGCCAGCGCCACGCTGGCGTTCTGCTCGACCAGCAGCATCGACACGCCGCGTTCGGCGTTGATGCGCGCGATGATCGTGAAGATGTCCTCGACCAGCTTGGGACTCAGGCCGAGCGAGGGTTCGTCGAGCAGGATCAGCTCGGGCTCGGCGACTAGCGCGCGGCCGATCGCCAGCATCTGCTGCTCGCCACCCGACAGGTAGCCGGCCAGGCCCTTGCGGCGCTCGTGCAGGCGCGGCAAGTAGGCATAGACGCCATCGAAATTGCGCGGCGCCGGCCCGCGGCCGGTGTGCGCGTAGGTGGCGGCCACGAGGTTTTCCTCGACCGTGAGGTCCTCGAACACGCGCCGGCCTTCCATCACGTGGCAGAGGCCGCGCCGTACCAGTTGCTGCGGCGCCAGGCGGTCGGTCGAAATGCCGTTGAATGCGATGCGGCCGGCCTGCAGTTCGCCGTCTTCGAGCGCCAGCAGGCCGGACACCGCCTTCAGCGTGGTCGACTTGCCGGCGCCGTTGCTGCCGAGCAGCGCCACGATCTCGCCGCGCGGCACGGCCATCGACAGGCCGCGCAGCACTTGCACCACCTTGTTGTAGACCACCTCGATGTTGTTGATCTCAAGGACCAGGTCCGCCGGCGCGCCGTCCATCCTTCAGTCCAGCTTGATCCAGTCGGAGGACGGCACCATCTTCTGCGTCTTCATGTCGGCCGTGTACACGCGGCCCACCGGGATCGAGTTGCCCTTGATCGTGATCGGCACGCCGATCAGGCCGCCGGTGTCGAAGTCCTTGATGGTGTTGAGTGCCGCCTTGAGGTTCTTGCCGTCGAGCGGCTTGCCGGCATCGAGCGTCCGCTTGGCGGCCTCGGTGAACAGCATCGCGGTCAGGAAGCCCTGGGTGTAGGCCGTGCTCTGGTACTCGGGGCGCATCTGGCGGATCTTGTCGAGCATCGGCGACTTGGCCGAGGTGTCGTAGTAGTAGCGGTAGGGCATCACGCCCATGAAGCCGTCACCGGCCTCGCCCATCTTCATCACGGTCGAGCTGTCCATGGTCCAGAAGGTGCCCATCCACTTGCTGGTCATGCCCATCTGTTTGCCCTGCTGCACGAACTCGGGGATCGGCGCCAGGATGTAGCCGTGGAAGATCGTGTAGTCGGGATTGGCGCGGCGCAGCTTGATGACCTCGGTCGACACGTCGACGCTGCCGGGCGGGGTCATGAGCTTGACCGGCACCGAGAGGCCCAGCTTCTTCGCCATCGCCTCGCTGGCCTCGATCGGGTCGCGACCGAATTCGGAGTCGGAATACACGAAGGCCACCTTGGCGCCGGGCTTTTCCTTGGCGATGTGTTTCAGCAGGATGCCGAACATCTCGGTGTAGTCGGGCCCGACCAGGAACTGGTTCGGGTACTTGGCCGGGTCGTTGAGCTCGGTCGCGAAGGAGGCGCCGGCCATCATGATCTGGCCGCTGCGGTCGAGCTCGGGGTTGATGGTCTTGGCGAAGCCCGTGGAGTCGCCGTAGTACAGGTTGACCTTGTTCTGGCTCGTGATCTTCTTGAAGGCGGCGACCGAGGCATCGACCTTGTAGCCGGTGTCTTCCGGCACGTAGCGCAGCTTGCGGCCCTTGATGCCGCCGGCGTCGTTGACGATCTTCACGTAGTCGGCGATGCCGGCGTTGATGCCGATGCCGGCGAAGGCGAAGACGCCGGTCATCGGGATCGAGCCGCCGATCACGATGTCGTCTGCGGCTTGGGCATGCACCGCCAGCGGTGCGGCGAGGGCGGCCGAGGCGGCCAGCAAGAGGGTGCGGCGGCGTGCCGAGACGGATTGCGATTTCACGATGTCTCCTTGTTGGATGCGGCCTAGGTCTTGAAGGGCCACAGATGGAAAAAGCGGCGAATGCGCCGCCACACTTCTGCGAGCCCGTGCGGCTCGAACACCAGAAAGCCGACGATCAGGAGACCGAAGACGACCGTGCGCACCGGCGAGAGGAACACCGTCATCTCGGTGCCTCCGGGCAGCAGGTCGAACACCAGCTTGAGAAGCTCCGGCACCATCGTCATGAAGACAGCGCCGAGGATGCCGCCGAGGATGGTGCCCATGCCGCCGACGATGATCGCGGCCAGGAAGAAGATCGACATCAGGAGCGGAAAACTCTCGGGCGTGACGACCCGGAAGAAGTAGGCCCACAAGCCACCTGCCACGCCGGCGTAGAACGACGACAGCCCGAAGGACAGCAGCTTGTAGCGCAACAGCGGAATGCCCAGCACCTCGGCCGAGATGTCGCGGTCGCGGATCGCGATGAAGGCCCGGCCGATGCGGGTGCGGAACAGGTTGGCGGCCCCCAGCACCATCAGCAGCGTCACCGGCAGGATCACCCAGTAGAGCCGGAACGAGGTGTCGAGCGCGAGACCGAAGAACTGCGCGGGCGGCAGCGACAGGCCGCTGGTGCCGCCCGTGAGCTTGAGATTCGCGAACAGGAAGTGCGCGATGAATGAAGCCGCGATGGTCGCGATCGCGAGGTAGAGGCCCTTGACCCGCAGCGAGGGAATGCCGACCACCAGGCCGCCGAGCATTGCCACCACGCCGCCGGCCACCAGGTTGAGCAGGAAGGGCGTGCCCAGCCGGGTGTGCATGATCGCGACCGTGTAGGCGCCCAGCCCCATGAAGGCGGCCTGGCCCAGGCTCACGAGCCCGGTGTAGCCGGTCAGGATATTGAGGCCGGTGGCACTCGCGACATTGATCGCGACCAGGCAGGCCAGATAGAGCCAGTAGTCGCTGGCCATGAAGGGGAACAGCAGCAGCAACGCGGCACCGAGCCCCAGCCAGGTCTTCTGGGTGCGCGAATCGAACAGCGCCGCGTCGGCGATGTAGCTCTGCTTGAGGGTTCCTATCCGCATCAGAGTCTTTCGATTTCGTGGGTGCCGAACAGGCCGTACGGGCGGATCATCAGCACGACGACCAGCACCACGAAGGTCGCCAACAGCTTGTATTCGCCGCCGAGGTACGAGCCCGCCAGCGCCTCGACCAGCCCGATGAAGACACCGCCGACCAGCGCGCCGAGCACGCTGTCGAGGCCGCCGACGATCACCACCACCAGCACCGAGAGGCCGAACACGCCCATCGACGACGAGATGCCGCCGATCGAGCCGACGATGATGCCGGCGACCGCCGCGATCATGGCCGAGGCCACCCAGGCGAGCGAGAACACGCGCGGCACGTTGATGCCCATCGAGTAGGCGGCGGCCTGGTCGGAGGCGGTAGCCCGCAATGCGACGCCGCCGCGCCAGAAGCGGAACACCAGCAGCACCAGCACGATCAACACCAGGGCCACCAGGGCGCCGTAAGCCACCTTGGGCGCCAGGAAGGCGTCGCCGATCATCACCGGCGTCTTCGGCAGGAACTCGGGCAGCCGGCGCTGGTCGGCGGTCCAGACGATCTCGACCAGGCCGACCAGGATCGATGCCAGGCCGACGGTGACCATGAAGACCGAGATCGGCGGCTCGCCGAGCAGCGGCCGGATCATGGTGCGCTCGACCAGCGCGCCGAGCAGGCCGGTGCCCAGCACCGCACCGAGCACCGCCAGCCAGATCGGCAGCGAGAAGCTGGCGGCGAAGGCAAAGAACAGGTAGGCGCCGATCATCAGCATTTCGCCGATCGCGATGTTGACCACCCGCGTGGCCTTGTAGACCAGCACGAAGGCGAGCGCGGCCAGTGCATAGAGGCCACCGCTGGCGACCCCGTTGAGGGCGATCTCGAACAGGTAGGCCCAGTCCATCATGCGGTTGCCGCCACGGCCGCGCCGCGCAGCTTCTCGCGCAGGGTGGAGACGTCCCCGGCGCCGAGGTAGGCCCGGATCACCTCGGGGTCGGCCTGCACCGTCGCCGGCGCGCCCTGCGCGATGACCTGGCCGAAGTTGAGCACCACCACGTGGTCCGAGAGGTCCATCACCATGCCCATGTCGTGCTCGACCATCAGGACGGTCACGCCCCATTCGTCGCGCACGTCGAGGATGAAGCGCGCCATGTCCTCGGTCTCCTCGCGGTTCATGCCGGCCACCGGCTCGTCGAGCATCAGCACGCGCGGCTGCATCGCCAGCGCGCGCGCCATCTCGACGCGCTTCTGCAGTCCGTAGGGCAGGGCCGACACGGGGGCGTGGCGGATGTGGTCGATCTCGAGGAAGTCGATGATGCGTTCCTCGACGTCGCGCCGCAACTCGGCTTCCTCGCGCCGGGCGCGGCCGAAATAGAGCAGGGCGTCGAAGACGTTGGTCTTGAGGTGCGAGTGGCGGCCGAGCTTGATGTTGTCGAGCACCGTCATGCCGCGGAACAGCGCGATGTTCTGGAAGCTGCGCGCGAGGCCGAGCCGGGCCCGTTGCGGCGCCGGCAGCGTCGTGATGTCGCGGCCTTCGAACAGCACCCGGCCGCTGGTGGGGTGGTAGAAGCCCGAGATGGTGTTGAAGAGCGAGGTCTTGCCGGCGCCGTTGGGGCCGATCACGGCCGTGATGGAGCCGGCCGCGACCTCGAAGCCGACGCCGCTCAGCGCCCGCACGCCGCCGAAGGCGAGCGTGAGCGACTCGACCTGCAGCACGGGGCTGGGCGGCATGGCGGCGTCGGGACGGGCTGGGGCGTCAGGCATCGATCAGGGTTTGCGCGGAAGGAAGTGGGGTTACCCGTGCGTAGAATTTCTACTCACCGGTAATGTTCGATGCGACGCCCTCCGGGCGGCATCGGGACTTTCCCGGGCACCCCGATCCATGGCCACCAGGACACTCCCCAAGCCCACAGGCGCCTCGCCCTGGAAGCCGGCCGGCGTCCGCGCGCAGCAACGCGAGGCCAAGCGCAACGCGGTGCTGCAGACGGCCGCCAAGCTGTTCAACGAGCGCGGCTACCACGCGACCTCGCTCGACGACATCGCGCAGCGGTTGCACGTCAGCAAGCCCACGCTCTACTACTATGTGAAGAGCAAGGACGAGATCCTGCTCGAATGCGTGCGCACCGCGCTCGGCATGATGCAGGAGGGCATCGACGAGGTCCGGCGCGCCGGCGGCAGCGCGATCGACCAGCTCATGGCGTGCATGCGGATCTACTCCCGCATCGTGATGATGGACTTCGGCATGTGCGTCATCCGCATCGGCGAGGATCCGTTGCCGGCACCGCTGCGCAAGGAGCTGCGCCGGCTCAAGGCCGGCATCGACGGCGAGTTCCGCCGGCTCATTGCCGACGGCATCGCCGAAGGCTCGCTGGCGCCCTGCGACCCCAAGATGGCGGCCTTCGTGCTGGCCGGTGCGCTCAGCTGGATCGGCCGCTGGTACCGGCCCGGCGGCGGGCTCGACCCGGAGCAGATCGCCGACCAGAGCATCGCGCTGCTGATGTCCGGCGTGCAGCAGCGGCCGGCGACGACGAGGAAGGCGGCGGCGCGCAAGTCAAAATAGCGGATGTCCACGCCGCGTCCGCCCGTTCTCATCGATCCCCTGGAAGTCGAATTCAGCGCCATCCGGGCCCAGGGTGCGGGCGGCCAGAACGTCAACAAGGTGTCCAGCGCGGTGCACCTGCGCTACGACATCCCCGCGAGTTCGCTGCCCGACGACGTCAAGGAGCGGCTGCTCGCCTTGCGCGACAGCCGAATCACCCAGGAGGGCGTGCTGGTGCTGAAGGCGCAGCGGCACCGCAGCCAGGAGATGAACCGCGTCGATGCGCTGGCGCGCCTGCAGGAGCTGGTCGACGGCGTCGCCACGCCGCCGCGCGCCCGCCGCGCCACCAAGCCGACTTATGGCTCCAGGCAGCGCCGGCTCGAAGGCAAGAGCCAGCGCGCGGAGATCAAGAACCTGCGCGGACGGGTCAAGGACTGAGCGCTTCGGCCGCCGCCGGTGGCCGCGCGAGAGCGGCCAGCGCCTCGCTGTCGGTCCGGTAGCCGAACAGCATCGGCCCCGGCGCCAGCAGCCCGGCGCGCTCGAGCACCTGCTGCGCCGGCAGCTTCAGGCCCGAGATGTGCAGCCGCACGCCCTGCGACTCGAGCAGGCGGCGGATGCTGCCGAACACTTCGGCGCCCGTGATGTCGATGCGGTTGATCGGGTAGGCGAAGAGGCAGACGTCGGTCAGCCCGGGCCGCTCGGCCAGCGCCACCGTGATGGCGCGTTCCAGCGTGCTGGCCGATGCGAAGTCAAGCTCGGCGTCCATGCGCAGCGCGTAGAGGTCGGGCGCCAGCGGCGGCAGGTGCCACAGGTGGCGGTCGCGCAGGCTGCCGTCCGGGTGCAGGCCGACCTCGATGATGCGCGGATGCAGGTGGCGGTACATGTAGTGCGCCAGCGCGGCCAGCAGGCCGCCGAGCACGCCCCAGTAGATCGATGGCGCGGTCGCGATCGTGAGCACGAAGGTGCCGAGCGCGATCGACGCCTCGATGCGGGAGATGCGCCACAGCGCGACGAAGGTCGAGGGCCGCAGCAGCCCGATGGTGGCGGTCGCCACGATGGCGGCCAGCACCGCCTGCGGCACGTGGTAGAGCAGCGGCATGGCCCACAGCAGCGCGGCGGCGACCACGGCGACGCTGAACAGCGTCGCCCATTGCGTCTTCGCGCCGGCGTACAGCGTGATGGCCGAGCGTGAGAAGGAGGAACTGGTCGGGAAGGAGCCGGTCAGGCCCGAGGCGATCTTGCCCAGGCCCTGGCCGATCAGGTCCTGGTTCTCGTTCCAGAGTTTGCCGGCGCGCGCGTTGTCCACCTTGGCGCTCGACGCGGTCTCCAGAAAGCTCACCAGCGTGATCAGGAAGGCGGGCAGCAGCAGGTTGCCCAGTTCATTGATCGAGAGGCCGCCAGGCCAGTAGAAGCCCGGCAGGCCCGAAGGCAGCGTGCCGATCACCGCGCCACCGTGCAGCGCATAGCCGACCGCGGCGCTGATCGCCGCGGCGGCCGCGACCAGCGCCATGGTGGTCGGGAAGCGCGGCGCCAGCCGCTTGCCGAGCCACAGCATCGCCATGCCTCCGAGGCCGAAGGCGATCGCGACGAGGTCGGGCAGCGGGCCCTGCATCAGCTGCGTCACCGAGCGGCCGGTATAGCCCAGCAGGGCCGGCAACTGCGAGAGCGTGATCAGCACCGCAGCGCCCTGCGTGAAGCCCATCAGCACCGGTGAATTGACCATCCGCAGCAGCCAACCGAAGCGGACCGCGCCCAGCGTCACCTGCATCAGGCCCGACAGCAGCGTGAGCCAGACCGCGTAGGCCACCCATTCGCGGCTGCCGGGAATCGCCAGTGGCGCCAGCGAGGCACCGACCAGCAGGCTGGTGAGGGCCGTGGGGCCGACCGAGAGCCGGGCGGAGGAACTGAAGAGCAGCGCGACCAGCGCCGGCAGCAGCGCGGCGTAGACGCCGGTCACCAGCGGCATGCCCGCCAGCGCCGCATAGGCCACGCCCTGGGGGATGACCATCAGCGCGACGGTGACGCCGGCCGCGGCCTCGTTGACGAGCAGGGCCCGGTCGGGGCGCGGCCAGGCGAGAAAGGGAAGCCAGCGTTCGAGCTGGGCGCGGGTCAGGGCCATGGGCGCGCGTCGCGGGAGGTTGGGGAATGCACCCGCCGATGATACGGAAGGGCCGGGGTAGATTCGCCTCATGACGGATCTGCGATCTCTCTTCGATGCCCAGCACCGGGCCAGCCGCGATGCGCCCGTGGTGCCCGTCGCCGAGCGGCGGGATCGGGTGCAGCGGATTCAGCGGCTGCTCGATGCGCATGGCTCCGCGATCGCGGCGGCGGTCGAGGCCGACTTCGGCGTCCGCTCCGCCGCGCTCACCGAGGTGGCCGACCTGCTGGTGCTGCGCAACCTGCTGGGCCAGCTCCTGCGCCGCCTCGAGGCCTGGAGCCGGCCGGTGCGCGTGCACACGCCGATGCAGCTGAAGCCCGCGCGGGCCTGGATCCAGCGCCAGCCGCTCGGCGTGGTGGGCGTGATCTCGCCCTGGAACTACCCGCTGCAGCTCTCGCTCGGGCCGGCGGCCACGGCGCTGGCCGCGGGCAACCGCGTGATGCTCAAGCCCAGCGAGCTGACGCCGCGCACCTCGGCGCTGCTCGCCGAGCGGGTCGCCGAGGCCTTCGCCCCGGAGGAGTTCGCGGTGGTGCAGGGCGACGCCGGCGTCGCGTCGCAGTTCGCGGCGCTGCCTTTCGACCACCTGTTCTTCACCGGCTCGACCGCGGTCGGCCGCAAGGTGGCGCAGGCCGCGGCGGCCAACCTCACGCCGACCACGCTGGAGCTGGGCGGCAAGTCGCCCTGCATCGTCGACGCCTCGGCCGACCTCGACGAGGCGGCGCTGCGGATCGCGCACGGCAAGCTGCTGAACGCGGGCCAGACCTGCATCGCGCCCGACTACGTGCTGCTGCCCCGCGGGCGCGAGGATGCCTTCGCGGCGGCCTGGCAGCGTGCGGTGGCGCGCCTGTTTCCGCGCATCGAAGGCAACCCCGACTATGCGGCGATCCTGGGGCAAGGGCACCTGGAGCGGCTGCGCGCGCTGCTGCGGGAGGCGAAGGACAGCGGTGCGCGCATCGAGCAGGCCATCGGCCTCGCCGATCCGGCGGCTCGCCAACTGGCACCAGCGCTCGTGATCGGCCCGGACCCGGGCCTGCGCCTGCTGCAGGAAGAGATCTTCGGCCCGATCCTCCCGGTGCTGCCCTGCGACGACAGCGAGGAAGCGATCCGCTACATCAACGGCCGCCCGCGGCCGCTCGCGCTCTACTGGTTCGGCACCGACACCGCGGCACGCGACCGGGTGCTGGCCCGCACGCTGAGCGGCGGCGTCACCGTCAACGACACGCTGATGCACGTCGCGCACGACCACCTGCCCTTCGGCGGCGTCGGCGAAAGCGGCTGGGGCTCCTACCACGGGGAGGCGGGCTTCCTGCGCTTCACGCAGCAAAAGGCGGTGCTGGTGCAGTCGCGCTGGTCGGCCGGGGCGCTGATCTACCCGCCCTACGGCGAGCGATTCCGCCGGATGATGAAACTGCTGCGCTGGCTCGGTTGAGCCGGTTTCCTCAGTTGCGCTTCTTGTGCTGGAAGGCGGTCGGCGACTGCCCGGTCGCGGCCTTGAACATCGCGCAGAAGGCGCTGTCGGTCGCGTAGCCGCTGGCCGAGGCCACCAGGCTCACCGCCATGCCGCGTGCGAGCAGCGGCAGCGCATGCGCCAGCACCGCCTGCTGGCGCCACTGCTGCCAGCTCATGCCGAGCTGGTCGCGAAACAGGCGGGCCACCGTGCGTTCGCTGGCGCCGATCTGCTGGGCGCGTTCGGCCAGCGTGGCGCGGTTGGCCGGATTGCGCAGCAGCGCCTCGCACAACTGGCGCAGGCGCTTGTCGGCCGGCAGCGGCACGTCGATGCGGATCTGGGTGGCGCGCTCGAGTTCGTCGACCAGCAGCGGCGCGATCCAGCGCTCGCGCTGCGCCGCGTGCGGATCGGCCGGCGGCAGGCCGTCGGGCGTGGTGTCCAGCGCCAGCATCAGCGCGCGCAGCAGCGGGCTGATCTCGAGCACCTCGCAGCGCTCCCAGACCGGGCCCAGCCAGCTGTGCAGGTACACGGTGCGCAGTTCGGCATCCTCGATCAGGGAGATGCTGTGCGGCATGTCGGCCGGGACCCAGAGCGCGCGCGAGGGCGGCACGATGTAGCTGCCGTCCTCGGTGCTCAGGCGGATCACGCCGCGGGTCGAGAAGGTCAGCTGCGGCCAGGGATGGCGGTGCAGTTCGACCAGCGTGTCGGCGTTGAGGAAGTGTTCCTTGGCCCGCAGCGGCCGCAGGGCGTCGGGCGCGTAGAGGTGTGGCGTGAGCGGCCCGACGCTGTTGGCGGGGGCGGGACCGGGCGCGAATGGGGCGACGGTAGGCGGCATGAATTCGACAAATGTTGTCTCTGTATCGCCATTCTGCCGTGCCGGGCCGGCTTAGGATCGACCTCCACGCCAGTTTCTTGTTGCAATCCATGTCTTCCGCTTCTCCCGCCAGTTCCGCGCCCACCGTGCGCTCCGACGTCAAGCTGATCGGCCTCGTCGGCCTGGCGCATGCCGTCAGCCATTTCAGCCAGCTGTTGCTGGCGCCGCTGTTCCCATGGCTGAAGGACGCGTTCCACGTCAGCTACACCGAGCTCGGCGCCGTGCTGACCGTGTTCTTCGTCGTCTCCTGCCTGGTGCAGGCGGCCTCGGGTTTCATCGTCGACAAGCTCGGGCCGCGGCCCGTGCTGTTCGTCGGGCTGGGCATGCTGGGCCTCGCGGCCTTCGGCTATGCGCTGGCGCAGAACTACTGGATGCTGCTCGGCTCGGCGGTCGTTGCGGGCATCGGCAACGGGGTGTTCCATCCGGTCGACTACACGCTGTTCAATCGCAAGGTGGCGCCCACGCGCCTGGGCCATGCCTACAGCGTGCACGGCATCACCGGCAGCCTCGGATGGGCGCTGGCGCCGGCTTTCGTGGTGCCGCTGGCAATGGCCTTCGGCTGGCGCGTGGCGCTGGCCTCGGGCGGTGCCGTGGCGGTGGTCGTGCTGGGGATCCTGTGGCTCAACCGCAGCGTGCTGTCGCTCGACGTGAAGGCGGTGCAGAAGGCCGTCGGCGCGGATGCCACGGCCGGCGGCGAGTTGGCCTTCCTGCGCATTCCGGCTGTCTGGATGTGCTTCGGTTTCTTCTTCTTCTATGCGATGGCGCTCAGCGTGGTGCAGACCTTCGCGCCGTCCGCCGCCGGGCGCCTGCACGAGGTGCCGGTGGCACTGATCGCGATCTGCCTGACGGTCTACATGGTCGCCAGCGCGGCCGGCATGGTGGTGGGCGGCTTCCTGGCCTCCGATCCGTCGCGCTGCGAGCGCATCGTCGGCGCCAGCTTCGGCGTGGCGGCGGTGCTGGCGCTGGTGCTGGCATTCGCCGACCTGGCGCCGGCGCTGGTGCCGGTGATGTTCGGGGCGATGGGCTTCGCCTCGGGCATCGCCGGGCCGTCGCGCGACCTGCTGGTCAAGCGCTCGACACCCGCCAATGCCACCGGCCGCGTCTACGGCGTGGTGTACGCCGGGCTGGACATCGGGCAGGCGGTGGCGCCGCTGATTTTCGGCCGGCTGATGGACCACGGCCAGTACACCAGCGTGATCGTGGGCCTGGCGGTGGTGCAGGGCGTGCTGATCGCCAGCGCCTTCAACGTCCGGCGCGTCCGCCGCGAAGCACTGGTGCCCGCTTCGGCCTGAGGCTTCCTGCCTGCCTCGCTCTGCCCGAGCGTCGCGCTCAGCGCTTCGGCAGGATGTCGAGCACCTGCTCCGCCGGCCGGCACAGGCGCGTGCCCAGCGGCGTGACCACGATCGGGCGGTTCAAGAGGATCGGATGCGCGACGATGAAGTCGAGCAGCTGGTCGTCGGTCCACTTCGTGTCGCCGAGTCCGAGCTCGTCGTAGGGCGTGCCGCGCTGGCGCAGCAGATCGCGCACCGGGACGCCCATCGCGACGGCCAGCGCGCGCAGCCGCTCGCGGGTGGGCGGCGTCTTCAGGTATTCGATCACCTCGGGCTCGAAGCCGTGTTCGCGGATCAGCGCCAGCGTGTTGCGCGAGGTGCCGCAGCCCGGGTTGTGGAAGAGGGTGACTTGGCTGGTTTGCATCCGCCGTATTCTCAGGCCTCGGCGCCTTCCCATCCCGGGGTGAAGGGAAAGCGCGCGGCCCAGAAAGCCTGCAGCCGCGGATCGGCATCGACGCGCCGCACCACCTCGGCCATGCGCGGGGCTTCGCGGTAGAAGCGCAGACGGCGCGGGGTCCAGCGCGAGACCACGGTCACATACAGGTCGAGCAGGCCGAGGCTGTCGCCCAGCAGGTAGGGGGTGCCGCGCGGCAACTGCGCATCCATCAGGCGCCAGCATTCGGCGATGCGCTCGGCACTGCGTTCGAGCACCACCGCCTCGGCCGCCGCGTCCGCGGCCAGGCGCGATGGCATGTCACGGACCCAGTACATCGAATAGATCGCGGCCGGGATGTAGATCATCCAGCGCAGGTACTGCGCGCGCAGCGGGTGGTCGGCGGCGGGCGCGAGGCCGGCTTCGGGGTGGCGGTCGCCGAGCCAGAGCAGGATCGCGGCGCTCTCGGTCATGACCTCGCCCGAGGGCAGCACGAGGACCGGGGCCTGCCGCTGCGGGTTGAGCGGCGCCAGCTTTTGGCGCTCGGATTCGCCTTTCCAGGGCGCCACGTCGACGATGTCGACCGGCGCGCCGATCAGCGTGAGCGCGGCCTGAACGGGCGTGGCGCCCGAGCCGGGCGCACCGTAGAGGGTGTAGGGGCGGGCAGCGGTGCTCATCGCCGAAAGCGTACACCGCAGGCGCCGCATCTTCCAGCGCCTGCGAGGACAGCGAGGCCTGCGATCAGGCCGCGATCAGCGCATCGACGCGGCGCAAGCCTTCGATGGTCTTGACGCAGGCTTCGGCCACCTCGGTGCCCTTCACCGCGAAGTGCTGGTGGAAGTACTTGCGGTGTTCCACGTGCTCGTGGAAGTGATGCGGCGTGAGCACCGCCGACAGCACCGGCACGTTGGTCTCCAGCTGCACCGTCATCAGCGAATTGACCACCGTGGTGGCGACGAAGTCGTGGCGGTAGATGCCGCCGTCGACCACCAGCGCGCAGCCGACGATGGCGGCGTAGCGGCCCGAGGTGGCAAGCCGCTTGGCGTGCAGCGGGATCTCGAACGCGCCCGGCACGTCGAACAGGTCGATGGTGTCGAGCGGCACGCCCTGGCGCTTCATTTCGGCCAGGAAGGCGTCGCGTGCCTGGTGGACGATGTCCGAGTGCCACTGCGCCTGTACGAAGGCGATGCGCTGGCCGCGCGGGGCGTCCGAGGCAGTGATGGCGGAGAGGGGAAGGTCGTTGATCTGACTCATGGTTTGCCTTTGCAAGGATTTCCTGAATCAGGGCGCACGAACCCGACGCCCGGCCGGCACGAGAACGTGCCTGCCCGACCACGGGATCGCGCTCTCTTTCATCCGGACTGTGACCGTCGGCCCCGGGATCTCACCAGGTCTGCTGACCCCGAGACTCATGCAGAGAGCCTCGGGCGCTCGCGGGCTCGTGCGGCTTGCGCCGCCATCACCGCCGGTGGGGAATCTCACCCCGCCCTGAGAACGCTGCTCCGGCTCGCGCCGAAGCAAGGACGGATTCTAGGCAAGTCCGGCCGGCCGCGCTGTCGCCCAGGGGCCAAGACCCCGGATCG
Source organism: Variovorax sp. P1_G12 (assembly GCF_056405555.1). Taxonomy (NCBI): domain Bacteria; kingdom Pseudomonadati; phylum Pseudomonadota; class Betaproteobacteria; order Burkholderiales; family Comamonadaceae; genus Variovorax; species Variovorax sp. P1_G12. The sequence goes on along the minus strand of NZ_JBFUBW010000004.1, from coordinate 129,021 downwards.
GCCGGGGCTGGCGCGTCGGGGTCTCAGCGGCCGGACAGGAATTGCGTCATGCGCTGCATCTCGTCGTCGAGCGCGGCGCGAAACGCGGCGCCCTTCGGCGGAGTGCCGGCATAGCCGAAAGCGGGCTGCAGCCGGCCGTCGCGCGCCGAGACATTGGCCCATCCGATCACGCGCTCGTGCCACAGCATGGGCAGGGCGTAGTAGCCGAACTTTCGCTTCGGCGCCGGCGTGTAGGCCTCGAACTTGTACGTCCAGCCCCATAGCAGCTCGAACCGGCGGCGGTCCCACACCACCGGGTCGAACGGCGCGAGCAGGCGAAGCTGCTCGTCGGGCACGTGGCGTCGCGAGGCCGGGTTGTCGTCCGCTGGCCAGTACCAGGTCGTGCCCTCGATGCGGCAGCTGGCGAGCTCATCGCGCGCCAGGCGCAGCGCCGCCTGCGTCTGCACCGTGAGATGCGGGGCGCCGTAGCCGAGCAGGCGCACGAGATAGGTCAGGCTCGCAGCCGGCAGGGGCGCGTACTTGCGCACCACCAGATCGACCAGCGCGGCGGCGCGTTGCGCGCGACCGGCGGGGCTGTCGTCGGCCGGCGGATGCGTCACCGCCTCGTAGATGCGCGTGCCGCTGTCGCGCCGCTTCACGCGCAGCATGCCGCGGTAGTGCATGTCGTCGAGCAGGTGCGTGCTGGCGTTGCTCGAACCGCCCCAGTAGTTCTTCATGCGGCCGTGCGCGAAGTGCTGCTCGACCTCGCGCGGATGCACCGGTCCGCGCTCGCGCACGAAAGCCAGCACCTCGGCCGCCTTGCGCCGGGTCTCGGCATCCCAGTCGCGGCTGGCCTCGCGCGGGTGCATCAGCGCCAGGTGCTCGCGCGGCAGGAAGCCGTAGTTGACGAGGCAGTCTTCCTCGACTGCGAGCCGCGTGTAGCGATTCTCCAGATCGCCGGCGCGGTAGTCCTTGACGCGGTGGCGCAGCGTGAGGTCCTGCGCGCGCGCCGGCGCGCGGATCGGATCGGCCTGCACGAAGCCCAGGCGCTGGATCGCGCGCGGCAGCGTCGTGGGCGTGAAGAGGGTCCGCGCCACCGCGTAGCGGCGCAAGGCGTCGAGGGTCGGCTCAGGCATGCAGCAGATTGCAGCACAGCTGCGGGATGTCGCCGGGCGCTACTTTTTCGGCGCGTCCAGCTTCACTTTCGCCGGGGCGGTCTGCCTGACATCGGCCCATGTCTTCGTCTCGAAGTGGAACTCGGCGACCGCGCACGTGGGCATGTCGATGATCTCGCTCGACAGCCGGTGCGCGAGCTCGGTGAACTCGGGGTTGTGGCCGAAGAGCATCACGCGGCCCAGCTTGTCGTCGAGTGCGCCGATGACGGCGAGCAAGTCGTCCGGGCTGCTGGCGTACATCCGTTCATCGACGACGATGTCCTTGCGGGGGTAGCCGATCTCGGCGGCGATGAGCTGCGCCGTCGTCAGCGCGCGCAGTGCCGGGCTCGACACGAGCAGGTCGGGCTTCACCCCGCGTTTGCCGAGACGCTTGCCCATCATGGGCGCGTCCTGGCGGCCGCGATCGTCCAAGGGTCGCTCCCGGTCGGGCAAGGACGGATCGTCGCGGCTCGATTTGGCATGCCGCACCAGAAACAAGGTCTTCACGATCACCTTTCGAGCTCGTTCTACTCTACACCCGCTTGGCGGCCAGGCGCGCGCCGCGGTGAGTTGGGCATTGGACCCGGAGGCGATCTTGAATACAGTACGCCCCACACCTCGACCCGCCATTCCGAACCACCGATTCATGATGCCCGACGCAACCGTTTCAACAGCTCGTGCCCGCAACGCCCCGCTGCTGCGCCTGCTTCCGATCGCGGCCTGTCTCCTGGCGCTGGGCTGCGCGAGCCCGCCGGCGCCGGGGCCCGCCATCGGTGCCGCGTCGCTGACGGCCGAGCAATCGAACGACGCCGCGATCCATGCGCTGGGCCTGGTCGGCACCCCCTACCGCTATGGCGGCAATACGCCGGAGGGCGGCTTCGATTGCAGCGGGCTCATCGGCTACGTGTATCGGAAGAGCGCGGGTCAGGCGACACCGCGCACGGTGGCGCGAATGGGCGCCTTCGGCCGCCCGGTGGCCGTGTCCGAGATCCGCTCCGGCGACCTGGTGCTCTTCGGCGCTGCCACGCCTTCGCACGCGGGCATCTACGTCGGAGAGGGGCGATTCGTGCATGCGCCGTCGACCGGCGGCGAGGTGCGGCTCGATCGCCTCGACGGGGTCTACTGGTCGCGTCAGCCGGTGCAGGCGCGCCGCCTCTGAGGGGGGCCTGTCCGCAGGCAGTCCCCGCACAGGTGCGCCGCGATGCGTATTCCTTCGCTGCGCTTTGCGGCGCATACTGTGCCGGTGGCGCGACATGCTCGCGTCGAGAGAACGAGGATGAACTCGCCGCAACCTCTGCGCTTGTACGTGCCCGAGCCGACCGGGCGACCGGGTCACGAGACCGACTTCTCCTACCTGCACCTGTCGCCTGCCGGCGCCGTGCGCAAGCCGGCCCTCGACGCTTCGCCTGTCGACACGGCCGACCTGGCTTTCACGCTGGTGCGCGTGCTCGACGAGGACGGCCGCGCGGTCGGCCCGTGGGCGCCGCAGCCCGATGTGCCGCTGTTCCAGCGCGGCCTGCGCGCGATGATGAAGACCCGAGCCTTCGACGCGAAGATGCTGATTGCGCAGCGGCAGAAGAAGATCTCTTTCTACATTCAATGCCTGGGCGAGGAGGCCGTAGCGACCGCCCATGCGTTCGCCATCCAGCCGGGCGACATGTGCTTTCCGACCTACCGCCAGCAGGGCCTGCTGCTGGCGCGTGACGACATTCCATTGGCGGAACTGATCTGCCAGTTGATGAGCAACGAACGCGATCCGATGAAAGGGCGCCAGCTGCCGGTGATGTATTCGTACCGGCGCGCCGGCTTCTTCTCGATCAGCGGCAACCTGGCCACGCAGTTCATCCAGGCGGTCGGATGGGGCATGGCTTCGGCGATCAAGGGCGACACGAAGATCGCGTCGGCGTGGATCGGCGACGGGGCCACCGCCGAATCCGACTTCCACACGGCGCTGACCTTCGCGCATGTCTATCGCGCGCCCGTGATCCTCAACGTCGTCAACAACCAGTGGGCGATCTCGACCTTCCAGGCCATCGCCGGTGGCGAGGCGACGACTTTCGCCGCGCGCGGCGTCGGCTGCGGCATCGCATCGTTGCGCGTCGATGGCAACGACTTTCTTGCGGTGCTCGCCGCGTCGCGCTGGGCCGCCGAGCGGGCGCGCAGCAATCTCGGGCCCACGCTGATCGAATGGGTCACCTACCGCGCCGGCGCGCACTCGACGTCGGACGACCCTTCGCGCTATCGGCCTGCCGACGACTGGCAGCATTTCCCGCTCGGCGACCCGATCGCGCGGCTGAAGCAGCATCTGGTGGGCCTGGGCGCCTGGTCCGACGAAGCGCATGAGCGCGCGCAAGAGCAGCTCGAGGCCGAGGTGGCCGCTGCACTGAAGGAGGCCGAACGCCACGGCGGTACGCTGATCGACGGCCATGTCCCGCCGCTCGAGTCGATGTTCGAGGACGTCTACAAGGACATGCCGGCGCACCTGCAAGCGCAGTTGCGGCAGGCGCGCGGCTGACATGCTCTGCCCCCACGCTCATCACTTCGTGTATCGCTGCCCCCCGAGGGGGCGCTCAGTGCCCTTCGGGCGGCCGGGCGGGCACTGACATGGCCCGCATGACGATGGTCCAGGCCCTGCGCTCGGCGATGGACGTGATGCTCGAGCGCGACCCGAACGTCGTGATCTATGGCCAGGATGTCGGCTACTTCGGCGGCGTGTTCCGATGCACCGAAGGGCTGCAGGCGAAACACGGCCGCTCGCGCGTCTTCGATGCCCCGATCTCCGAGGGTGGCATCGTCGGCTCGGCGATCGGCATGGCGGCCTATGGACTGCGTCCGGTGGTCGAGGTGCAGTTCGCCGACTACTTCTACCCGGCCTCGGACCAGATCGTCTCGGAGGCGGCGCGGCTGCGCTACCGCTCGGCCGGCGACTTCAACGCACCGATCACGATCCGCATGCCCTGCGGCGGCGGCATCTACGGCGGGCAGACGCACAGCCAGAGCCCGGAGGCGCTGTTCACGCATGTCTGCGGCCTGCGCACCGTGATGCCCAGCAATCCCTACGATGCCAAGGGCCTGCTGATCGCATCGATCGAGAACGACGACCCGGTGATCTTTCTCGAGCCCAAGCGGCTGTACAACGGCCCGTTCGACGGCCACCACGACCGACCGGTGGTGCCCTGGTCGCAGCATGCCTTGGGCGAGGTGCCCGAAGGGCACTACACGGTGCCTCTGGACACGGCCGCGGTGTTCCGCGGCGGCGCCGATCTGACGGTGCTGGCCTACGGCACGATGGTGTTCGTGTCGGAAGCGGCTGCGGCCGAAAGCGGCGTCGATGCCGAGATCATCGATCTGCGCAGCCTCTGGCCGCTGGACCTGGCTGCGATCGTCGCCTCGGTCAGGAAGACCGGCCGTTGTGTCGTGGCCCATGAGGCGACGCGCACCAGCGGCTTCGGCGCGGAACTCGTGGCGCTGGTGCAAGAGCATTGCTTCTATCACCTGGAGGCACCCATCGAACGCGTGACCGGCTGGGATACGCCGTATCCGCATGCGCTTGAATGGGCCTATTTCCCGGGCCCGGCGCGGGTGGCTGCAGCGTTCAGGCGCGCGATGGAGGCATGACGTGTCCGGCAGCATCCATGTGATCAAGGTGCCCGACGTGGGCGAGGGCACCGCAGAGGTCGAACTCGTGGCCTGGCACGTGCAGCCCGGCGACGCGGTGGTCGAAGACCAGGGGCTGGCCGACGTGATGACCGACAAGGCCATCGTCGAGATTCCGTCGCCGGTCGCGGGCCGGGTGCTTGCGCTGGGCGGAGAGGTCGGACAGACACTGGCGGTCGGCGCCGAGCTGATTCGCATCGAGCGGGCCGGCGCTGCCGGGGCGCCCGTGGCTGCGCCTGCGCGAGCCACCCCGCCACCTCCGCCCGCAGCGAAGCCCGCTGCAATGCCGCCGGCGCCAGCGACGGCGCAGCCACAGCCGGCGTCGCCGTCCGCGGGAGCCGCTGCGGACCGCCCGATCGCCTCGCCGGCGGTGCGCAGGCGCGCCTGGGAACTCGGCGTCGACCTGAAGGACGTCGCGGCCAGCGGCACCGCCGGCCGCATCGTGCACGCCGACCTCGAAGCGCACGTCGCCGCGCATGGCGCGCGGCCGCCGGACCGTGCGCCCGCCACGGGCAACGCCGAACGCAACGACCTGCAGGCGGTGCCCGTCATCGGCCTGCGCCGCCGCATCGCATTGCAGATGCAGGAATCGAAGCGTCGCATTCCGCATTTCAGCTACGTCGAGGAGGTCGACGTCACCGAGATCGAGACCCTGCGCGCAGCGCTCAACACGAAATGGAGCGCCGAGCGGGGGCACCTGACCTTGCTGCCCCTGCTCATGCGCGCGACGGTGCTGGCGGTGCGCGAGTTCCCGCAGGTCAACGCCCTCTTCGACGACGAGGCGGGCGTCGTCACGCGCCACGGCGCGGTCCACATCGGCATCGCCACGCAGACCCGGCACGGCCTGGTCGTGCCGGTCGTGCGGCACGCCGAGGCGCGCGACCTGTGGGCCATGGCCGCCGAAATGGGGCGCCTGGCCGAAGCCGCGCGGGGGGGCCGCGCGACGCGCTCGGAACTGAGCGGCTCGACGATCACCCTCAGCAGCCTCGGCGCGCTCGGCGGCATCGTGTCGACGCCGGTGATCAACCGTCCCGAGGTCGCCATCGTCGCCGTCAACCGGATCGTCGAGCGCCCGGTGTGGCGCGGCGGTGCCGTCGTGTCGCGGCGGTTGATGAACCTGTCGTCATCGTTCGACCACCGGGTGGTCGACGGCATGGACGCTGCGCGGTTCGTGCAGGCGATGCGCACGATGATCGAAGACCCTGCGCTGCTGTTCGTCGAGTAGTGCGCTTCACTTTGGCGGCGGGGTTGGATCGCGCAGGGCCATGGGGTCTTGAACCGATCTTGAGTTTCCGGGAATGAACCGGTCGACCAGCGCCCTCCGAACAGGAATTGGGCGACGTCGTTTTTTTGAGCCATCCACGAGGAGAACGAGGCATGGCATGACCCCAGGCGCATTCGTCGGAGCGGTTCTCGTCGTGCTTGCCACGATGATGCCTGCGCATGCCCGCACCGAAGCCATGGGCGGGGGGCCGTCCCACCGTGGCGTGTCACGCCCACCGGTCGCGAGCAACGCGCTGTCTTCCGACGAGGGTTCGAGCAGCGTGAAGACCGACGCTGCGGCCAGCCCTGGAGGGGCGATCTACACCCCTTTCGTGGAGGGGTCCGAATCCAGCAGCCCGCATGCCGCCGCGACGCCATCCTCGAAGGCCGAGGCCCCGGACTTGAGCCTCACGGTCGTCGCGGCGCTCGCTGGCGTCGCCGTGTTCGGGTACATCCTGCGTCGCGCCATGGATGCCCATTGAGGGCTCCGTCGCTACCGCACGCGCCAATCGAATGCCCCGCCTTTGCCGACCTGCCTCCATGGGTATTGAACCGATCGTCCGTTGCCGGGAATGAACCTGTCCGGTCGGCAAGCGCCGTCCGGGTCCGTGTTTCAACCCGCTTGGAGGTCACCATGAACATCCCACGGTTGTCGACCGCCCGTCAGTTTCGCATCGGTCGCGCTGCCGGCGCCTGCCTTGCCGTCGCCTGCGGCGTCGGCTTCGGGGGCGTCGAGGCCGCCGCAGCGTCGAACCAGCCACCGCCGCCGTGCCATCCGAACCCGCATGCCAAGGCCGACAGCGAGATCGTCGAGCATCGCGGGGATGTGCGGCATCTGCCGGATCCATTGAAGGATCGGTTGGAGGCGCTGGCCGAGCGCCCGCATTCGGCGCTGCCCATCCAGGCGTACGCCGAAGCCGATCAGCCGAGCCAGCTGTTCCAGTACTACGTGCTCGACACGACAGGCTTCGAGCCGAATCCGTTCACGAAGCGGTTCCCGGGTGTGAACGACCAGGTGCAACTGACTGCGACCGGATTCGACTGCGGGCTGTCCACGATCGGTGCCGTGCGGCTGGTGGTGGAGCCCAAGCCGGACCTGCCGACCGACCCGACCGACATACGCGCGTTCATCGACATCTTCACCGACCTCTCGGGTCTGTTCGTCATCAACAACGAAAGCGGCTGGTACGAAGGCTGGATGATCCACGATCTGCGCGTCGCGCCCGTGGCTGCGCCGGCGGCCGCCGCCAAGCAGGCGTTCGGCACGATCACGCCGGAGGACGCCGCCGCGCTGAAGGCGATGGGCGATGGCCACAACGTGCCGGGCCAGTTCTTCACGATGGACGGGCGCGATGTGCATCTTCCAGGCGCCGACGACCGGTTTCCGAGCAGGCAGACCAACGTCGTGCCGATCCAATTGAGCATGGGGGCGTACAACTGCCTGCAGCAAAGCGACTGCCATGCCTACTGGGAATTCAACTACACGACGAACTGGGTCCACCCGACCTATGAATTGCCCTTCACCGGCGGCCTGCCGGGCAGCTTCGAGGCAGGCCAGCTCGGTGCACTGGCGTCCATCGTGCCGGGGTCGGGCCCCGCTGGCGTGAAGAACAATCCCGTGACCTACGGCGACAACCCCAACACCCTCGGCGCGCTGACGGGCAGCGGCCCCCGCGACCCTGACAGGTTCGACGGAGAAGCCGATGCACAACGCGAGTACCGGATGCGCTTCATTCCGAGCGGCCTGGCGCACGAGATCTATCTGGACATCTACGAACGGGTCAAGTCCTTCGAGCCGGGTGTGCCGTTCCCGCAGCGCTTGTACGACGCCTATGCGATCGAGGTCCAGCGGGTGGACGCCAATGGCGACGGTGTCATCTCGGCCGTGGAAGGCGACGTCGACACGGCCTCCGATGGCTTCACGGACAACGCGCGGCTGTTCCTTCCGCCGACCTCCTTCAACCGCTTCGCGGTCACGCGCGAGATCAATGACGGGATGCTGGCGCCGCGCTTTGCCCCGAGCCAGAGGGCCTGGGTGTTGAGCGGGAGCCAAAAGGTGGTCCAACCGGCCGTGCCCGCGTCCGAAGGCCGCGATGGTGATGACCGTTGACGTTGCCGCGGCCCACCTCGAGCGCAAGGGAGTAGAGTCTCTGAACACCTCACAGCACGAGCCTTCCATGTCGAGCATGCCCCGCGATGCCGTTCGGACGCAGGATGAGGAGTCGCCGTTGGCCGAACGCGCCGAGGCCCGTCTGGTCGGCCGAACCGCGAACGGCGAGTCGCAAGCGTTCGAGCAGCTGTACCGCGCCTACCACCCGCGACTCACGCGTTTCCTGGGCCGCGTGACGAGGCGGCCCGGTCTCGTCGGAGAACTGCTGAACGACACGATGCTGGTCGTCTGGAACCGGGCCGGAACCTACAACGGCCACTGCAAGGTATCGACCTGGATCTTCGCCATCGCCTACCGCAAGGCCATCCAGGCACTGAGCCGCCTGGACGAGCCCGTGCAGGACGAGCGCGACGACGATCATCCCGCGCCTCTGGAGGCCGGTCCCGAGTACCATGCCGCGCAGTCGCAAATGCGCGCGGTGCTCGCGCAAGCCCTGGACCGCCTCTCGCTCGAGCAGCGTGCGGTGGTCCATCTCACCTACTTCCACGGCATCGGCTGCCGCGAGATCGGCGAAATCATCGGCTGCCCGGTCGACACGGTGAAGACGCGCATGTTCCACGCACGGCGCAGGCTGAAGACATTGCTGTCCGGCCGGCTGGAGGATTGGCTGTGAGCGGGCGGGTGGTGCACCTCGGCACGGACTTGCATCAGAAGGTGCAGGCGCTGTTGCCGTGGTATGTCGGTGAGAGTCTCGGCGCCGAAGACCGCCTCAGCGTCGAAGCCCACATCGCAGAGTGCCCGCGCTGCCAGGACGAGCTGGCTTGGGAACGAAGGTTTCAGGCCGCCTATGCGGACATCGACGCCCCGGGCGGTGATGTCGACCAGGGATTCGCGCGCTTGCAGGAGCGCATCGCCGGCGCCGTGGTGCAGCGGCGACGCGTTGGCTTCCTGGCGCGGCTGAAGGATCGCTGGCGCGAAAGCCCGGGGTGGACGCGCTGGGCATTGGCGGCGCAGTTCGCTGTGGTCGGGGCGTTGAGTGGCTTGCTGCTCCTGCCGCTCGCTCCCGAACGGGGCTTCCGGGCACTCGGCGGCTCCGCGGCAACACCTGGCGACAGCGGCAACCTGATCGTGAGGTTCCGGCCCGACGCCACCGAACAGGAAATGCGACGTGCGCTGCGTGACAGCGAGGCCCGGCTGGTCTACGGCCCGACCGCCACCGATGCCTATCTGCTGGCCGTGCCGGCTGGCCTCGAAACGGCGGCGGCAAAGCGGCTGCGCCAGGAAAGCTCGGTGTTGCTCGTCGAACCGCTCGACGGTCGGGCTGCGCCATGAAGTTCCTTCTGGTCGCGTGGCTGCTCGCTCTCGCCGCGGTCCAGCCGCTCGCCCGCGCCGCGCCGGCCGATCAGACGGCGGCATCGACTGCCGCCGGCCAACAGGTGCTGCTGTTGTTGCGACTTCCGCCGGAGCACTTTCGACCCGAGAGCGCCTATTCGGGCGGCTATGGCGACGGCCCGGCGCACGGCGCGCGGCGCCGCGTGGCTGCGGCGCTGGCACGCGAACACGGGTTGACGCTGCTCACCGACTGGGCGATGCCGCTGCTGGGGGTGGACTGCTTCGTGTTGGCGGTGCCTGATGACCAACTGCCCGAACGCGTGGCGCAGGCGTTGTCGCGCGACCCGCGCGTCGCCTGGGCCCAGACAATGAACGTCTACCGGACGCGCGGCCACGACGACCCGCTGTACGCGCTGCAGCCGGCGGCGCAGGCCTGGCACCTGTCGGATCTGCATGAGACCTCCACCGGCCGTGACGTGCGCGTCGCCGTCGTCGACAGCGGCGTCGACGCGGACCAACCTGACCTTGTCGGTCAGGTGGCGTTGAAGGAGAACTTTGTCCTCGGCCATCCCGACCTTCCGGAGCACCACGGCACTGCGGTCGCTGGCATCATCGCCGCGCGCGCCGACAACGGCATCGGCATCGTGGGTGTGGCTCCGAACGCCCGCCTGCTGGCGCTGCGCGCCTGCTGGCAAGAGAGCAGCCAAGCGACCCTGTGCACGAGCCTGAGCCTTGCCATGGCGCTGCACTTCGCCATCACGCATGAGGCGGACATCATCAACCTGAGCCTCGGCGGCCCGCCCGATCGCCTGCTGGGCCGGCTGCTGGACGTGGCGCTGTCGCGCCGCATCAGCGTCATCGGCGCCGTCGATCGAAGCCTGCCGGACGGCGGGTTTCCGGCCTCACATGCCGGAGTCGTGGCCGTCGCCGACGACTCCGGCGGTCCGGCCTTCCTGGGTGTCCTGGTCGCGCCGGGGCGAGATGTGCCGACCACGCTGCCCGGTGCCCGCTGGGACCTCGTATCGGGCTCGTCCTTTGCCGCAGCCCACGTGGCGGGGCTGTTCGCCTTGATGCGCGAGCGGTCGCCTGCGCACGCGGTGCCGCCCTCCATCGCCAGCGTCGTATCTTTTCCCGGCGGAAGAATCGACGCTTGTGCCACACTGACCCGCGTCGCAGGCTCTGGTGCCTGCGTCCGCACCGTGACGCGCTCCACGACACCCCTCAACGTTCGTCAGTGACATGCTGACCGCCGGTCTGCGTGCCGCGCTCTGCACCTCGCTATTCCTTGCCTGCGGCGTCGCGTCCGCACAGACCGGCGGGAGCGTCGCGTTCTTTTCGAACTATCTCTACCGCGGCGTTTCCCTCAGCGACGAACGGCCCACGCTCAGCCTGAGCGTCACCCACGACGATCCGAACGGCTGGTTCGGCGGCGCATCGCTCACGGGCGTGACGCTGGGTCCGGACCTCCGGCGGCAGCTGCAGGTGCTCGGCTACGCCGGGTATGCGGGCCGGCTTTCGGATCGCCTCGGCTGGGAAGCGGGTGCCACCGCCGTTCACTTCGGCGCTGACTCGCGGTACGACTACGTCGAGGCGTTCACGGGCCTGAGCGGCGAGCGGTGGAACATGCGGCTGCACTACGCACCGGACTATTTCGGCAGCGGCGCACGCACTGCCTATGGCGAATTCAACGCCGGTCTGCCGCTCTCGCCAATGACGCGCGCGACGGCCCACGTGGGCGCCCTGATGCGGGTCGGCGGGATTTCCACCGAAGGCGGACGCCTGACCCTCGATGGGAGCCTTGGGCTGGCCGTCGCGCGCGACGCGTGGGAAGTGCGACTCGACTGGATCGCCGGCGGCCGCAGCGCGGTCTACCCGACCGCCTATGGGCGCGCGGCCGGTAGCGCGCTGGTACTGAGCGCGTCGCTGGCCTTCTGAATCGCCGGCGAATGAACCTTTTGGCCTCGGCGTGGAATACACCGAGCCCAGCCCGAAAGGAATCGCAAATGAGTACCTATCGCCTGAAGTTGTACGGGCTCGCTTGTGCGAGTGCGCTTGTGTTGGCCGCCTGCGGCGGCGGCGGAAACTCCAACGGCAGCATGGTGGTGCCGGGCGCCGGCACCGGCATGAACACCGGTATGAGCACCGGTATGGCCGCGGCCACCGGCATGAGCTATGTCGCAACCAACCTCGTGTCCGATCTCTCCGGTGCGAACAATCCGTACGGCAGTGCCAGCACGGACCCGCATTTGCTCAAGGGATGGGGCGTGGCCTTCAACCCGACGGGGTTCGTCTGGGTGACGAGCAACGGGACCTCGACCTCGACGCTCTACGACGGCAACGGCACGCCGCAATCGCTGGTGGTGGCGATTCCGCCCGGCGCCGCCGGCAGCGCGATGCCGACCGGCATTGTCTTCAATGGTCATCAGGACTTCATGGTCACGCAAAACGGCAAGTCCGGTGCAAGTGCCTTCATCTTCGCTGGCGAAGCAGGCACGTTGTCGGGCTGGTCGCCCACGGTCGACATGACCCATGCCGTCAAGGTCTTCGACGGCGGGGGCGCGGGGACGGTTTACAAGGGCCTGGCGCTCGCCAGCGCAGGCGCATCGGACGTGCTGTACGCGGCGGATTTTCACCACGCGGCGGTCGACGTGTTCGACTCGAACTTCGCGAAGGTCGGCGTCGCAGGAGGCTTCGTCGATTCGGCATTGCCACCCGGCTACGCGCCATTCGGGCTCCAGGCGATCGGCGGCCTGGTCTACGTCAGTTACGCCAGGCAGGACGCGTCGGCGCGCAATGAGGTCGCAGGCGCCGGCCTGGGCGCCGTCGACGCCTTCGACAGCGCCGGGCACCTCGTCAAACGGCTCGTTCCGGTCGGCAGTGCGCTCAACGCGCCGTGGGGCATGGCCATGGCGCCGGCCAACTTCGGTCCCTTCAGCAACGCATTGCTGGTGGCCAATGCCGGGGACGGGAAGATCAACGCGTTCAACCCGGAGACCGGCGCACTGATGGGTACGCTCTCGATGATGGACGGCAATCCGATCGCGATCGATGGCTTGCGCGGCATCGCGTTCGGAAACGGGATCAACAACCAACCTGCAAACACGCTGTTCTTTGCCGCGGGGCCCGGCGGAGGAAATCACGGTGTCTACGGCCGCATCGATAACCGCTGACACCTTGTCCGTGAAGGAGAAAATCACCATGAAGCGCGCAGTTGCTGTATTCATTTCCGCCATGTCACTGGCCGTCAGTCTTTCCACCCTGGCAGCCGGTGGCGGTGGCGGTGGTGGTGGTGGTGGTGGTGGTGGCGGTGGTGGTGGCGGTGGCGGTGGAACCGGAATGGGCGAAACGGCCAATCCGGATCCCGACTTCAGGGCGGGAATGGCAGCAGTCAGCAAGGAGGACTGGCCGCAAGTCCTGGCGCACATGACCGTCTACACCCTGCGCAGTCCCGGCGACGCTGACGCCTGGAACGAACTCGGCCACGCGCACCGCAAACTGGGCGACATGCAGGCCGCGCTGAGCGACTATGACAGGGCGCTGAGGATCAACCCGAAGCACAAGGGCGCGCACGAGTATCTCGGCGAGGCCTACCTGCAGATGGGCGATCTCGGGCGGGCCGAGCAGGAGTTGAAGGTACTCGATTCGCTCTGCTTTTTTCCGTGCGAGCAGTACACCGACCTGAAAACGGAAATCGCGAAGTACCGGAGCCAACACGCGAAGACGGGACCGTGACGCCCGAGCGGGAGGGCGCTTCGCCGCTGGCGCGAGTCAGACCGTGCTGCTTTCGGAGGCACCCTGTTGCAGGCCACGCCAGGCAACGATTCCGCTCGAAGCCAGCACGGTTTTCCACAACATTTTCCACAGCGGCAGGGGAGAACTCCGCGCCTGAAAGCTCGCCCCGGCATCAGCCGGATCTATCAGCGGGATTTGCCGCGAGCGGTCTTCCTGTGGCTCTCGGCACGCGCCGTGTCAGTCCCCGCCAGGGCGCTGCCGCCATTCGCCTGGTCGAGCCACAACAGGGCGTCGACATAGGACATGAACCGGTTGAGGTACTCCGGCGACAGGTCGCGCATCAACGTGAGTGAGCGATGCACGAGGTGGTGCGAGTTGAGAGGCCCGGCATTCTGCGGCATCTTCGCGAGTGACTGCGTCAGCCGTCGATCGGCACTGAGCTTCGACCAGGTGCTTCTGAAGTACCTGAGCGTCTTCAGCTCGGCAGGGGAGGAGAGACCGGGCGCAGCGTCGCGTGCCGCCGCGCCGTCCCCGTGGGACGACGGATGCCGGCCGACGTGGTCGACGAGCTCCGCGAGCGGCCCGCGACGCGACGGGCCTTGCACCGTGGTGGTCTCGTCTTCCGTGCACCTCGCCCTTTCGAGATCCTCGCCATACGCCGCCAGCAGCCTGGCCAGCTTGTCGTCCAGGATGCGTCGCGCGGCGCCATGGTGGGTGGCCGCCCGTTGGGCCAGCGCCTCGATGAAGCGAAGGCGGACGGGATCGAAGCGATGATCGCCGCGCTGGCGCCAGGCGTCGATCATCGCGCCCGGATCCATGTTCAGGACCGTCGGCGCCGCGCCGCTTCCACCTGCCTCGCCGCTGCTCACGGGGCGACAAGCTTGTTCGACGGTCGCGGCGTCGGCGCCATTTCCACGCGCCGGTTCTTCGAACGTCCGTCGGCATCGGCATTCGACGCCACCGCCTGCTCGGAACCGAAGGCTGCGGCAAAGACCGAGGCCGATGGGACGCCTTCCTCGATCAAAGTCCGGGTCACCGTCAAGGCCCGCTGGGCCGACAGCTCCCAGTTGTCGGCGAATCGACGGTTGCCGTCGCGCACCTGCCGATCGTCGGTGAAGCCGCTCACCATCAGGATCTCGTTGCGGGCCTGGAGGTAGGCGGCCAGCGGTGCGGTCAGGCTCTTCAGCAGTTGCCGGCCATCGGGCTGCAATTCGGCGGAGTTGACGGAAAACAGCACGCTGCCGCTGATGCCGATGCGCCCGTTGTTCAGCGTCACCCGGCCCGCCGCCAGGGGCCCGGCCAGGGCTTGCTCGAGCGCCTGCAGCCGTTGCGCCTCCACCTGCCGCTGCTTGACTTCGGCTTCCAACCGGGTCGCGAGTTCCAGTTGCATGCCGATCACGCACACCAGGATCAGCACGAAGGCCCCCAGCAGCCCCGACATCAGGTCGCCGAAGACGGCCCAGACCGGCACTGTCGGCTCCAGGCCGGCGTCCATGTCCTCGGTCATCACGCTTCGCTGCCCACGGCTGCCCGGCTGCTGGCGAGCTGCTGCAGATCCTCGACGATCTGCTTTTGCGACATGATGCTCAGGTCGATGACTTCTCTCGCCTGCGTCACGTAGTAGTCCAGTTGCTCGTCGCTGCGTGCGATGGACTTGCTGAGCGCGCCCTCGATGCGCTGCAGATGGGTCACCAGCTTGTCGTTCGACTGACTGAACAGCTGCACGCCGAAGCCGAACGCTTCGCCCAGGCTCGCCACTTCGACGGCGCTGCCGGTGATCTGTGCGGCGACCTCGGCCATCTTCCCGGATTCCGCGTCGACCTTCTGCGTGAACCGCGTGCCGACACGGTCCAGCAGATCCGCCGACGCGGCGACCAGCGCATCGATCGCGGCGCGCTGTTCGGTGGAGGCATGGTTCACGGCGCCGAGCAGGGTTTCGAGGGTTTCCAGGATGCGGCTGCGTTCCTCCAGCATCGCGTTGTCGCGGGCCATGCTGTCAGACAGCTTCTGGCGCAATTCGGCGATCACTTCGGCTGCGGCGCGGGGGGCTTCCGAGGCGGTTTGCATGAGCTGAGCGATCTCGGCGATCGTATTCTTGGCGTGCGCTGCCGCCTGGGCGGAAATGCCGGTGGCGGTCTCCGCCAGCGTGTGGCAGATCTGCTGCTGCTGGCGCTCGGTGCGCGCGCCCGCCTGCTGCCATTCCTGCTGGAGCGACACGGCCATCGTCTCGAGTGCCTGGGTCCAGGCCGCCAGCCGCTGCTGGTCTTGCGACGCCATCTCGATCTGCAGGTCTGCATGCGCCTGGTCCACCGTGCGCAGCAGCGAAGCCGAGTGCTGCTCGAAGGTCGCCGCCGCCGCCGCCAGCGCGCCCTGTGTGTCCCGCGACAGGTTCTCGCTGACGCGCTCCTGCTGCGCCAGGGCGCTGCGCCAGGTGTCCGACACGTTGCCGACCGTGGCTTCCAGCCGGGCGGAGACGTCCCCGATCAGCGATGCCGAGCGTTGCTCGAAGGTTTCGGCGAAGTGGTCGAGCGAGGTGCGCAAGTCCTGGGACTGCGCCTCGCTCGCGCGCTGGTGCCCGACGAGCGCGGTCTTCCAGAGGTCCGCCACGGTGGTCGTGGTCGCCTCGAAGCGGGTCGACAGTCCGTCCAGCTGCCGCTGCACGCTGTGCTCGACGGTGTCGTGCAGCGAGGCCGCTTCGCGCGCGATCCCGGCCATCGTGGCTTCGACGACCGGTTGGATCGTCGCGCCGGCAGCGCGGGCACTCTCGGTCAGGCTGTCCTGCAAGGATCGGCCGACGGAGGAGGCCAGGCCTGCATACACGGCCTCGGCCTTGCTGTGGAAGCTGTCCTGGCCGGAGATCAGGCGCTCGTTCAACGCCTGGCCCTGCCGTTCCATCGTCGCCATCATGGCCTGCAGCCGATCGACCAGTTCGGGCAACGCCTGGCCCTGCCGCTGTAGCAGCTTGAAGGACTCCTCGCGCTGATGGGCCAGCGAGAAGACGCGCAGGGTGGTCGCGATCCGCGTGTCGAGCAGTTGCGCCGTCTGCAGTCTGTCGCGCCGGCACAAGGCGGAGACGAGGCCGAGCATGGCGGATGCGGCCACGCCCGCGAGCGAGGTGCCGAAGGCCAGCCCCAGTCCCTTGACCGGGGCGGCCAGGGAGGAGCGGATGGCCTGCAGGTCCGACGCACTGTCCAGCGCAGTGCCGGTGCCGTTCAGGGTCACCACCATGCCGAGGAAGGTGCCCAGCATCCCCAGCAGCACCAGCAGCCCTGTCAGGTACGGCGTCAGGGCCGGGCCGGGCAAGCCGACGCGCTCGCCCTCGATGCGCAGGCGCACCGCGTTCTGCAGGGAAGGGTGCAGTTGATCGAGCCAGTGGCCCAGGCTCGGGGGGGGATTCGGCATGTCCGCCACGGCGCGTGCCAAGGTGGAGGTGGCCTGGTGGAAACGGTGCAGTTCCAGCGCGCCCATCAGGTAGAAGGCGCCGATCAGCACCGTGATCGCCAGTGCCAGCGGGTTCGTGCCGATGTACCCGACGCCGACCCAGCACACGGCGGCCAGGCCCACGAAGAATGCGGCGTGATGAAGAAATCTGGTCATGGGGACTTTGGTTGGCTCGTTCGAAGGGCTTCGAGCAGCCCTTCGACCGGTTGAAATCGAATATCCAGTTCGGCGAGCAGCACGCCTTGCATGTCCTTGGCGAAGACGTCCAGCCACTTGCCGGGCTGGACCTCACCCTCGGGCTCGTCCGGGGACGTCGCCTGATCGGCCCGGCGCAGGCGCGCGAAGCGCTTTTCGAGCAGCGCGGGCACGGTCGACAGCAGGCGCTGCTCGTGCCCACCCAGCACCTGCTCCATGACCGCATCGACGGCTGCAAGCCGGGCCATGGCAGGCGATCCGGCCGCCAGCCTCGAACGCAGACGGCCGCGCAAGGGGCCGATGCCCGCTTCCATCGCCTGTTGCCTGGCGACATAGCGCCGACGGTATTGCGCGAAGTCGGTGGACGTGTCCATGGGGGTGGCGATGGCCTTCACCAACGCGGTTCGCACGCGCGTGCATTCGGCTTCGTCGGCACTTCCGAAAGCCCGTGCGCCGGAGGTCGGAGTTGCCGGACTGCCGTCCAGCGCCGCGGACAGCGAGATGGCGTCGGTCCAACTGAGCCAATGACTCAATCGATCCGCGAAAGCCTGTTTGGATTCCGGAACGTCGGTGTCGGCCAGTCGAGCGAGCAAGCGAATGAGCGCCGAGCCGGTGAGACCTGTGCGCCGTGACACTTGCACCATACTGGGAAAACCGAGCATTTTACATCGGCCGCTCCCCGGGATGGCCTGTGCCCCGCGCGCCGGGTGGGGGCGGGACGTAGACTTGGGCTCGACGACGGGCCGGCGTCGGCCCAGGATCGGCCAAACGACCGGCTACCTCAACTCGACATCGCTCTTCCGGACCCTCCATGCCCAACTTCCCCCACGACATCTACACCGAGCCTTCCGACCTGGATGGCGCAACGCTCGCCAATCTCGGTCCATTGCGCAGAATGGCCGGCCTGTGGCGGGGCGAGAAAGGCGTGGATGTCAAACCCAAGGCGCAAGGCCCGAAGACGCAGGTCTACGTGGAGCACTATGAGCTGCAGCCGATCGACCCGCAGACCAACGGCCCGCAAGTGCTCTATGGCCTTCGCTATCACACCTCCATCCACAAGCCCGGCCAGACCAAGATGTACCACGACCAGGTCGGCTACTGGTTGTGGGAGCCTGCCACCCTTACCGTCATGCACACGCTGGCCATTCCCCGAGGCCAGATCGCGATGGCCAGCGGCAAGGCGAGCGCAGAGGCGGACCGCTTCGAACTCACGGCCACGCGCGGAAGTCTGGTGAACGGCATCGTGTCCAACCCCTTCATCGAGCATGCCTTAACCACGCTGGAGTGGCGTATCGAGGTCGCCTTCAATGCCGACGGAACCTGGTCCTACGACCAGGACACCGTGATGCAGATACAGGGGCTGGCCGAACCCTTCCACCACACCGACCGCAACACGCTCACGAAGGTCGGCGAGCCGTCGCCGAATCCGCTGGCGATGCGGGATTGAGTGCAGGTACACGCGGCGATTTCCTACATAGAGAGTGCATTGAGGCCATTCAAGCTTCGCTTCCTCCAACCCACGACACGATGAAGCATGACGGAACCAGGAAACCTCGAGGATGAGGAACTGCTCAACCGGGCCCATCAACTGCGCTTGCTGGCACTGCGCGGCCACTCCGAGGCGCGGGGCTCTGCCCGCGCTCACGAAGTCGAGGTACGGCGTCGTTTCGGAGTGGCCACGACCCTGAACGCACCACTCGACCCGGCCCCGGCGCGCCGCCGTCCGTTCTGGCGCTTCTGGTGACCCTTGGGGCTGCCGGGCGACACAAGCGCCGGCGCCCGCGACAAGCGACCAGGTGGCGGGCGTCGGGCTCGGCGCTGCGGTCCGATGAGGCAAGGCAAGCCGGTCGAGGCACGCGGATAATTCGCGCACACCCCCATTGCAGCAGCGAGAAAGAAAGAGCATCCATGCGTTCATCCCAACCTGCCGGCCACCTGATTGTCGAGTGCCTGATCGAGCAAGGCGTCGAACTGGCCTTCGGTGTCCCAGGAGAGAGTTTTCTTGCGGTGCTCGACGGATTTCATGTCTACGGCGATCGCATTCGCTTCATCGTCAACCGCCAGGAGGGCGGGGCGGCCTTCATGGCCGAGGCGCACGGCAAGCTGAGCAATCGGCCCGGCGTGTGCTTCGTGACCCGCGGTCCCGGCGCCACCAATGCATCGATCGGCGTGCACAACGCCTTCCAGGATTCCACGCCGATGGTGCTGTTCGTCGGCGATGTCGGCAGCGACTTCCGCGACCGCGAGGCCTTCCAGGAGGTCGACTATGCGAGCTTCTTCGGGCCCAGCACCAAGGGATTCGCGAAGCGCGTGGAGCGCATCGACGATGCCGACCGCATTCCCGAATACGTGGCGCGTGCCTTCGCCACCGCGATGAACGGCCGCCCGGGCCCGGTGGTGCTGGTGCTGCCCGAGGACATGCTGCGCACGATGACCTCCGCCCGGCCACTCCAGCGTGTCGAGCCGGTGGCGGCGTGGAGCGACCCCGGCGCACTGCGAACCTTGCGCGAACTGCTGCTGAAATCGCAGCGGCCCCTGGTGATCGCCGGCGGAGGCGGCTGGACCCCGCAGGCGGCGCAGGCGCTGCAGCGCTTCGCCGAGAACTGGAGACTGCCGGTGGCGAACGCCTTTCGCTTCCAGGACACTTTCGACAACCACCATCCGCTCTACGCCGGCGACGTCGGCATCGCGATCAACCCGAAACTGGCCGAGCGCGTCCGGCAGAGCGACCTGATCCTCGCGATCGGCCCGCGCCTGGGCGAGATGACCACCGGCGGCTACACGCTGCTCGAAGCGCCGAAGGCGAAACAGACGCTGGTGCACATGCACGCCAGCGCCGAGGAACTGAATCGCGTCTACCAGGCCGACCTGGCGATCAACGTCGGCATGGCCTCGGCCGCGCGCAGCCTCGAGGTGCTGAGCGCACCGACCGAGTTGCCATGGGAGGCCTGGACCGCGGCGGCCCATGCCGACTACCTCGCGAACCTGGAGCCGCAGCCGCTGGCCGGCCTGCCCGCCGACTCGCCGCGCGGTGCCGTCGACATGGTGGAAGTGGTCCGGCTGCTGCAGAAGCACCTGCCGCCCGATGCGGCGATCACCAACGGCGCGGGCAACTTCGCGAGCTGGGTGCACCGCTACTTCCGCTACCACGGCCTCGCCAAGGGCCACAAGACGCAACTCGCGCCCACCAGCGGCGCGATGGGGTACGGCGTGCCGGCGGGCATCGCGGCCAACATCGCGACCGGGCGCGTCGCCTTCACGATCGCGGGCGACGGCGACTTCCTGATGAATGGGCAGGAGCTTGCCACTGCCTCGCAGCATGGCGGCAAGAGCATCGTCGTGCTGCTCAACAACGGCATGTTCGGCACCATCCGCATGCACCAGGAGCGCGAGTACCCGAACAAGGTGAGCGGCACCGCGCTGCGCAACCCGGACTTCTGCGCGCTGGCCCAGGCCTACGGCTATGCCGCCGAACGCGTGACCGAGACCTCCCGGTTCGAAGGCGCGCTGCTGCGCGCGCTGGCGGCCGAGACCGGCACGCTGATCGAGATCCCGCTCGACCCCGAAGTGATCACCACCCGCGGCACGCTGAGTGCGATCACGAAGGCGGCCGAGGCGCAGGCCGCCGGCCGCTGAGAAAAGGCAAAAGGCAAAAAAAAGCCGGCAGGTGCCGGCTTTTCCGAGGCAAGCGCGCGAGGCGCTTGCAGGCTTACTTGACGTGCTTGCCGATCAGCGAGGCCAGTTCGAACATCGACACTTGCGCCTTGCCGAAGATTTCCTTCAGCTTGGCGTCGGCGTTGATGTTGCGCTTGTTGGCCTTGTCCTGAAGGTTGTTCTTCTTGATGTAGTCCCACAGCTTGCTCACGACAGCGGTGCGCGGCAGAGGCGTCGAACCGACCACAGCGGCGAGCGCCGGGCTGGGGGTCAGGGCCTTCATGAACGCAGCGTTGGGGGTGCGCTTCTTGGCGGGAGCAGCAGCCTTCTTCGCGGGAGCAGCCTTCTTGGCCGGAGCGGCCTTCTTGGCGGGCGCTGCCTTCTTCGCAGGAGCAGCCTTCTTTGCCGGTGCAGCCGCCTTCTTGGCCGGAGCGGCCTTTTTCGCAGGAGCTTTCTTGGCCGGAGCCTTCTTTGCAGTTGCCATGGTTGATTTCCTTTTTTGGTTGGACACTTTCACCAATGAAAAGCAGTGTCTCCATCGGCATTGCGGATGCTAAAGGAGAAGAAACGCGTTTCCAAGGGAAAAAGCGACTTTTTCATTGGGGGCTGTTGTTTTTTCAGAGGGGAGAAAGCAGTGGCTTTCTCCAGCGAGAGGCTTCAGCTGCGGCGCGAAGGCCATGTCGCGAGTACCACGCCGAGCAGCGCGAGCGCAAAAGCGACCACTTGCGCAGCCGCCAGTCCCTCGCCGAGCACCAGCACACCGACCATCGCGGCGCTCACCGGCAGCATCACGGTGAACACGCCCGCCTGCGAGGCGGGCACGCTCTTGAGACCGGTCATCCAGAGCCACACCGTCCAGATGCTCGCGGCCAGCGCGTAGACCAGCAGCAGGGTCCAGATGCCGATGGACACCGAGCTGAAGTCGAAGCGCAGCGCGAACCAGATGCCGAAGGGCGTCGACAGCACGAAGCCCCAGAGATTGATCAGCGAGGAGATGCGCTTGGGCCCGAGCCGGCCGGTCAGCGACTTGCCGATCACCGCGTAGGCGGCCTCGCAGAGCACCGCGCAGAACACCAGCAGGTTGYCCAGCCAGGGCATCGAGGCGCCGGCCCCGGCGTCGGCATGCGCGGCCGCCGGCGCCGGCGCCAGCGCGAGCAGCCCGATGCCGAGCGCGGCGCAGGCGATTGCCAGCGCGACGCGCGTCGTGATGCTTTCGCGCAGGAACACCCGGCTGCCGATCGCCACCACTGCCGGGATCGACGCCATGATCACGCCGGCCGACACGGCACTCGTCAGGCTCACGCCGAACAGCATGCAGATCGAGAACAGGAAGTTGCCGAGGAAGGATTCGAGGAACACGAGCCCGCGTGTGCGAGCGGTCATCGATGGCTCGCCGGCCGGCCGCCGCAGCCAGTGCGGCATCGCCAGCGCCGCGATGCCGAAGCGCAGCCAAGCCAGCAGCAGCACCGGAAAGGCGGCCACCAGCGGTTTGGAGAGGGCGACATAGCTGCCGACCAGCGACATGCTCAACGCGAGGCAGCCATAGGCCACGAGGCGGCCGGATGCGTGGGATGCGGTGTTCAATAGACGGGTGCCGTTCCGAGGATTGATTCGATGATGCCCGATTCCCATGCCGCCGCCGCCGCGGCGCCCCGCCATGTCTTCGTCTACGGGACCCTGCGCGCCGGCGGCAGCAACGACATTGCCCGCTTCGCGCCGCCGCCCGAACGGGTCGCCGATGGAGTGATCGCCGGCACGCTGTACGACCTCGGCGCCTATCCGGGCGCGGTGCTGGGCGGCGAGGGCAGGGTGCGGGGCGAGATCTACCGGATCACGCCGGCGCTCGAAGCGCAGCTGGATCTGCTGGAAGATGTGAAGCTCGACGACACGGGCGAATACATCAAGCGCGAAGTGCGGGTGCGCGTGGCCGAGGCGCAGCTTGCCTGCCTGGTCTACGAGATCCATCCCGGTCGCATCGCCGGCCGTGCGCCGATCGCCAGCGGCGACTGGTTTCGCCGCGATTGACCTGGATCGGCATGTCGGTTTTCACGCGCGAAAAACTCGCTTCGCATTGTGAAATTGCGGGCTGCTGCGCCGCAATAAAATTTCTCAATACAAGAAAAATAATTTCGCATTGAGAAAAATCGTCGTAAGTTATTGATTTCATTGGCTCAAAAATATGTCTTCTATAAGACATAAGAGTCGCCGCCTGACTTACAGTAACTCCCACGACGCGACAGCGCCACCTCTCAATCAACCCTCGGAGTGACCATGCCCCAGACCCTCACAGAACAATTGAGCCGCGAACAGCAGATTGCCGCCCTCGAAAAGGATTGGGCGACCAATCCGCGCTGGAAGGGCGTCAAGCGCGGCTACAGCGCCGCCGACGTCGTGCGCCTGCGTGGCTCGCTGCCGATCGAGCACACGCTGGCCCGTCGCGGTGCCGAGAAGCTGTGGGAGAAGATCAACGGCGGCGCCAAGAAGGGCTACGTGAATGCCTTCGGCGCGATCAGCGCCGGCCAGGCGATGCAGCAGGCCAAGGCCGGCCTCGAGGCCGTGTACCTGTCGGGCTGGCAGGTCGCCGCCGACGGCAACACGTCCGAAACCATGTATCCGGACCAGTCGCTCTACGCCTACGACTCGGTGCCGACGATGGTCCGCCGCATCAACAACACCTTCAAGCGCGCCGACGAGATCCAGTGGGGCCGCGGCGTCAACCCCGGCGACAAGGAATTCATCGACTACTTCCTGCCGATCGTGGCCGACGCGGAAGCGGGCTTTGGCGGCGTGCTCAACGCCTTCGAGCTGATGAAGAACATGATCGCCGCGGGCGCCGCAGGCGTGCATTTCGAAGACCAGCTCGCCGCGGTGAAGAAGTGCGGCCATATGGGCGGCAAGGTGCTCGTGCCGACGCACGAGGCATGCGAGAAGCTGATCTCCGCGCGTTTCGCGGCCGACGTGATGGGCGTGTCGACCATCGTGCTGGCTCGTACCGATGCCGAAGCCGCGAACCTGATCACCTCCGACCATGACGCGAACGACAAGCCCTTCCTCACCGGCGAGCGCACGCAGGAAGGCTTCTACCGCGTCAAGAACGGCCTCGAGCAGGCCATCAGCCGTGGCGTCGCCTACGCGCCGTATGCCGATCTCGTCTGGTGCGAAACCGGTGTGCCGGACATCGGCTTCGCCCGTGAATTCGCGCAAGCCGTTCACGCGGCCTGCCCGGGCAAGCTGCTCTCCTACAACTGCTCGCCATCGTTCAACTGGAAGAAGAACCTCGACGACAAGCAGATCGCATCGTTCCAGGAAGACCTCTCGGCGCTGGGCTACAAGTACCAGTTCATCACGCTCGCGGGCATCCACATCAACTGGTACAACACCTTCCAGTTCGCGCATGCCTATGCCAACGGCGAAGGCATGAAGCACTACGTCAACATGGTGCAGGAACCCGAGTTCGCTGCGCGTGACAAGGGCTACACCTTCGTGTCGCACCAGCAGGAAGTCGGCGCCGGCTACTTCGACGACGTCACCACGGTGATCCAGGGCGGCTCGTCGAGCGTCAAGGCGCTGACCGGCTCGACCGAGGAAGAACAGTTCCACTGAGACCCGAGGGTCTCTGATTCATATCCCCGCGTGAGCCTCTCACGCGGGGATTTTTTTCGTCCACGCTTCCCGGTGGGCTCAGTCGGCCACGCGCAGGTCGCGCACGCCCCGGCCCAGGCGCTGGCGCAGCAGCGCGCGCAGCGTGACGCCTTCGGCATAGCCCACCAGCGTCGCGATCTGCTCCAGGCTCCTGTCGCTGGTCTTCAGCAGATGCACGGCACGCTCGACCCGCAGGTCCTGGAAATACGACAGGGGCGTCTTGCCGAGCACCTGCTGCAGCCGGCGCGCCAGCGTGCGCTTGCTGGTGCCAGCGGCGAGCGCCGCCTCGTCGAGCGAGAAGCCCTCGGCCAGCCGGCCGCGCGCCCAGCGTTCGAAGCGTTCGACGGTCGGGTCCGAATGGCTCAGGTGGTCGGTGATCACGTAGGCGGACTGCGAGGGGCGCGAATCGACGATCAGGTACTTCGCCACCAGCGAAGCCAGTTCGGGACTGGCCTGGCGCACCAGCAGCAGCGCCATGTCGACATGGCTCAGCGCCGCGCCCGCGGTGAGGAAGGCGCCCGAACTCACCAGCATGCGGGACTCCTCGAGCCGGACCGCGGGGTAGCGCTGTCGGAACAGGGTCGACAGCCACCAGGTGGTGGTGGCGCTCTGGCCGTCGAGCAGCCCCGATTCGGCCAGCACGAAGGTGCCGATGCAGGCCGCGGCGATCCGGACGCCGCGCGCCGACTCGTCGCGCAGCGACGCCGTGGCGTCCGCGATGTCGCGGCGCTGCAGCGCGAGCTGGAGCCCCTCGGGCATCTTCTCGCCGATCGCCGGGATCACGGTCCAGTCCGGCGTGCGCATCCGGTCGGCGGGTTGCACCGGAACGCCGAGTCCCTGCGAGGTCCGCACCGTTCTTCGCATCCCGACCAGCGCGACGTCGAAGGGCGGCTGCGCGAAGCCGAGCATGCCGGCGAGTTCGTTGGCGGTGCCGAAGACGTCCTGCACCGTCGCCAGGCCGGTATCGAACACGCCATCGAGTGCGAGGATGTTGACTCTCATGGCAATAACGATAGCAAAGATGTCAAAAATGCCAATAGAGCAAATCCGCGGCCCGGCCTAGAGTGACCCACGGTCGTCGCAATCTCGCGCCACCGCATTCACCGGAGATCCACATGATCAAGTACGCACTGTTCGCCCGCCTCGAGGCCAAGCCGGGCAAGGAAGCCGAGGTCCAGCAGTTCCTCGAAGCCGGTCTGGCGATGGCGCGCGAAGAGAAGACCACGCCGATCTGGTTCGCACTGCGCCTGACGCCGGGCACCTTCGGTATCTTCGATGCCTTCGAGGACGAAGCCGGCCGCCAGGCCCACCTCTCCGGGCCGATCGCCCAGGCCTTGATGGCGAAGGCGCCGGAGCTGTTCGCCAAGCCGCCGTCGATCGAGCCGATCGAGGTGCTGGGCCTGAAGAACGCCGCCGCGGCGAGCTGACGCCGCAGCGGATAGAATCGCCGGCTCAGACTCCGTACCAACAAGAGCGAGAAAGGCACCCTGGTTATGACACCGCGAACTACACCGCATGCAACGAGCGGTCTTTTCCCTGAAGGAAAAGGCCGGTAGGCCGCGCATGCTGGACACCTTCCAGCGCATCACCAAGCCAAGCGCGGTCCCCTGACCGCGCTTTTTTGTTTCTCGCCGAGGTTTCTTCCATGATCCAGATCACGCTTCCCGACAACTCGCAGCGCGAGTTTCCCGGCCCGGTTTCCGTGGCCGAGGTGGCCCGCTCCATCGGCCCCGGCCTGGCCAAGATGACGGTGGCCGGCAAGGTCGACGGCCGGCTGGTCGATGCCAGCGACCTCATCGACCGTTCCGCCAAGCTGCAGATCATCACGCCCAAGGACGACGAGGGCCTGGAGATCATCCGCCACTCGACGGCCCACCTGGTCGGCCACGCGGTGAAGCAGCTCTACCCGACGGCCAAGATGGTGATCGGCCCGGTGATCGACGAAGGTTTCTACTACGACATCTCCTACGAGCGCCCGTTCACGCCCGAGGACATGGCCGCGATCGAAGCCCGCATGCGCGAGCTGATCGCGCAGGACTACGACGTGGTCAAGAAGATGACGCCGCGCGACGAGGTCATCGACGTCTTCAAGTCACGCGGCGAGGACTACAAGCTGCGCCTGGTCGAGGACATGCCCGACGAGAAGGCGATGGGGCTGTACTACCACCAGGAGTACGTCGACATGTGCCGCGGCCCGCACGTGCCGAACACGCGCTTCCTGAAGGTTTTCAAGCTGACGAAGCTGGCCGGCGCCTACTGGCGCGGCGACGCCAAGAACGAGCAGCTGCAGCGCATTTACGGCACGGCCTGGGCCGACAAGAAGCAGCTCGAGGATTACATCCGCCGCATCGAGGAGGCCGAGAAGCGCGACCACCGCCGGCTCGGCAAGGAACTCGACCTGTTCCACATGGATGAGGCCGCGCCGGGCCTGGTGTTCTGGCACCCGAAGGGCTGGTCGATCTGGCAGCAGGTCGAGCAGTACATGCGCCGCATCTACCGCGACACGGGCTACCAGGAGGTCAAGGGTCCGCAGATCCTCGACAAGAGCCTGTGGGAGAAGACGGGCCACTGGCAGAACTACCGCGAGAACATGTTCACGACGGAGTCGGAGAAGCGCGAGTACGCCCTGAAGCCGATGAACTGCCCGGGCCACGTGCTGATCTTCAAGTCCGACTTGCGCAGCTACCGCGACCTGCCGTTGCGCTATGGCGAATTCGGCCAGTGCCACCGCAATGAGCCGAGCGGTGCGCTGCACGGCATCATGCGCGTGCGCGGTTTCACGCAGGACGACGGCCATGTGTTCTGCACGGAAGACCAGATCCTCGATGAGTGCGTGGCCTACACGGCACAGCTGCAGAAGGTCTACGCCGACTTCGGCTTCACGGACATCCTCTACAAGGTGGCAACGCGGCCGGACAACCGGGTCGGCTCCGACGAGCTGTGGGACAAGGCCGAGCACGCGGTCATGGAGGCGCTGCGCCGCTCGGGCGTGGACTTCATCATCACGCCGGGCGAGGGTGCCTTCTACGGCCCGAAGATCGAGTACACGCTGCGCGACGCGATCGGCCGCCAGTGGCAGTGCGGCACGATCCAGGTCGACTTCAACACCGCCGAGCGCCTGGGCGGCGAATACGTGACGGAAACGAGCGGCCGCGCCTACCCGGTGATGCTGCATCGCGCGATCGTCGGCAGCCTCGAGCGCTTCATCGGCATGCTCATCGAACACCATGCCGGCGCGTTGCCCGCATGGCTCGCTCCGGTGCAGGTGGTGGTGCTCAATATCAGCGAAAACCAGGCCGATTACGCCGCGGAAGTTGCCAAAACGCTGCAGGATCAAGGGCTTAGAGTTTCGCTCGACCTGCACAACGAGAAGATTACGTATAAAATACGGAAGCATTCGTTGCAAAAGCTTCCTTTCATCCTCGTCGTAGGCGACAAGGAAAAGGAAGCAGGTGCCGTCGCAGTGCGCGCCCGGGGCAATGTTGACCTCGGTGCCATGTCGGTGGAGGCGTTCTCCCAAAAGATCGCTCACGACATCCAACACAAGCTTTGAATTTGAATGGATTCAAAGGCCGATTCAGTCGATCGGGCTGCTTGTGGGCGTGGACTCCCCGGCGTTCGCTACAGATTTTGTAGCAAGTTGTTTGAAGGATTCTGACCATCGCTACTGCATTTCGCGACCGCCGCCACCGCGAGGAACGCCAACACCGCCTGAACCGGGAAATCATGGCCCCGGAAGTCCGCCTGATCGGGCCCGAGAACGAGCCATTGGGTGTTGTGAGTCTTGCCGAGGCCTTGCGCCTGGCCGGTGAACAAGACGTCGACCTGGTCGAAGTTGTCGCGGCGGCCAATCCGCCCGTCTGCCGGCTGATCGAGTACGGCAAGTTCAAGTACCACGAGCAGAAGAAGGCGGCCGAGGCGAAGTCGAAGCAGAAGGTCATCGAGGTCAAGGAAATCAAGTTCCGCCCCGGTACCGATGATGGTGACTACAACATCAAGATGCGCAACATCCGGCGCTTCCTGGAAGAAGGTGACAAGTGCAAGATCACGCTGCGGTTCCGCGGTCGTGAAATCACCCACCAGGAACTCGGTCTGGCGCTGTTGCAGCGGATTCGCGACGAACTCGGCGACCTGATCCTCGTGGAGCAGTTCCCGAAGCTCGAAGGCCGGCAGATGATCATGATGATCGCACCGGGCCGCAAGAAGCCAGGCGGAGCGGCCAAGCCGGCTGCCGACGCAGCGGCGACGCCGGTTGCGGCGCCCGCAACGGCTTGAGTCGACGCGAGTCGAAATTTTTGCAGGGATTTCGCCCCTGAGCGCTCTCGAAAGGGGCGGGCAGGGGCGGGATAAAGAAGTGTCTCGGGGCCAACAAGCCCGTGGAATTTCCGCGGCGCCTCACGAGCACAAACTAAAGGAGCATTCACATGCCCAAAATGAAGACCAAGAGCAGCGCGAAAAAACGTTTCCGCGTTCGTCCCGGTGGCACCGTCAAGCGCGGTCAAGCCTTCAAGCGTCACATCCTGACCAAGAAGACCACCAAGAACAAGCGCCACCTGCGCGGTGCCACGGCAGTTCACGAAACCAACATGGTTTCGATGGCCGCCATGTTGCCCGGCAGCGGCATTTAACCCAGACGAACAAGGAGTACACACATGCCTCGCGTCAAACGTGGTGTAACGGCTCGCGCCCGCCACAAGAAGGTTCTCGCACTCGCCAAGGGTTTCCGCGGTCGCCGCGGCAATGTCTTCCGCATCGCCAAGCAGGCGGTGATGAAGGCAGGCCAATACGCCTACCGTGACCGCCGCACCAAGAAGCGCGTGTTCCGTCAACTGTGGATCGCGCGTATCAACGCCGCCTCGCGTGAACTGGGCCTGACCTACAGCCAGTTCGCCAACGGCATCCGCAAGGCCGGAATCGAGATCGACCGCAAGATGCTTGCCGATATCGCCGTGCACGACAAGGCCGCTTTTGCCGGCATCGTGGAGCAGGTCAAGGCCAAGCTGGCTGCTTGATCCTGCACAGCAGGCGGCCCGTCTCCGGACGGCGGCCTGCGCCCACGTCAAGGGCTGGCGCTTGAAAGGGCTCCAGCCCTTTTTTCATCGTGGCTCCAGCCCCGTTTCCTTTTTCATCTCGAAGATTTTCTCCATGAACGAGTTGGACTCCCTGGTCGACACCGCACGCGCCGCCTTCGCCACAGCGAAAGCCCCGGCCGAACTCGAGAACGCGAAGGCGCTGTTTCTCGGCAAGTCGGGCCGCATCACCGAGCTGATGAAGGGCATGGCGGCGCTCAGCGTCGACGAGAAGAAGTCGCGCGGCGCCCAGATCAATGTCGCCAAACAGGCCATCGAGGCTGCGCTCACCGAGCGCCGCCAGCAACTCGCCGACGAGGAACTGGCCGTGCAGTTGCGGGCCGAGGCACTCGACGTCACGCTGCCGGGCCGCCGCCGAGTGGCCGGCGGACTGCATCCGGTGAGCCGCACGCTGGAGCGCATCGAGGCCATCTTCTCGAGCATGGGCTTCGACGTCGCCGACGGCCCCGAGATCGAGAGCGACTGGCACAGCTTCACCTCGCTCAACAACCCGCCGAACCATCCGGCGCGTTCGATGCAGGACACCTTCTACGTCGACATCGACGGCGAGGACGGCGTGCCCTACAACCTGCGCCCGCACACCAGCCCGATGCAGGTCCGCTACGCGAACCAGCACGTGAAGAAGTACGCCGCGCAATTCGAGGCCGCGGCAGCCGACACCACCGGGACGGTCAAGGCGCCCGAGATCCGCGTGATTGCGCCGGGCCGGACCTACCGCGTCGACAGCGACGCCACGCACTCGCCGATGTTTCACCAGTGCGAAGGCCTGTGGCTGGGCGAGAACGTGAGCTTCAAGGACTTGAAGGTCGTCTTCACCGACTTCTGCCGCACCTTCTTCGAAAGCGACGACCTGGTGCTGCGCTTCAGGCCGAGCTTCTTCCCGTTCACCGAGCCGAGCGCAGAGATCGACATCCAGTTCCAGAGCGGACCGCTGGCCGGCCGCTGGCTCGAGGTCGCGGGCTCGGGGCAGGTGCATCCCAATGTGGTGCGCAACATGGGGCTGGACCCCGAGCGCTACATCGGCTTCGCCTTCGGCATGGGCCCGGACAGGCTCACGATGCTGCGCTACGGCGTCAACGACCTGCGCCTGTTCTTCGACGGCGACCTGCGCTTCCTCAGCCAGTTTCAATAAACGACAACGACGAGATCGACGAGATGCAATTCCCCGAGTCCTGGTTGCGCGAATTCTGCGACCCGCAGCTCAGCAGCGAAGCCCTGGCCGAGACGCTCACGATGGGCGGCTTCGAGGTCGAGGAGCGCCGGCCGGTGGCGCCGCCGTTCAGCCAGGTCGTGGTCGGCGAGATCAAGGAAGCCGCCCAGCACCCGAATGCCGATCGCCTGCGCGTGTGCCAGGTCGATGCCGGGCAGGGTGCCTTGCTCAACATCGTGTGCGGTGCGCCGAACGCGCGCGTCGGCATCAAGGTGCCGCTGGCGCTGGTCGGCGCCGAGCTGCCGCCCGGCGAAGACGGCAAGCCCTTCCTGATCAAGCTGGGCCAGCTGCGCGGCGTCGAAAGCCAGGGCATGCTGTGCTCGGCGCGCGAGCTCAAGCTCAGCGAAGACCACGGCGGCCTGCTCGAGCTCGCCGCCGATGCACCCGTGGGTGCCGACGTCCGCGAGGTGCTGAAGCTCGACGACTCGCTGCTGACCCTCAAGCTGACGCCGAACCTGGCGCATGGCCTGAGCGTCTACGGCATCGCGCGCGAACTCTCGGCGCTGACCGGCGCTCCGCTCAAGAAACCCGTCATTGCGCCGGTGGCGGCGGCTTTCTCGGACAAGCTGTCCGTGAAGGTCGAGGCGCCCGAGCTGTGCGGCCGTTTCTCCGGCCGCATCGTGCGCGGCGTCGACACGAAGGCCGCAACGCCGGCCTGGATGGTCGATCGGCTGGCCCGCTGCGGCCAGCGCAGCGTCACGCCGCTGGTCGACATCTCGAACTACGTGATGTTCGAGTATGGCCAGCCGACCCACATCTTCGATCTCGACAAGATCCATGGCGGCCTCACGGTGCGCTGGGGCCGGCCGGGCGAGCAGCTGAAGCTGCTCAATGGCAACACGGTCACGGTCGACGAGAAGGTCGGCGTGATTGCCGACGACCGCGAGATCGAGTCGCTGGCCGGCATCATGGGCGGCGACGCCACGGCGGTGTCCGACGACACGCGAAACATCTACATCGAGGCCGCGTTCTGGTGGGCCGAGAGCATCCAGGGCCGTTCGCGCCGCTTCAATTTTTCGACCGATGCGGGGCATCGTTTCGAGCGGGGCGTGGACCCGAGCCGCACCGTCGAGATCATCGAACGCATCACTCAGCTGGTGATCGAGATCTGCGGCGGCCAGGCCGGCGCAATGGATGACCAGCGCTTGCGCTTGCCCGAGCGCAAGCCCGTGACGCTGCGCGTGGCCCGTGCGGCGCGCGTGATCGGCATGCCGCTCACGCAGGCCGACTGCGCCGCTGCACTGCGCCGCCTGTCGCTGCCGGTGGAGGAGGGAGACGGTACGCTGGTCGTCACGCCGCCGCCGTACCGCTTCGACCTGCTGATCGAGGAAGACCTGATCGAGGAGGTGGCACGCCTTGTCGGCTACCAGAACCTGCCGACCACGCCGCCGATGGCGCCGATCACCGCGCGCCTGCGGCCCGAGGCCGAGCGCAGCCGCTTCGCGGTGCGCCAGCGGCTGGCCGCGCTGGGTTACCAGGAGACCATCAACTTCAGCTTCGTCGAGGCCCACTGGGAGCAGGAACTCGCCGGCAACGCCGATCCGATCAAGTTGCTGAACCCGATCGCGAGCCAGATGAGCGTGATGCGCTCCTCGCTCGTCGGTTCGCTGCTGCAGGTGCTCAAGTTCAATCTCGACCGCAAGGCGACACAGGTGCGCGTGTTCGAGCTCGGCCGCGTGTTCCTGCGCGACGCCGCGGTCACGACCACCGACAGCACGGTCAAGGGCATCCACCAGCCGATGCGGGTGGCCGGACTGGCCTGGGGCGATGCCGAAGACGGGCGCTGGGAAGGCAAGGCCGAACGCGTCGACTTCTTCGACCTCAAGGGCGATGTAGAGGCCCTGCTCGCACCGCGCGTGCCGACCTTCGAAACCGTCGAACATCCGGCGTTGCACCCGGGGCGCGCGGCGCGCGTGCTGCTCGACGGCCGTGCGATTGGCGTGGTCGGGGAACTGCATCCGCGCTGGCGCCAGAAATGGGACTTCGCGCAGGCCCCGCTGCTGTTCGAACTGGAGCTCGATGCGGTCATCGCCCGACCGCTGCCGGTGGCGCAGCCGGTGCCCAAGCAGCAGCCGGTCGAGCGCGACATAGCGGTGGTGGTGGCCGAGTCGGTCACGCACGATGCGCTGATGGGTGCCATCCGCGCCGCTTCCGACGCCAGCCTGCTGCGCGAGCTTGCGCTGTTCGACATCTATCGTCCGGCAGTCGCCCGCGACGGCACGGTGGCCGCCGGCGGCCTCGCGGCCGGGGAGAAGAGCATGGCCGTGCGGCTCAGCTTCAACAGCGACAGCGCGCTGACCGACGAACTGGTCGAAGCGGCGGTGCGCAAGATCATCGATCAACTCGGCGCCGGTCTCGGCGCCCGTCTGCGGGTATGAACGCCATGGACTTCACGCTCGAGGCCCTCGAAACGCCGGCGCTCACCAAGGCGCACCTGGCCGACCTGCTGTTCGAGCAGATCGGCCTGAACAAGCGCGAGTCCAAGGACATGGTCGAGGCTTTTTTCGACCTGATCGTCAACAGCCTGATCGAAGGCACGGACGTCAAGATCTCGGGCTTCGGCAACTTCCAGATCCGCGTCAAGGCGCCGCGGCCGGGCCGCAATCCGCGCACCGGCGAGGCGATTCCGATCGGCGAGCGGCGCGTCGCGACCTTTCACGCGAGCGCCAAGCTGAAAGAACAGATCCACGGAAGCATCGACGATACGGCCCCGCGAGAGGTCGAATGGAGCCTGGGCTCCGAATAACATTGGTACTCGGAGCGCCGGTGGAGTAACCTATGAGGTTTCGCTCGCACTGTCTTGATTTCAATGGAGAAAACCCTCCCGCCGATTCCCGTCAAACGCTACTTCACAATTGGTGAGGTGGGGGAGTTGTGCGGCGTCAAGCCGCACGTGCTGCGCTACTGGGAGCAGGAGTTCACGCAACTGCGCCCGATGAAGCGGCGCGGCAACCGACGTTACTACCAGCACCACGAGGTGCTCATGATTCGCCGCATCCGCGACCTGCTCTACGACCAGGGCTTCACGATCAGCGGCGCGCGCAACAAGCTGCAGGAGCTCGTCCAGTCCGAGCGCGAACGCCGCAAGTCCGGCGAGGTCCCGCTCGAGGGCATGGAGGCGATCGAGATCGACCAGGAGGAGTTCGACGCCGCGGTGCAGGACGACCTGGAGACGCACGAACCGGTCCGCCGTACGGTCGATCTGTCGCAACTGCTCCACCTGCGGCGCGAACTCACCGAAATTCGCGAGCTGCTCGGCTCGAATCACTGATTTCGAGCGGCTATAATCGAGAGCTTCGGTGTGTGGCGCAGCCTGGTAGCGCACTTGCATGGGGTGCAAGGGGTCGAAGGTTCGAATCCTTTCACACCGACCAAAATCGTCAGATAGATCAACGGGTTACGCTCACAAGGCGTGACCCGTTTGTCTTTGCGACTGACAAATTCTTGGGTCGTCTGACAAACCCGGGCCTTTTCAGGCCGCGTCGCGCCCTCCGATCGCCGAGGGCAGCGGCTTGGAAGACGGCACCCTGCGACGGTAGACCCGCTTCGTGACTTTCACGTCCTCGTGGTGCAGCAAGGCGTCAATCAGGAAAATTGGTTCCCGCAAGTTGTACTCACTCTTGGGGTTGATGGCGAACGAAAGGCGGCCGGCCTAGTGGAAGCAGCAGTTCCTCTCCCGTATCGAGATCCGGACGGCACCACCGTACAAGGACCGGCGATCGTCGCCGAGATCACACAAAAAGGGCGCGAGGAACTGGCGCGACTCGGCGGCAGTCCGCCATCGTCTTAGCTGCTCGATGTCCCGGTGGATCTGTTCTGTGCGGCCACTTGGGTCGTAGCGGGCCTCGTACCAAAGACCCCATCAGGATCCTCTTCAGTCAAGAACTTGAAGGCCAGAGCGCCGACGGACACGAGAAGCACAAACACGATGACCCAAATCAGTGCCACATCCGAGGCGCTTCGGTGGGATTTCATGACGCCCCCCCTTTTTTGATGGGTCGTAGATCATTGCACATCTTCCGGTGTGCAGCACTGTCAGACGGATGCGCGTGGCGCTGAACGAAAAACCCGCCAAGCTTGCGCGGGTCGGGTTCTTTGGGCGGCATTTCCCCCTTGCGGGGATCCTGGCAGAGCGTGAGCCCTGGGGCGTTTTGTGCGGCCGGGACGCAGGCCGTTGTCTTGAGGGCGAAACACCGGTGTCGTTGGTGTCTGCGGTCTCTGGTGCAGATGCCACACCATAAGGGTCACTGACGCAATGCTCGTACTTCATTCTGGGGACGCGCCACTTGTGAGCGATACGCCGACGGACTACAGCCTCGCGACCACTAGGAATCCTGAATCGGAGTGACAGGGGGCTATTCAGACGCCGGATCGTTGTAGCTCTTCGCAATCGGTTCATTCACCGCGCTGTCAATATAGCTGGACAGCGTCTCATCAAGGATGGGCACCTGTCCGTTGAGTAGCCGCGTTCGGGCCGCTTGCACTGCGGCTTTGTGAGCAGCCTCCGGCATGCTGCGTCCGTTTAGATAGTCGGCAACCAAGGCTTCGGCGGCTTCCAAGAAAAGAGACATGCGCATCTCCCCCGCCCGGGGGCATACAGACCTTTCGCGGCAAGACAGACAGCGACCAGTGTGCGCGCTCTAGCGAGGTTCGTCGCTCGGCGCGCGATATGGCCCCATTTGAATATCCGCCTGGTCCAGTCACGAGTCGTAGGGAATGTGAGCGTCGCCCATGGGGCGGGGACGGTTGTGATACTCCTCAAGCCAAACCTTGAGGCGACGATCCAAACCTTCTTCAGCGGCCTCCTGAGAACCTCTAGCGCGTCGGTGACGTTGCGTTCGCTGGACGTACTCGCACCGTCTCCGGCACGGACAGGGTACTCCCAGGCAATACCCTGCGAAAGCGTGTCTCAATGGGGTCTGCCACCCGCTGGATCTCGGGCGCGCGACTCTCTCCCGCAGACAGATGCAGCGTTGTCTTACCTGCCCCGACCTGCTGAAGCCGCACGCTGTGCTTCCACGAAAAAAGGAGCGACGTATGGCCGACGACCTGAGCAACCGCGGCCCTCAAGACCGGGCCGAGATCAATGTGAACGAAGACCACGACGTGCGGTACTGGACCGCGGCCTATGACGTGACCGAGGCCGAGCTCCGCCTTGCGGTGGCAGCGGTAGGGACCTCGTCCGAGGCGGTACGGGAGCATCTCGGCCGGTAGTGTTCAGAGAATCGGACGGTCGCCGGCACTGGTCCTCGAAACAGCCTCGGTTGTCTGGGCGGTCTAGGCAGTCTCGAAGCCGGCGGCCGTCCGCCCGACTTCAGCAAGATTGGGGAGATCTGTCATGTCGATGGAATTGCTTCAGGCGCTCGCCGATGCGGAGATGCCTCTTGAGATCGTCAACCCGAGAGTTCAGCAGGAACTCAAGGTTCTTCACCACGCCGGCTACATCATCTGCAGCTTCCCCGCAGCCGCAACGGGCCAACCTCAGCCTGCGTGCGTCCACATGGTCACGGTGCTCGGCCGCCGGGCGTTGAGGTGTTTCGGGCCGATCCCTCGCATGCCGGACTGGCGTGACCTCTGGCGAAGGCGTCGCGACACCATGAAAAAGCCCGCCCAAGCGGGGGATCAGCGCCTCCATGCCGAGCGCGCGACACGCTCGCGCCGGTGATTCCTGGTGCAAATCAGCATCTGGGCGAACACATCGGGCCCGGCGAGGCAGACCCGCGGACGGGAGGCAAGCGGGTTCACCAGAATCGCCAGAATGGACGGCGGCGCGCCGGCGCGGGCTCCAGCGGGGCGCTCAATGTCGTGGCCGATCCCGGGACTGACACGCAGAGGCCGAGGCGGGTCCGCCCCATCTTGTGGTCGAGTACCCGCATGCCGCGCGCCCACTCCTGATCAGCAGGCGCACAGCCTCACATGAAAAAGACCGCACTAGGCGGAGCTGGTGCGGGGCCTGCGAGCGTTCGCCACTCGCCTGCGCATCTGGGGAACGAGCTACTTGCGTTGCAGACCGGCTAGCACGGCACCCAGTTGCTCGTCGTTCAGGGCCGGGTGTATTTCCAATTCCATCAGATCGGACCACTCCAGAGCCCAACGCGCCATCGCGGAGGCGTCGTCCGCCTCACTGATGCTGAATCCCGTGCCGTTCGCCACGTCGTGCCAGCGCCCGAGCATTTTGACGCCCTGTGGGGCCTGCCCACCCGTCTTCGCGAAGCGCTCGATGACGGCATTGCGATTGCCGGAAAGAACGCGCCAATGGCCAATGAAAAGCATGATGTTCTGCCTCTTTTTGCGGCACCGTGGAAGTGCGATGCGGGCGAGTGCCGCGCGAGCAACGCCAGGCATTGGGTCATGCCCTTGGTCAGTGATAGTCGATCGCGCCCACATCTACAACCCGGCCGAGTCGGCGACCGACTGGTTGGCTCCCGAGGGGATCAACAAGGGAGTCCGCGCCACCCGAGGCGCGGCAACACCTGCGGCTGGCACCGGTCGAGGTGTTCGACGCCGGACCGATCTAGGTAGGCGAAATGGTCTGGTCGCCACAGTGCCTGTTTTTTGGGCATCGCGTCGGAGGCCCCATCTGGAGTCGATCCCCGAGGTTTCGCATGCGGTTTTCCACAGGTCTGTCCACGGGCCTCGGGGAGAACCCTGATCAGTCGCCGCGCTGGGCCTTTCGCCAGTCCCAAGGCGGTACCGGTTCGGCATCGCGCCAGAGCCCGACGTGCTTCGCCTTGGCCTCCGTTTCGGCGAACTCGTATTGCCCGCGCTCCTGGGCGGTCTGCTCGCGAGAGTAGTCCCTGTACCACCAGGCCATCCCGACCGTGACCATGGCGAGGCCGGCATCGAGCGTCCTGGGCCCGCGCGGCGCCGAGGCGGGCGTCACCATCACCTTGCACACGCTGCGACCGTAGCGATCGGTCTTGATGCAGTCGAGGTCGACGTCCTTCATGTAGACCAGGTCGGACATTGCCTGCTTGGCGCGCTCGCCGAAGGGCTGGCGTCTTTCGGGGGTGTCGATCCCGTTCAGCCGAACCTTGATCTCCTCATAGCTGCCGGGCTGGCCGCAGCGGGCCTTGAGCGTGTCGCCGTCGGAAACGCCGACCACCAAGCAAGTGCGCGGCGCGGCGGAAACGGCGAGGGGGAGGGCGAGTAGGAGGAGAAGTGTGAGGGAGCGAATCATCGAGGCGATTGTCCCTGGGGCGGCCTGACAAACGCGCCTCGCTCCGAGGGGGATGCGTGCTCGGGACGGCGATTTTTCGGCCGCCTCGTTTGTCAAGGGTGGGCGCGAAAAAGCTCGGCTTGACAAGCGGTTGGGCGAAAACTGCCCCCTCATGGGTGCAAGGGGTCGAAGGTTCGAAATCCTTTCACACCGACCCAAAACGTTAGTCAGATCAACGGTTTACGCTCACAAGGCGTGACCCGTTTGTCTTTGCGTTTGGCCAATTCGCGGGTCTTTGACAAACCCGACCGCGCCCGTTTGGGCGGCTTTCCAGTTTCTGGAACTCCGGCGCAGTTGGTGGACCTAATGGGCATGCACCCTTTCTCCAAGGTCGACCACCGACCTTTTGCCCTGACCGGAAACGGCCAGGGCTTTTTCGTTTCAGCGGTGTAGTTCGGCGTTGAGCTCCTTCGAGCTATTGACGTTTTCCGCTTCGGCGCTCATCGTGAACTCTTCCACTTCGGGCGGGGCACCACATGGACAAGCGACGCGTCCTCTTGATCGGTTTGGCCGTCGTGGGGACGGTGCTCGGGCAGGGCGCGGGCGCACAACCCAAGAAGGCCAAGGAGGCCGCCGGCACCGAGGCTGCACTGCGCGACTCGATCGCTCAGTTCGAGAAGGCCTGGAACCGGCACGACGTGAAAGCGTGGCTGGCGTTGATGACGGAGGACGTCTGGTTCACTCAAGCGCAGGACTACTACGAACGCATGAAGGGCAAGAAGGCGGTGCAGACCACCTTCGAATACGACGTGAAGAACACCGACCTCCAATGGGAGGCCAAGCGAGTGCGCATGATGCCCGACGGCACCGCCAGCGTAGCGTTGCGCCAGGTCGCCCTCATCCCTCCCAAGACCGATGGCAAGTACAAGCGTGAGGACGTGAGCGATCCGAGCTTCAGCCGCTGGCGCTTCGAGGGCGGCAAGTGGCGGCTGTTCTTCTTCACTTCGCACAAGGGCTGGGCGCTGGCCGAAATGAAGAAGGATGGACTGGAGTAAAGAATGCCTCCAGAACACACAGGCCGCCGCCACTGGGGCGGCAGTTTCTGCCGCGTAGATCCGTGGTACGGCCTAGACGCTCGGCGTGACAGGTGGTTGGGCGAAAACTGCCCCCAAGCATGCTGATGCATGGAATTTGTTCTCTTCGGTGGCGATTGGTGCCATCATGAATTTCCAGCAATGGAAGTTCGCTTTTCCATGCTTCCCGCTTTCAACCAAGCGAAAAGGAGAATGCAAATGGTCGAATCGAGACACGGACTTTGGAGCCGGACGGGCGGGATGCTGGCGGCAGCCGGCCTCCTGATGCTATCGGGCGCTGCCCTGGCCACCGATCAGTCGCAGCAGCGCCAGCAAGGCAGGGACGTGAACCAGGGTGCCAAACAGGACGCGCGCTCGGGAAAGGTCGACTGCCGAGCCGAAAACCAGAAGAGCAACAGCCAGTGCAGGCAGGACAAGCGGGACACCAAGCAAGACGGTCGCCAGGACAAGCGGGATATCAAGTACTGACGGATCGCCGGTCGCCTCAAAGCGGCTGTGCGCGGGCATCGATCTCGGACGCCGGCTGCCGGAGCGTCGTTGTCCGTGTTTTCGAGAACGCGGCCGCTCCGGCTGCAGGCGCATGGACAGCGCCCAGGACGAGCACCCTCAAGCCGCCGAGCCACACAGGCAAGTCCTCGAAGTGCACGGCCTGACCCGGCCCGGCGATGCCTACTTCTTGTCCAGAATCTGAATGACCTGGTAGCGCCTCCGCCTGCGGCGGAAGCGCTGGTCCGAGGCCACCGGGCCGGTGGCGTTGGTGAGGGCGGCTCTCGGCTCTCAGGAGCACTGGCCGACGGCGCCCGTCGCAGCGGTTTCGGGGCCGCGGAAACTCACCATCGAACCGGGTCCACTGGCGGCTGGGCGAACCATGGCGGCCGAGCCGTCGGGTGGCTGCTGGCCTGGAACGAAGACATCGAATGCCGTGTCGTTCGCGTACACGTACTGCATATAGACCGTCTGCCCGGCACTCGTCGCCCATTTCTGCGCGACGCATGTAGCGGCCGCCATCGGGGCGAGCTGGCTTTGGCCGATGGGACGAACGGCTGACGATGGTGGTGGTGGTGATGATGTTCGTTGGCTGGCGCACCCGGAGACTGCGATGACCAACGCGGCTATGGCAATTTTCATGTTAGTGGCTCCATATCAATTCGCACAAGACACCGACGAGTCCGTACGAGAAGACAATTCGCCACCTGACAGTGCAATAACGTCGACCTGACTGGTGACTCAAGCTCTGGCCCGTACGACTCGGCAGTTTAGACGCGAAATGCAAAAGTGAACACTAAAAGGTTCATGCACTCGTATCTGGCGACGGGCCTTCCTGGACAGGCTCGGTGCGGGACTGAAGAACATGCCGCTCAGATTCAGTCTTGGCATTTCCTGGATCGCCATCCGTGTTCGCGTCAACGCCTTGTGACTTGGCCATCACGGCCTGGCGAACCAAGCCGATGTGCTCGCGCAGCGTGTAGGCTTCGCTGGCATAGCTCAATGGGGCGCGGATCCGCGTGGCAGCCTGCTCGATGCGGCCCAGGTCGGCCAGCCATTGCTCGACGGGCAAGGCGCCGGTGCGTGTTCGGACATCGCGTTCGAGCAGTGCCAACTCTCCGTACCAGCGGTAGATGCGCGACCGTATGCGCCAGCGGAACAGTCGCGGCAGAAAGTTGGTCAAGGGAACGATCACGAACAGCACGGGCACCAGCAGCACGACCAGGCGTTCGAGATAGGCCGCGACGGTGAACGGCAGATAGCGGTGGAGTACGCTGGGCCCGAAGCGGTGGTGGCGATTCGCATCGGCCGACACGGGCAGGTCCACCATTGCCGTGTTTGGAAACTCGTCGTCCGCCTCGAAATAGCCCTGGTTCCCGTGCAATTCGCGCGCGGCTTCGAGGAGCAGGTTGACGATCGCCGGCGACAAGCCGTCGCGCGAGACCAGCATCGCCTTGGTGCCGATCAGCTTCACCTCCTGCTCCGGAATGTGCCGCGCGAGATCGATCGTTCCCGGTGGCAAGGTCAGCTTCGTGATGTAGGGGAACTTGCGCGGATAGGCTTCTGCGCGGGCCAGGCTCATCAGCTTCAAGTCCGGGTCGTGCAAGGCCTGCCAGATCGCCGGAAACTGCGCGGGCCCGATCAGGAATGCGGCGTCGACCTGTCCCGCCTGCAACGCGCGCAGGGCCTCCAGATTGACTAGCGGCACTAGGTCGGAGTTCAAGCGGGTGATGTCGTTCGCCGCGAGCAAGGGCTCCATGAACGCGCGCACGCCGCTGCCCAATGAGCCCACTGCGAGCCGCTTGTGGCGAAGTTCATCGAGGTTCTGGTGTACGACGCTGTCACGATGGAAGACCCACAGCGGTTCGTAGTACAGGGCGGCAAGCATGACCAGCGTCCCATGCTCGGTCGGGCGCACCACGCCGCCATGCACGAAGGCCACGTCCACGCCGGAGTTGGGATCCTGCAGCAAGCGCTCGTTTTCGTCCGCGCCGCCCGTGATGCGTTCCTCGACCATCACGCCGTCGCGTGCCAGGATTTCCTTGTAGCGCTGCGCGTACTGGTGGTACATGCCGTCTCGCAGGCCGGACGCGAGAACGATGTGGCGCGGAATCGCGCTTTGCAACAACCAGGCGCCAAGAAAGGCGAAGGCAATGCTTGCCACCGCGACCAACGTCCAGCGCACATGTTCGTGTCGCGCGCCTACAGGCAAATCACCGAGTTGCATACGGAGTCGAGTGTCCCGGGGCCAGCATCCTGCCACATCCGCACGAGTGGCGATAAATCTAAATGTGCTGAGTGCCGCGCGCTTGAGAATTGTCAAGTCGGAGAGAAGGCACCGCAGGACAATGGCTCCGTCGTCTACTTTCGAAGGCCGACCCCATGGCAACGCTCTCCCAGCCCGATCTCGTACGCGAAACACGGATGTCCAGGAAGCTCATGGATGTGCTCATCCGGGCCGGTCTGGTACTGGCCCTGACCCTGCTGTGTTACCGGATCTTCTCGCCCTTCATCTCCATGATGGCCTGGGCACTGATCCTGGCGGTGACGATGTACCCGGGCCATCAGGCGCTGGCCAGCAGGCTGGGTGGAAAACAGGGGTTGGCGGCCACGTTGCTGGTGCTGGGCGGCATCACGCTGATCGTGGGGCCCACGGCCGTGGTGCTGGGCTCGTTGGGCGATTCGGTCCACGAGACCGTCGTCACCGTGCGCGACAACGAGTTGAAGATTCCTCCCCCGCCGCCCGGCGTGGCGGAGTGGCCCGTCGTTGGCAAGCAAGTGAGCAGCTTCTGGTCGCTGGCCAACAAGGACTTGCCATCGGTGGTCAAGAAGCTGCAGCCGCAACTCGGGGAACTGGCCACCAAGGCGCTGGAGATGGTGGCCAGCATGGCGGGGTCGGTGCTGCTTTTCGTGTTCTCCTTCATCATCGCGGGCATCATCATGGCCTTCGGACAGTCGGGCAGCGAAGCCGCGAAGTCGA
Organism: Variovorax sp. P1_G12; assembly: GCF_056405555.1. Classification (NCBI taxonomy): domain Bacteria; kingdom Pseudomonadati; phylum Pseudomonadota; class Betaproteobacteria; order Burkholderiales; family Comamonadaceae; genus Variovorax; species Variovorax sp. P1_G12. Next base: position 86,843 of record NZ_JBFUBW010000004.1, on the reverse strand, counting down.
TCCTCGGACGCATCGCGGGCACCCGGCGGGGCGTGGAGTTCGCCGAACTGGCGACCCAGACCATTCGCGCGGTGGCCCTGGGCGTGGTCGGCGTGGCCTTCATTCAGGCCATGGTCGTGGGCATCTTTCTGATCATTGCCGGTATTCCCTTTGCCGGCGTGCTGGCGATCGTCGTGCTGATCCTGGGCATTGCGCAGGTGCCCGCGCTCCTGGTCACCGTGCCGGTCATCGCCTACATCTGGCTGAGCGGGACGTACGACACCGTGCCGGCCGTGATCCATAGCGTGCTCCTGCTGGTCGCCGGCATGCTCGACAACGTCCTGAAGCCGCTCTTGCTGGGCCGGGGGGTGGATGCCCCCATGCCGATCGTCCTGATTGGTGCGTTGGGCGGCCTGGCAGGCGCCGGGATCCTGGGCATGTTCGTGGGCGCCACCGCGCTGAGCCTGGGCTATCAGATCCTCATGCGGTGGGTGGCGACCGATCCGGATGTCGTCGAGATCGAGATCGAGAGCGAATTGCCGACCGTATCCTGAACCGATGCGCACGATGCCTTCGAAGGGATCGAGGGTGCGAGTGATGGCCTTGGCCGGCGCGGCCGCGATGCTCGGGGGGTGCACCACGGTGGGCCCCGATTTCGAACGGCCACGGGTGCCCTGGCTGTCCGGTTGGTCGGGCGGTTCGCTCGAAGCCCTCGCCGCCGATCCGCGGCGCCCGCGCAATGGCTTGCTGCAGGCGTGGTGGCGCAACTTCGACGACCCTGTGCTCGACCAGCTCGTCGCCGAGGCGCAGCGCGTCAATCCCAGCGTGCGGATCGCCGGTATGCGCATCATGGAGGCACGGGCCCAGCTCGGCATCGCCGACAGCACGCGCTATCCGCAGGTGCAGCAGGCGACCGGCGAGGTGCTCGGCGTGGGCGAGCAGCGTTCAGGCGGGCGCGACACCAGTGCCGTGACTGCCAATGCCGCGCTGAGGGTGAGCTGGGAGCTCGACTTCTGGGGCAAGTTCAGGCGCAGCATCGAGTCGGCGGACGCCGCCTATCTCGCCAGCATCGCCCAATACGACGACATGCAGGTGCTGATGGCGGCCCAGGTCGCCGGCCTGTACAGCTCGATCCGCACGGTGGAACTGCGGCTGCGGATCTCGCGCGAGAACGCCGAGCTGCAAAGGCGCAGCCTGCAGATCACGGAGCTGCATTTCAAGAGCGGCAACGAGTCCGAGCTGGACGTCCAGCAGGCCAAGGCCCAGTACCTGGGCACCCTCTCGACCGTGCCCCAGCTGGAGATCGTCCTGCGCCAGACCCAGAACGCATTGAGCATCCTGCTGGCCCGCCCCCCGGGCCCCTTGCCCGAGATGGACGAGGGGAAGGGGCGGATCCCGGAGGCCGGCCTGGATGTCATCGTCGACCTGCCGGCCGAACTGCTGCGACGCCGTCCGGATGTGCGGGCGGCGGAAATGCAGCTGGCGGCGCAGTCCGCCCTGATCGGTGTGAGCGTGGCAGATCTCTATCCCTCCATCTCGCTGCTGGGCTCGTTGGGCCTGTCGGCCACGTCGGTCTCGGGATCGTCACAGGTCTTGAGCGGGGCCATCGGACCCAGCCTGGTGTGGAACGTGTTCGACCATGGACGGCTGACCAACACCGTGCTGCTGCAGGACGCGAGGTTCCAGCAGTTCTATGAGCAGTACCAGGACACGGTGCTGCGGGCCGCCCGCGAGATCGATGATGCGTCGGTCGGCTTTGCCAAGACCGGCGAGCAGATCGTGCTGCTGGCCGACGCGGTGAAGGCCGCGCAGCGTTCGCTGGAAATCGCCGACAGGCAGTACAACGAAGGCTTGATCGACTTCCAGCGCGTGCTCGACTCGCAGCGGACGCTCTTCAGCGAGCAGGACCAGCTGGTCGCCAGCCGCGGCAGCCAGTCGCAGAGCCTGATCGCCATCTACAAGGCCATGGGTGGCGGTTGGGAGGCGGCCCGCAGCCGGCCGGTGCTCGACGCTGCGACGCAGGAGACCATGGGCCGGCGCAGCGACTGGAAGGGGCTGCTGGCAGTCCCGCTGCCGCCGCCCGGAGCCGATGAGCTGCCCACTCCGGAGGGGACAAGACCATGAGCGAAGCCGCCACGCAGCCCACGCAGCCGCCGCCGGAGACCGGCAAGGGCGCCCGCATCGGCGCGATCGTCGTGTTGGTGCTCATCGTCGCCAGCCTGGCCTGGTACTTCGTGTCGGATCGCCTGACGCCCTATACGTCGCAGGCCCGGGTGCAGGCCTTCGTGGTGCCGGTGGCGGCGGAGGTGTCGGGCCGGGTGCTGAAGGTGCACGTCAAGAACAACGACAGCGTGCAGCACGGACAGCAGCTCTTCGCGATCGACCCCGAGCAATACCGGATCGCACTGCAACGCAGCCGTTCCGACTACGAGTCGGTTCGGCGCTCGGTCAATGCGTCGGTGGCTTCGGTGGACGCAGCCCAGGCCTCGCTGCGGGCGGCCGCGGCCAACTATGTCTATGCCCAGCAGGATGCCACGCGACTGGAGCAGATCTTCGCGGAAGATCCAGGTGCGATTTCCATCCGCCGAGTCCAGAGCGCGCAGGCCAGCCGGGTCAAGGCACTCAGCCAGGAGCAGGCCGCCAGGGTGGACCTGATCCGCGCCCGGGAAGCCGCGGGCGACAGCGGCGACAAGAACGCGCAACTGATCAGTGCCCGCTCGGCCGTCGAAAAGGCCGAGCTGGACATGCAGCGCACGGAAGTGATCGCACCCGCCGACGGCCTCGTGACCGACCTGCGCACCGACGTCGGCCAGTTCGTGCAGGCTGGCGCGCCGCTCTTGACGCTGGTCACCATGCACGACCTCTGGATCAGCGCCGACATGACCGAGAACAACCTTGGCAACATCGAGCCCGGCGACGCGGTGGCGATCGTGCTCGATGTCATGCCGGGCAAGGTCCTGAAGGGCCGGGTGCGCAGCGTCGGCAGCGGGGTCGCCAGCGGGCAGCCGGCGCAGCCCGGGACGCTGCCGACGATCGACAACAGCCGCGATTGGCTGCGGCAGGCGCAGCGCTTTCCGGTGGCGATCGAATTCGATCCGTCCGAGCGTGAGCAGCTGCGCGCCGCGCGGGTCGGGGGACRGGCCGAGGTGCTGGTCTACACCGGCGATCATGGACTGATGAACTGGCTGGGAACGGCCTTCATCCACATGATGAGCATGCTGTCCTATGTCTACTAGGCGGCGCCGCATGGGCCGGGCCGACAAGGCCGTGCTGCGGCTGGCCATCGGCCTGGGTCTCGCGGTGCTGGTCGCCTACGGCCTGGCGCTGAAGGCGCCCTACGCGGTCTGCGTGGTGGCCGTGCTGATCCTGTGCAAGCCGGGTCCGCCGATCCCGCTCTTCAAGGGCATCGCCTTCGCCCTCGTCGTGGCCGCCCTGATGATGGCCGGTGTGCTGGTGGTCCCGGTGCTCGAGAACTACGCGCTGGCCGGCGTGCTGCTGACAGGGGCGTTGCTCTACACGGTGTTCTATTCAGGCGCGCGCAAGGCCAATCCGCTGACGACGATCGTGGTGATGGCCATCACCTTGATTCCGGTCATCGGGGTGGTGGAGCAGGCCCTCGCATTCCAGATCGGCGTGACCCTCGCGGTGGGGCTTTGCATCGGCGTGCTGGTCAGCGGCGCTTCGCACGCTCTCTTCCCCGATCTCCCCGTGCCCGCCGGCGAAAGGGCTGCACCGCAGGTCCCCACCCGGGAGTCGGCGAGCTGGACCGCCTTGCGCGCCGTCGTGGTCGTCATGCCGGTCTTCGTGCTGGCGCTGACCAACCCCTCCTTCTACGTCGCAGCGATCATGAAGTCGGTGGCCCTGGGGCAGCAGGCCGGCGCCACGAACACCCGGTCCGCCGGACAGGAGCTCGTGGGATCCACGCTCATGGGCGCAGCGATCGCCGGATGCCTCTGGTTCGGCCTTTCGCTGCGCCCCAACCTGTGGATGCTGATGCTGTGGATGGCCGCGGCCGCGCTGTGGGCCGGGGCGCGGCTGTTCCGGGTCCGGCCCAGTGCCTTGCCGCCATCCTTCTGGCTCCAGTCCCTGGTGACCATGCTGCTCCTGCTGGGGCCGGCCATCGAGGACAGCGCCGGCGGCAAGGATGTGCTCAAGGCATCGGCGATGCGCGTCGCCTTGTTCGTCGCCGTGGCGCTCTATGCCTGGGCGACGGTGTGGGCGCTGGAACACTGGCGAGCCGCCAGATCCGACGCGCTGTTCTTCAGACCAGGCTGAACGGAGGATTCGCACCATGCTGATCAATCTGGCGATCGGGCTGCCGACCATCCTGCTGTGCCTGGTGCTGCAGGCAACTTTCACGTTCTGGAGCGTTCGCTACTACTCCCACCAATCGCACCGCGAGGCCATCATCGCAGGGCCCTTCGTCCAGATTCGCTCGCTCCTGGTCGTGATGGTCGTGCTGATCCTGGGCAACTTCCTCCAGATCATGATCTGGGGATTGCTGTTCATGCTGCTGGGCGAGTTCAGCGAGTTGTACGAGGCGGTGTACCACTCTGCAGTGAACTTCAGTTCGCTGGGCTACGGTGATGTGGTGATGACCAAGCCCTGGAAACTGCTGGGCCCGCTCGAGGCAGCGAACGGGGTGTTGATGTTCGGCCTGACCGGTGCCGCGTTGATGGCGATCCTGCAACAGATGATCAAGGCTCAGGCCGAGAAGGGCGGGGCGCAGTAGTGGGCCAACCGATGCAGCGACAGCATGAAGAGCTTCACGATGGATGACGGAAAGCAGGTCGACGGACGCGGCACGCAGCGGCGTGGGGCCGTCCACCTGATGCGCCTGGCGCGGGCGGCGAGTTGCGCCGCCGTGTTGGCCGTCTCGGGCTGCGCGTACTACGGCTATCCCGTTGCGACGTCGGCCCCGGCCAGCTTCGACCGCTCCTTCGGCGCGGCGGCCGGTGCCATGCGCGACCAGGGCCTGGCCATCAGCGTCGAGGACCGCAGCAGCGGCACCATCGTCGGGCGCATCGGTGGGGGCACTGTGACCGCCAGCGTGCGCCAACAGGCGGATGGCAGCGTGCGCGTGCAGTTCGACGCCACCGGTTCGCGCGATCCGGCGCTGATCGATCGCGTTTCGCGTAGCTACGACAGTCGGATGGGGCGCTGACGGTCAATCCGCCCGGCCTTCGGTCGAGGCCCGGCGCGCCAGCACCTGGGCAATCAAACTCAAAGACCGGGCACGATTGATATCCGTCAATCTGGGGAGACCGGCCCGGGTACATGCTGAGCAGCAGTCTCAATCAACCAAGGGGATAGGCTCATGAACATCCTGGTTTCGCTTGCAGCGACGGCGCTGCTGGGCACGCTGCTGCAGCCCGCAATCTCGAAGGACAAACCTGGCCATGAGGTCTCGGCCTCGACGACACCCGGCACGGGAACCATCACGGAAGTCGTCAGGGCCACCGGTGTGGTCGACGCGATCGATCTGCAGAAACGTCATGTCACGATCAAGGATTCTCACGGCAAGCTGGTTGCCCTCGAGGTCGGTCCCGATGCGCGCAATTTCGAGCAGCTCAAGGTCGGTGACAAGGTCAGCGTTCGCTACACGCAAGCGCTGACGCTGACGCTGATGAAGGACGGCAAGGAACTGCGCAGCAGAACCGAGACCAAGAGCGACGACAGGGCGGCGGCAGGCCAACGCCCGGGCGGTGCGATGGGGGAAAAGGTCGAGGTCACTGCCAACGTGGTGGTCGTCAACCGAAAGACCCACATGATCACGCTGCGCGGGACGGAGTACGAGGTTGACCTCATCGTGCGCGATCCCGAGCAGCTCAAGATGATCAAGGTGGGTGATCAGGTCCATGCGGTCTATACCGAGGCGGTAGCGCTGTCGATCGAGCCTGCTGCTGCCAAGAAGTAGCACGCGAGCGCCAGCGCACCGGGCCGGGCTGTCTCGATCGTGCACAGACGGCATCCGATGCGCAGGCCGGTCCCGGGGCGCGGCCCGGTACCGTGATTCCGCGCGACGAGCGCGAGCAGGCCATCTGGGAGATCTGGCGCGAGGTGCTCGGCACACGCGCCTTCGGCGTGCACGAGAGCTTCTTCGAACTCGGCGGCAACTCGTTGCGGATGACGCAGGTGCGCTCTCGCATCCAGGCGCGCTTCGATGTGGTGCTGCCGCTCGCCGAACTGTTCGAGCACGCGAACGTCGCCGCGATGGCAGCGCAGGTGCAACGGCAGGGCGCATCGAGCGGAGGGGCCGTCGCCTCGCACGAGGGTGGCATGGCGCGCGTGGCGCGCGACAAGCCGCTGCCGGCCTCGCTTTCGCAGCGCCGCATGTGGGTGATCCAGAACTTCGACCCGGCATCGACGGCCTATAGCGTGCCGATCGCGCTGCGGCTGCGCGGCACGCTCGACCCGGCCCTGTGCCAACAGGCGCTCGACCTCATGATCGAGCGGCACGAAGGCTTGCGCACGGCTTTCGTGATGGGGCAGGACGAGCCCATGCAATGGATCGTGCCGAGGCTCTCGGTGCCGATCGACTTTGTCGACCTGAGCCATTTGCCAGGCCGCGAGCGCAACGAGCAGGCGCGCGCGCTGCTGGCGCATCGCCTTGCGCAACCCTTCGATATCTCGCAGGCGCCACTGCACCGGCCGACTCTCATCCGGCTTGGCGAGCGCGAGCACGTGCTCTTCTGGCTGCTGCACCACGCCATCACCGACAACTGGGCCGGCGCGCTGCTCATGCGCGAGACGCTGGCGGCATACGGCGCCCTGGCGGCCGGACGCAAGCCGGAATCGACGCCCCGCGCGATCGACTATGCCGACTACGCCGCCTGGCAGCGCCGGCCCGAATCGGTCGAGGCGCGGCGCCCGCATCTGGCGTACTGGCTCGAACGCCTGCGCGGGATGTCTGAACTCGAGCTGCCTACCGATTTCCCGCCTCCGGCCAAGGCCAGCTTCAAGGGCGCGCGCGTCTCGGCCGACCTGCCGCTGCGGCTGCGCGAAGCCATGCGCGAATTCGGTGGCCGCGAGGCCGTCACGCCCTTCGTGATCTACCTGTCGGCCTTCGCGCTGATGCTGTCGCGGCAAGCCCGCAGCGATGACGTCGCCATTGGCGTGCCGATCGCGAACCAGCATCGCGCCGCCGCGGAGCAGTTGGTCGGCACGCTGGTCAACACGCTGGTGATGCGCACCGACCTCGCGGGTGACCCCAGTTTCACGCAGCTCGTGCACCGCGTGCGCCGGAATGCCCTCGAGGCCTATGCGCACCAGGAGGCGCCCTTCGACGAACTCATCGACGCGCTGGGACACGACCGCACGCTGCGTCCCGAGGGCGCGGTGCGCGTGCTCTTCAACGTGCTGAACGCGCCGGTCGGCAAGCCGGAACTGTTCGGCCTGGAGGTCGACGAATTCGATTTCGAGCGCACGACCGCGCAGTTCGACTTGTCGATGCACATCGATACCGAGTTCTCACAGCGCATCCACCTCGAGTACGCGACCGATCTCTACGGCGCGGCGAGTGCTGCGCGCATGCTCGAGAACTACCTGGCGCTGGTCGAGCGGCTGCTCGCGCAGCCCGAGCGCCGCTTGTCGGAGCACGGGATGCTGTCGCCGGCGCAGATGAGCCTCTTGCGCCACGACTGGAATGGCACCGGGACGCCGCGGTCCGCGCAGCAACTGGTGCACCGCTACCTGGCGCTGGGCGCGTCCGAGATCCGAACGCGCGTGGCCGTCATCGACGCCGAAAGTGAAGAAGCGCTCAGCTACGGCGATATTGAAGTCCGTTCCAACATGCTGGCGCGGGTGCTGCGCGCGCGCGGCATTGCGCGCGGCCAGCGCGTCGGCCTGTGCATCGAGCGCAGCCCCGCGATGCTCATCGCGCAGTTGGCGGTGATGAAGGCCGGTGCGGCCTACGTGCCGCTCGACCCGGACTATCCGGTGAGCGGCTGCGCTTCATGGCGGCCGATGCGCAGCTGTCCGCCGTGCTCACGCAACGCAGCGCAATGGCCATCCTCGACGGGCTGGACCTGCCGATGCTGCGGGTGGACGACGAGCACCTGACGGCCGGCAGCCCGGGCGACGCGCTCGAGCCGCGGCCGGCGCTCGATGCCACGCCGGCCGACGAGGCCTACATGATCTACACCTCGGGCTCCACCGGCCAGCCCAAGGGCGTGGGCGTGCCGCACCGCTGCGTGGTCAATTTCCTGGCCGGCATGGCGAAGCTGCCGGGACTGGCGTCGCAAGACTGCGTGCTGGCGATCACCAGCCCGTCCTTCGACCCTTCGGTGCTCGACCTGCTGCTGCCGCTGGTGGTGCGGGCGAAGGTGGTCATCGCCTCGCAGCGGCAAGTGCACATGCCGGCCGCGCTGCGCGCGCTGCTCGAACGGCACGGCGTGACGCTGCTGCAGGCCACGCCTTCGGCGTGGCGCGCGTTGATCGAAAGCGGCTGGAGCGGGGCGCCCGGCTTCCGCGCGCTGGTCGGCGGCGAGTCGCTGCCGCCGAACCTGGCGGAACAGCTGATGGAACGCTGCGCCGAACTCTGGAACATCTATGGCCCTGTCGAGACCACCGTCTGGACCACGGCCTGGAAGGTCGAATCGCCTCGCGCCGGCATCGCCATCGGGCGGCCGATCGACAACACCACGGTCTGGGTGCTCGACGCGCACGGCCATGTGTGCCCGATCGGCGTGCCGGGCGAGCTCTACGTCGGCGGCGCCGGCGTCGCCCTCGGCTACTTCCGCCGTGACGCCCTCACGGCCGAGCGCTTCCTGCCCGATCCGTTCAGCGACGATCCAGGAGCGCGGCTCTACCGCACCGGCGACCTCGGCCGCTGGCGCCACGACGGGCAGCTCGAGCACCTGGGTCGCACCGATCACCAGGTCAAGCTGCGCGGCCACCGCATCGAGATGGGCGAGATCGAGTCGGCGCTGCTCGACCATCCCGAGGTGCTTCATTGCGTGGTCGTGACGCGAGCCGAAAGCGAAGACGACGTGCGGCTGGTGGCCTACTGCGTGGCACGCGGCGGCGTGTCGCCGACGCCCCTGACGCTGCGCGAGCACCTGCGCAATCGCCTGCCCCAGTACATGATTCCGCAGCATTTCGTGGCGCTCGATGCGATGCCGATGCTGCCGAACGGCAAGGTCGACCGCGCTTCGCTGCCGGCCCCCGTCATCGATGTCGTGCTGGCCGATGGCCGCAGCTTCGTGGCGCCGGCAACGCACGGCGAGCAGGTCGTCGCCGGCATCTGGTCGGCGCTGCTCGGCGTCGAGCAGATCGGCCGCGCCGACAACTTCTTCGATCTCGGCGGGCACTCGCTCCTGGCCATGCGGGCCGTGGCGGCCATCGAGGCGGCCTTGGGGCGGAAGGTCGTGCCGCGCCGGCTCATCTACGAGAGCCTGCAGCAGATCGCTGGCGAGGAGAACCTGTAGAGTCGCTCTGCCTGAAATCGGTGCGGACGTCAACCCGCCTCACACCGTTGCCGATGACTATCGAGTACTAAATTCTGCATAGAACTGGTATCAGACGGTAATCTTCGGTAAAGTCCGGCCATGCACCTCCTGCGACAAGTAGGGAGGGACTCCCGAGGCGGTATGCCGTTCTCCCGCTCGCCCGTCGTGCATGAATCTGCCTGCGCGTCGGCTCGCGATCTGCGTGAACAGGCCGGCGCCGCTGTGGCTGTTCCCGATGCCCTCCAAGCCGATCCGCGCGATCTCGTCGCGCGGGCGTATGCGTTGCTCGCGCAGGAGACCGAGGTCTGGCAAGAGCGACAGCGGGCCGACTTGTTGCCGGGGAGCGGACGTTGAACTGCCCCTCGTGCGCTTTTGCGAACTCGGAAAGCGCACGCTTTTGCGGCGGGTGCGGCATGCTTTTGGACTTCGCCCAGCGGGTGGACGGCGAGCGGCGGCAGATCACGGTGCTCATGTGCGATGTCGTGGGTTCGACCGCTCTCTCCCAGACGCTCGATCCCGAAGACCTGCATGAACTGCTCGCCGACTTTCAGCGCGTCTGCCAGGAAGCGGCCGAGCGCAGCGGTGGCTACATCTCCCAGTTCCTGGGCGACGGCGTCCAGATCTATTTCGGCTTCCCCCGTGCGCACGAAGACGATGCCCGGCGGGCCGTCACCTGCGGGCTCGACATCCTGCAGGGGATGGAGCAGCTGAACCACGCCGCAGCGCGGCCCCCGGGTGCGCGGCTCCAGATTCGCGCCGGGGCGGACACCGGGCGTGTCGTGGTCAGCCCGGTGGGCACGGGCGCCCGCCGGGAGAACGTCGCGATGGGCGACGCGCCCAACATCGCGTCGCGCGTGCAGGCCGCGGCGGAGCCCGACACGCTGTGGGTCACCGAAGCCACGTGGCGCATCGCCCATGAGCACTTCCATGGTGAGCCGCGAGGCGAACACGAGCTCAAGGGCGTCGCCACCGCCGTGCGGCTTTGGCGCGTCACCCAGGCCGGCGGCCTCGAGTCGGGCCTGGGGCGGGTCGACATGCGCACGCCCTACGTCGGCCGAGGGCGCGAGCATGCCCTGCTGGCGTCGCACTGGGCGGCGGCACAGGCGGGTTCCGCACGTTTCGTCACCCTCCGCGGCGAGCCGGGCATCGGCAAGTCGCGACTCGTGGCGGAGTTCACGCGTCAGTTCGCGGACGACGACATCGTCGTGCTTGCCGCTTCCTGCACGCCCTATGCCCAGAACAGCGCCTTCCTGCCCGTGACCAATCTGTTGGTGCACCGGCTCGGGCTGGATCGCGCGCTGGCGGCCGACGAGCGCCTCGACTGCCTCGAGGCGCGGCTGGCCGAACTCGGCGTCGATGCACCCGACGCGCCGCCGCTGATGGCCGCGCTGCTGTCCATTCCGTCGGGGGAGCGCTATCCCGCGCTGGAGATATCGCCGGTGCGGCAACGTGTCCGGACCCTCGCGATCCTCGTTGACGTCCTGCATGCACTCGCTTCCAGGAGTCCGACCATCCTGATCGCAGAAGACCTGCACTGGGCGGATCCCTCGACGATCGAGTTCTTGCGGCTGTTCGTATCGTCCGTGCGGGAGCTTCCGTTGCTGGGACTGTTTACCGCCCGCCCGGAGTTCCAGCCCGCATGGCCGTCGGGCGATGCGACTCCGCTGATCGATGTGTCGCGCCTCGACGACGACGAGGTGGAGTCGGTCGTTCGCAACGTGGCCCACGGCAAGCGGGTTCCGGGCGAAGTGTTGCGGGAGATCGCGCAGCGCTGCGACGGCGTGCCGCTGTTCGTGGAGGAGATGGTGCGCTCCGTCATCGAGGGCAGGGTGGTGGAAGAGCACGAGTTGTCCTGGGAACTCACCAGCCCATTCCGCAGTGGCCTCATTCCGGCGAGCATCGATGCCTCCCTGATGGCGCGCATCGATCGGCTGGGCGACGCCCGGGCGACGGCGCAGCTCGGCGCGACGATCGGCCGGGAGTTCTCCCATTCGCTGATCCAGTTGATGAGCGGGCGCGACGAACAAGCGCTCTGCGAAGATCTGGAACGAATCATCGATGCGGGACTGGTGTGGAAGACGGGCTCGGGCGCCAGCGCGCTGTATGTCTTCAAGCATGCGCTGGTTCGCGATGCGGCCTATGAATCGCTGTTGCGGCGCACGCGCCAGGCTTGTCACGCGCGTATCGCGGCCGTGCTGCAGGAGCACTTCCCGGACATCGTTGCGGAGCAGCCGGAGCTGATCGCCCACCATGTGTCGGCTGCCGGCAATGACGAGCAGGCCGTCGAGTTCTGGCGCAAGGCCGGGCAGAGGGCGCTGGCGCGCACGGCCATGCGCGAGGCCGCGGCGCATTTTCAGCGCGCCATCGGCAGCGTCTCGCGCATGCCCGAGGAGTCGCGCTGGCTGGAGTGCGAGCTCGATCTGCAAAACGAGATCGCGCCGGTCCTCATGACCGTCCAGGGCTGGGGCGCCAACGATGTGCGCCACGCGTGCGAGCGGGCCCGCGAGCTGGCCACGCGACTGAGTCGGTTCGACAAGATCTATCCGCCTGTCTGGGGCCTCTGGACCTACTATTTCCTGCGCGGCGAAATGGACGAGGCGGCGACCACCGCCAAGGCGGTGCTTGCGATGGCCGAGGCCACGGCGGCCCCGATGATCCGGATCACCGGCCGTCATGCCACCGCCTACACGCACCTGTACCGCGGCGAATTCGAACAGGCGGTTCAGGAGGCCGATGCCGGCCTGGCGTTGTTCGATCTCGAGCAGGAACGCCAACTGGCCGCGACATTCCAGCTGTCCTCGTCGGTCGCGGTGCGCACCGCACGTGCCACCGCGCTGTGGATGCTGGGGCAGGTCGACGAGGCGCGCGAGGAGCGGGAGCGGATGGTTCGCCTGGGGCGCGAACTCGGGCATACGCCGAGCCGGGCCGCCGCGCTGGCCTTTCAATTGCACAGCGGGCTCTGTTTCGGCTGGCACGACATGGAGGTCGCCGAGCAACTGCAAGTGGCTGACGAGTTGTGCACCTTGTCGAAGGACGAGGGCTTCGTCCTCTGGCACGCGGTGGCGCTGACGTATCGCGGGGCGGCATTGGCGGTGCAGGGTCATGAGGCGCAGGCGCGCTCGCAGATCGAGCACGGGCTCGAGGAGTTCATGGGGACCGGGTCACGCCTGACGCTGGTGCCGATGAACGCCATGTGCGCCAAGGCCTTCATGCTGATGCATGACGACGAACGGGCCTGGCAGCTGCTCGACGCGGCGCAGGTCGAAGCCAACGCCCGCAACGAGCGGATGTGGGAGCCGGAGATCGATCGCCTGCGGGCCGCCATCCAGTTCCGCCGCGGCGATGCGGCGGGCGCCGAGGCTTCGCTGCGCAATGCGATGGCGAAAGCGCGCCGGCAAAAGGCGCGCTCGCTCGAGGAATGGGTCGAACGGGATCTCAGAGACATTCTTGTGTAAGAGCCCGCGGGCAAGCGAGGAGGAGATTGCATGAGCGAGTTTCGCGACGCGCCCCTGCGCGTGCCGTGCCAGTTGCGGCTGGGAACGGCGGCCGTGCCGGCACCGGCGGGAGAGATCGCGCCCGGCGTGCGTTCGATGGTCGTCATCACCGCGACCTCGTGGCACCCCAGCAACGTGGTCGATCTGGAATTGCGCATCGACGCAGGGCGCGTGCAACTCGTCCATGCCGCGCCCGCGATGGGGGGTGCCGGTACCCAGTCCTTCATCGCATACCTGCCTGCGCTGAGGCCGGGGCAGCGCCTGGACTATCGGGCGCAGTTGCGGCGGGCGGGGCAATTGATCGCCGAAGCGCCCGAGGACGGCGGCTGGAGGTCGGTGACCGCCGCCGCTGTCGACGCCGCGCCACCGCGCATGCCAGCATCGGCGGCGTCCGGGCCAGCCCCGGCGTCTGCGTTTCCGGCGTACTGCACGGCCGGCACGCCGCGTTTCGGCTACGGCCTTGAATTCCTGGGCGCTCTGACGGTCCAACTGCGCGCCGAGGTGCTCGGGCACACGCCTCAGGGCTATCGCATCAATTTCTTCGTCGTCCATGGCGAAGCGCACGGGCCACGGCTCAAGGGACGCGTTCGCCCCGAGGGCGGCGACTGGATGTGCATCCGTCCGGACGGCGTCGGCGAGGTCGACATCAAGATCACCTACGAGACGCCGGACGGCGCGCTCCTGCTCGAGCAGTCGGGCGGCGTCTTCGATATCGGCCAGAAGGGCTACGCCGATGTGGTGCGCGGGGTCTACACCGGCGCTCCGGCCTTCTTCGCCACGCCGACCTATGTCACCGCCGACCCGCGCTGGCAATGGATCAATCTTTTGCAGTGCTTCGGCTTCGGGCGCGTGGTGATGAACGAACTGCGCGTCGAGTGCGACATCTATGCGCCGCGCCTCGAAAGCCAGCCGCCCCTGAATTCTTGAAGGCAATACACAAGGAGCTGAGATGACAGATAACAACCAGCAGGTGCCATGGACGGACGAGCAGTGGGCGCGGGTGCGCAAGGTGATCCAGGAGGAGGCGGCCCGGGCGCGGGTGGGCGCGAGCTTCCTTCCCCTGGTCGGTCCGCTGCCACCGAGCACCGACTATGTGTCGATCGACAAGATCGCCTACGGCAAGCAGGGCCATCCAAGGCTGTCGATCGATGACAAGTCGACGGTCCAGTTGGCCACGCTGCAGGTGAGGGTGTATCTGCGAGGCGCCCAGATGGCCGATCCGGACATGGCCAGCGCGCTGCAATTGTTCCGAAGGGCCGCCAACGTGCTCGCGCGGCTCGAGGACCACGTGGTGTTCAACGGACTCAAGGGCCCGGACCAGAAGCCGCCGCCGGAACTGGCGGTCGCGAAGATCATGGGCGGCCAGGCGAGCCAGGGTCTGGCGGACGGCAAGACCCATGAATTCGACGACGCCCAGGACCCGGAGCTGCTGGGCGGACTGCTCGTGAGGGCGGTGTCGGATTGCATCGGCGAGCTCGAGAAAGCCGGCCATTTCGGTCCTTTCGCCGTGGTGTTCGACCATGCGTTCTTCACCGCCGTGCAGTCGCCCAACGCCGGGTCCCTCGTGCTGCCGCAGGACCGCATCATTCCGTTCCTCGGCGGCGGTCCGCTGCTGCGGTCGTCGACGCTTCCCAATCGCGCGGGGATCGTCGTGGCGCTCGGTGCGGAGCCGGTCGAACTCGTCGTCGCCACCGATGTGTCCCTGAGCTTCCTGCAAGTGACGCCCGAGCCCGAGTTTGTCTTCCGCGTGTACGAGAAGATCGTCCTGCGCATCAAGGAGAAGGAAGCGATCCGCGTGATCAGGATCCGTGGCGGAATCCAGGAGCCCAACGAAGCACAGGAGCCCAACGAAGAACAGGAGCCCAACGAAGAACAGGAGCCCAACAAAGGTGGCGCGTCCAAAGAAGCGCAGCTTCCTCCGGAATCGAACGAGCAAGGGCCCGGCAAAACGAAGACATGAAGCCCGAGAAGGTCATCATCCTCGGCGGCGGCGTGGCCGGCATGAGTGCCGCCCACGAGCTGATCGAGCGCGGCTTCGAGGTCGTGGTCCTCGAACGCCGCGACATCGCGGGCGGCAAGGCACGCAGCATCCCGGTGAGCGACAACGACGACGGCGGGGCCGGGCATGAGCTGGCCGACAGGGGCGTGGCGGACATCGAGCATCGCTTGCCCGGCGAACATGGCTTCCGCTTCTTCCCGGGCTTCTACAAGCACGTGGTCGACACCATGCGGCGCATCCCGTCGTTCGACGGCCGTCCGGTGGCCGATCATCTGGTGGCCACCACGCGCGTGGGTTTCACGCAGTATGACCAGCCGACCTTCGTGGTGCCGGCGAACTTTCCGCAAACTCCCGGCGATGCGGGAACGGTGCTGCGCGACATCCTGCTCGCCTTCGGCCCGATGACCGGGCTCACGCCCGACGACCTGGCATTCTTCGGCTCACGGATCTGGCAGATCATGACCTCGTGCGAACAGCGGCGACTCGACGAGTACGAGGGCATCAGCTGGTGGGAGTTCATCGGCGCGGAGCAGCGCTCCGCGGCCTATCAGAAGTTCCTCGGCGACGGGATCACGCGCTCGCTGGTGGCGGCCAAGGCCCGGCGCGCCAGCGCTCGGACCATCGGCGACATCTTCACGCAGCTCATGCTGACGATCGTCAACCCGGCCGGCGGATCGGCCGATCGGGTGCTGGACGGCCCGACGAACCTGATCTGGGTCGACCCCTGGCTGAGCTGGCTCCAGGCGAGCGGCGTGCAGTACCGCTTCAACGCCGAGGTCGAGCAGATCCTGTGCGCCGGCAACAAGGTGAGCGGCGTCGTGGTGCTCGAGCGGGGCGTGCGCACCGTCGTGCACGGCGACCACTACATCGCCGCCGTGCCGCTGGAACGCATGGCGGCGCTGGTGAACGCCGACCTGCTGGCCGCGGATCCCTCGCTCGCCAACCTGCGCACGCTGGCACCGAACGTCGAATGGATGAACGGCGTGCAGTACTACCTGTACCGCGACGTGCCCGAGGTGCATGGCCACGTGATCCACATCGACACCGAGTGGGCCCTGACCAGCATCTCCCAATTCCCTTTCTGGCGCAGCGTGGTGCCGACGATGCTCGCGTGCGGGCACGTGAAGGACATCATCTCGGTCGACGTCTCCGACTGGACGACGCCCGGCCCGGACGGCCGGCCGGCCATGCAGTGCTCGCGCGAGGAGGTCGCTCGCGAAACCTGGCGGCAGCTCAAGCGCTCGCTCAACACCGAGCAGGAAATCCTGCGCGACGAAGACCTCCACTCCTGGTTCCTGGATTCGGACACGGCCGCCGACCCGACGCGTCCCGGCTTCCTCGCGAACGCCGAGCCGCTGCTGGTGAATCTGGTCGATACCTGGAAGCTGCGGCCGACCGCGGCCACCGGCCTTGCGAACCTGTTCCTAGCGTCCGACTACGTGCGCACGCACACCGACCTGGCGACGATGGAAGGCGCCAACGAGGCGGCGCGGCGCGCGGTGAACGCGCTGCTGGACGCTGCGGCCTTCGATGGTCCGCGCTGTGAAATCTGGCCGCTTCAGGAAGTCGAACTGCTGACGCCATGGCGGCTTCACGACGCCGCCCGCCATCGGGCCGGACTGCCCTGGGATGCATCGCTCACCCAGGTCGCGGCGCAGGCGCTGCGCGCCGCGTCGCCGCTGCTCGACCAGGTGCGCCCGCTGATGGAGGTCGTGGGCCCCTTCCTGGCGCCCGTCGCCGATGCACTCGACACCGTCGACCAGGCGGTGCAAGGCCTGGGTGAGGGATACGGAGTCGATCAGAGCGTCAGGCGCGGATCCGCCTACGTGCCCACGCCGCTCGGCAACGCGCTGGGCGTCGCCGACGACGTCCCCGGCGTCGGCGACATCGTGGGCCCGGGCGGCTTCGTCGAGCGGCTGGGCTGGTATCGCGGCATGATCGTCGACACGCTGGCGGCCGGGGTGCCGGACTGGGAACCGCAGAAGCACCTGTATGGACTCGTGAAGGACTTCATGGCGCGGGCCGGCAAGGGCCTGCGGCCGGCGCTGTGCATCGCCACCACGCGCGCGCTGGGGGGGCGCAGCGAGAACGCGCTGCCCGCCGCGGCCGGCATCGAGATGCTGCACAACGCCTTCCTCGTGCACGACGACATCGAGGACGGCAGCGAGGTCCGCCGCGGCGTGCCCACCATGCACCGGCAGGCCGGCATTCCGCTCGCCGTGAACACCGGCGATGCGATGAATGCGCTGGCCATGCGGCTGCTGCGCCGCACCGGCGAGTCTCTCGGGCCGGCCGGCGCGTTGCGCATCCTGGACGAGATCGACCACATGCTGATGGAGACGCTGGAAGGACAGGCCATCGAACTGGGCTGGGTGCGGGACAACGATCTTTCCGTAGGGTCCGACGACTACCTGCGACTGGCGCTGAAGAAGACGGCGTGGTACAGCTTCATCCACCCCTTGCGGATCGGCGCGCTGGTGGCCGATCCCGAGGATGCGAATCTCGGTCGCTTCGATCGCTTCGGATACCTGTTGGGGCTGGCCTTCCAGATCACGGACGACGTTCTCAATCTGAGCGGGAGCCTGGAGCGCTACGGCAAGGAGATCGACGGCGACCTGTCCGAGGGCAAGCGCACCCTGGTGCTGACGCACGCGCTGTCGCACGCGAGCCGGGGCGAGCGCGACTGGATGAGCAACTTTCTTGCGCGCCCGCGCGAGCGTCGCCTGCCGCGCGAAGTGCTGCGGATGCACGACATCGTGGCGGGCACCGGCAGCATCGAATGGGCGCGTCAGTCGGCCGTTGCGCTCGCCGACGCCGCGGCGAACGAGTTCGACCTGTCCGCGTTCGCCGGCGCGGCACCGAGTCCGGATCTGGATTGGCTGCGCGCCAGTGTGAATTACCTGGTGCAGCGCGATTCGTAGCGCGCTGCGGCGCTCGCTAGCGCAAGGTCCCGTTCAGGTAGGGCTCGGGATCGACCGCCACGCCCTGTTTGCGGATCTCGAAATGCAGCTTCACGCGGTCGGCGTCGCTGTTGCCCATCTCGGCGATCTTCTGGCCTTGGCGTACCACCTCCTTCTCCTTGACCAGGATGGTCTTGGTGTGGGCGTAGGCGGTCAGGAAAGTGTCGTTGTGCTGGACGATCACCATGTTGCCGTAGCCGCGCAGTTCGCCGCCCACGTAGACGACGCGTCCGTCGGCCGCCGCGAGCACCGGGTCGCCCAGGTTGCCCGCGATGTCCAGGCCCTTGTTGCGGGTGCCGTCGAATCCCGAGAGCGTGCGGCCGTTCGACGGCCGGATGAAGAAGGCCTGGGGCTTCGGTGCGGGCGTTGCGGTGGGCGGGGCCGTCTGGCCCGACGGTGGCAAGGGGTAGAAAGTCGGACCCGATCCCTTGGGGGTCGAACAGGCCGCCAGGGCGGCGGCCGCGATGGCGACGGCCGCGATGGCGGTGGCGCGAAAAAGTGAGTTCTGGGCTTGCATGGCTGTTTTTTGGAACGTGATCGCCGCGAAGGGTTCCCCGCCGCGGCGACCGGACCGTATTTTTAGCACGCCGTCGAAGGAGCGGGCGTGACCAGGGGTTGCAGCCGGTGCTGCGGCTCACCCGGGGCGCCCGCGCTACTTCTGCGGGATCGGTGTGGCGCGATCGATCGGGACGGCGGTGACGCTGTTCTTCGGCGAGCCATCGATGAGCAGGTCGGAATAGGCCAGGTAGACCAGCGTATTGCGCCTGGCATCGACGATGCGCACGACGCGCAGCCGCTTGAAGAGAATCGACTGCCGTTCGCTGAAGACCTCCTCGCGCCGCGGCAGCGGCTGGATCACGCCGGCCGGTCCCACCTGCCGGCAGGCGATCGAGGCTTCGGCCTTGTCTTCGGCCAGGCCGAGCGCGCCGGAGACGCCGCCGGTCTTGGCGCGCGAGACATAGCAGGTGACGCCGTTCACCTTCGGATCGTCGTAGGCCTCGACCACGATCTTGTGGTCCGGCCCGATCAGCTTGAAGGCGGTGTCGACTTCGCCGACCTGTTCGGCCCCGGCGCCCGTTGCCGCCACGGCAAGGCCGAGAACGAGCTGCCGCTGCAGCCTGCGATTCATACGATGTCCACCGTGTGGACGCGATCGAAGCTGCCGCGGCGCCGGTCGTCGAAGTAGCGCGTGAGCGCCTCCCGCACGGTGCGGAACGCGATCTCTTCCCAGGGGATCTCGTCCTCGGCGAAGAGCCGGGCCTCGATCGTTTCGTGGCCCGGATCGAAGCGCTCGCTCAGCAGCCGGGCACGGTAGAACAGGTGGACCTGGCCGACGCGCACCACGCTCATGACCGCGAACAGGCCTTCCATCTCGTACTCGGCGCCGGCCTCTTCGTCGGTCTCGCGCGCAGCGCCCTGTTCGGTCGACTCGTTGAGCTCCATGAACCCGGCCGGCAGCGTCCATTTGCCCCAGCGCGGCTCGATGTTGCGCTTGCACAGCAGCACGCGATCGCCGAGGACCGGGATGGTCCCCACCACGTTCAGCGGATTCTCGTAGTGGATCGTGTTGCAGGCCGGGCAGACCGCGCGCTCCTTGGTGTCGCCGTCGTCCGGGACGCGGTAGACGACCGCGGTGCCGCAGTTCTTGCAATGCTTGATGGGGACGCGCAGGATCATTGTCTAGATGATCCGGACGGTCAGCTTGGGCAGGCCGGTGATTTCGCCGACCAGCGTGTCGCCCGCGACCACCGCGGCCACGCCCTCGGGCGTCCCCGTGAAGATCAGGTCGCCGGGCTGCAGTTCCCAGGCGGCCGACAGGTGCTCGATGGTTTCGGCCAGGTTCCAGATCAGCTTGCTCACGTTGCTGCGCTGGCGGTCGACGCCACCGACCTGGACCGAGATCTCGGCCTTCTCGATGTCGCCCGCCTGCGCGGCCGGCACGATCGGGCCGATCGGTGCGCTCTGCTCGAAGCTCTTGCCGATGTCCCAGGGGCGGCCCTGCTTCTTCATGTCGTTCTGCAGGTCGCGGCGCGTCATGTCGAGGCCGACGGCATAGCCGAAGATGTGCTTGTGGGCGTCGGCTGCCGCGATGTTCTTGCCGCCGGTGCCGATCGCGGCGACCAGCTCGATCTCGTGGTGCAGGTTCTTGGTCAGCGTCGGGTAGGCCATGGTGCCGGTGCTGCCGGCCTCGACCACCACCACGGCATCGGCCGGCTTCATGAAGAAGAAGGGCGGTTCGCGGCCGGTGAAGCCCATTTCCTTGGCATGCTCTTCGTAGTTGCGGCCGACGCAGTAGATGCGATGCACCGGAAAGCGCGGGGCCTGGCCGACGACGGGGATCGATACGACCGGGTGAGGGGTGAAAACAAACTCGGAGGCCATGGGAGAAACGTCCTTTTCAGCGAAAAAAGCAGTGTGCCAGACGACCGGGCGAATTGCCCGGCGGTGGCCTGCGCGGGGCGGCGCGGCTATGCTAGCCGGATGATGAAGCTGCACAATTATTTCCGTTCCTCCGCCTCCTTTCGCGTGCGTATCGCGCTCAACATCAAGGGGCTGGCCTACGACTACATCCCGGTCCATATCGCCCGCGGGGAGCACAAGACCGGCCCCTTCGCCGCGATCTCGCCCGACAATCTGGTGCCGCTGCTCGAGGACGACGGCGAGCGCTTCACGCAATCGCTGGCGATCATGGAATACCTCGACGAGATCCAGCCCGAGCCCGCGCTCCTGCCCAGCGATCCCGTCGGCCGCGCCCATGTGCGGGCGCTGGCGGAGTCGATCGCCTGCGAGATCCATCCGCTCAACAACCTGCGCGTGCTCAAGTACCTGGTGCGGGAGCTGAAGCTGGACGACGAGGCCAAGAACGCCTGGTACCGCCACTGGGTGCGCGAGGGCATGCTGGCCTTCGAACGCCAACTGGCCCAGTATCCGGTCGGCACCTATTGCTACGGCAGCACGCCGACCATCGCCGACTGCTGCCTGGTGCCGCAGATCTTCAATGGCAAGCGCTTCGACTGCGACTTCAGCGGCCTGCCGCGCACGATGGCGGCGTTCGACGCCTGCATGCAGCTCGACGCCTTCCAGCGCGCCCAGCCATCGAACTGCCCCGACGCGGAAGCCTGAGCATGCCCGATTGGCTCGTGCCGGACTGGCCAGCGCCCGCGAATGTGCGTGCGGTATGCACCACGCGGGAGGGCGGCGTTTCGGTCGGCAGCTTCCAGGGGCTGAACCTCGGCGGCCATGTCGGCGACGATCCCGAGAAGGTTCAGGCCAACCGGGCCTGCCTCCGGGATGCCCTTGGCGCGCAGCCGGTGTTCCTGGAGCAGGTGCACGGCACCCAGGTGCTGACCCTCGATGCGCAGAGCGTCGACGGCGCCAGCGCCGACGCCTGCACGACGACGGAACGCGGCATCGCCTGCACGATCATGGTCGCGGACTGCCTGCCGGTGCTGTTCACCGATGAAGGCGGCCGCCGCGTGGCGGCCGCGCACGCAGGTTGGCGCGGGCTGGCGGCGGGTGTGCTCGAGCGCAGCGTCGAGGCTTTCGAGGCCGAGGGCGGCGCTTCCGAACTCATGGCCTGGCTCGGCCCCTGCATCGGACCCGACGCCTTCGAGGTCGGCGACGAGGTCCGCGCCGCCTTCGAAGCCGTCTCGCCAGCGGCCAGCGCGTGCTTCCGGCCGGCCGGCACGCCGGGCAAGTGGATGGCCGACCTCGCGGGGCTGGCGCGCCAGCGCCTGAAGGCGGCCGGCATCACGCGGCTTCACGGCAACGACAGCAGCGAGGCCTGGTGCACCGTGCACAACCCGTTACGTTTTTTCTCGCACCGTCGCGACCGGGTCAGCGGCCGTTTCGCCGCCTGCCTCTGGCGGGTCTGAAGCGGCCCTGGCGGCTTGCATCGCGGCCTCGCGCTCGGCCGCTTCGCGCGCCTTGATCGCGCGGCGCCGTGCCGGGGTGGCCATCAGGTAAACCACCAGGGCCACCGGCAGCAGGCCGTAGAGTAGAAAGGTGAAGATCGCACCGAGCACGGTTCCGGTGGTGTTGGTGGCCTCTGCGACCGCCATCATCAGTGCAACATAGAGCCAGGCGATCACGACGAGGTGCATAGACGATGTTTTCAGGAAGGAATGGCGGGCCGCACTGGTGGGGCCCCTGCGAATACAGCATACTCAAAACCCGATCCTATGAGGCGAGGCAGCAGGAGACACCATGAAACACACACAGGCCGCCGGGGCCGAGACTTTCGCGCCGTTTCAGCAGGCGCTCACGCAGGGTTGGGAGAAGGCGCTCGAATCCTTCCAGGCGCTTGGCGCTTCGGGAACCCGGCCGGCGGGTGCGCCCTGGAATATCCCTAAGTTCGCCATGTCCGGCGACAAGCTCCGCCTGCTGCAGGAGCAGTACGTCAGCGAAGCCTCCGAGCTCTGGCACAACGGCTTCGCGGCCCAGGCCCACGCCGACAAGCGCTTCGCCGGCGCTGCCTGGGGCAGCAACCCGGTCTCGTCCTTCTCGGCCGCGATCTACCTGCTGAACGCGCGCACGCTGCTGGGCATGGCCGAAGCGGTCGAGACCGACGAAAAGACCCGCTCCCGCCTTCGCTTCGCGGTCGAGCAATGGATGGCCGCCTCGTCGCCCAGCAACTACCTCGCCTTCAATGCCGAGGCGCAGAAGAAGGCGCTCGACACCCAGGGCGAGAGCATTGCCAAGGGCATCCAGAACCTGCTGCATGACCTCCAGCAGGGCCATGTCAGCATGACCGATGAAAGCGCCTTCGAGGTCGGCCGCAATGTCGGCACCACCGAGGGCGCGGTGGTGTTCGAGAACGCGCTGTTCCAGTTGCTCGAATACAAGCCGCTGACAGCCAAGGTCTACGAACGGCCGCTGCTGTTGATCCCGCCGTGCATCAACAAGTTCTACATCCTCGACCTGCAGCCCGAGAACTCGCTGATCCGCTACGCGGTGGAGCAGGGGCACCGCGTGTTCGTGGTCAGCTGGCGCAATCCCGATGCGTCGATGGCGCAATACACCTGGGACCAGTACATCGAGGACGCCGCCATCAAGGCGATCCACGTGACCCAGGAGATCACCGGCCAGGACAAGAAGGGCGGACAGATCGACACCCTGGGTTTTTGCGTCGGCGGCACCATCCTGAGCACCGCGCTGGCCGTGCTCGCGGCGCGCGGCGAACAGCCCGCCGCCTCGGTCACGCTGCTGACCACCCTGCTCGACTTCACCGACACCGGGGTGCTCGACATCTTCATCGATGAGAACTTCGTGCAGTTCCGCGAGATGCAGATGGGGCAGGGCGGCTTGCTGAAGGGCGGCGAGCTGGCCTCCACCTTCAGCTTCCTCAGGCCGAACGACCTGGTCTGGAACTACGTGGTGGGCAACTATCTCAAGGGCGAGACGCCGCCGCCGTTCGACCTGCTCTACTGGAACAGCGACGCCACGAACCTGCCGGGGCCGATGTACTGCTGGTATCTGCGCCACACCTACCACGAGAACAAGCTGGCGGCGCCGGGCGCGCTGACCGTGGCCGGCGAGCAGGTCGACCTCGGGGCCATCGAGGCGCCGGTCTACATCTATGGCTCGCGCGAAGACCACATCGTGCCGATCGGCGGCGCCTATGCCTCGACGCAGCTGCTCAGCGGCAAGAAGCGCTTCGTGATGGGCGCCTCGGGCCACATCGCGGGCGTGATCAATCCTCCGGCCAAGAAGAAGCGCAGCCACTGGATCCGCGCCGACGGCAAGCTGCCGAAGACGCCGGCCGAATGGCTGGCCGGCGCCACCGAGCATCCCGGCAGCTGGTGGACCGACTGGTCCGACTGGCTCAAGACCCACGCGGGCAAGCAGATCCCTGCCCCCAAGGCCTATGGCAAAGGCAGCGCCTACCAGGCGAGCGAGCCGGCGCCGGGCCGCTACGTCAAGGCGAAAGCCTGATTCCTTTTCTTGTTAGTCCCCCACCACCCTTTGCACGACCTGCATCGCATGAAACCGACACACCCGAGGCCGGGGCACCCGAGGAACCGGCTCTGCCGGGCCGCCGGGTGCGCCCCCTTCAGGGGGTGTCAGAGCCACACGAAGTGGGCGAGGCTGGGGGTGATTCTTTAGTACTGGAGAACACACCATGGAAGACATCGTCATCGTTTCAGCCGCACGTACCGCCGTGGGCAAGTTCGGCGGTTCGCTGGCCAACATCCCGGCGACCGAACTCGGCGCCCTCGTGATCAGGGAAGTGCTGGCGCGCGCCAAGGTCGGCAGCGATCAGATCGGCGAGGTCATCATGGGCCAGGTGCTGGCCGCGGGCAGCGGCCAGAATCCGGCGCGCCAGGCGCTGCTGAAGAGCGGCATCACCCAGGAGACACCGGCGCTGACCATCAACGCAGTCTGCGGCTCGGGCCTGAAGGCGGTGATGCTGGCGGCGCAGGCGGTGGCCACGGGCGACAGCGAGATCGTCATCGCGGGCGGGCAGGAGAGTATGAGCCTGGCGCCGCACGTGCTGCCCAACTCGCGCAACGGCCAGCGCATGGGCGACTGGAAGCTGGTCGACTCGATGATCGTCGACGGCCTGTGGGACGTGTACAACCAGTACCACATGGGCATCACGGCCGAGAACGTGGCCAAGAAGTACGACATCAGCCGCGCCGCGCAGGACGAACTGGCGCTCGGCAGCCAGACCAAGGCGGCCGCGGCGCAGGATGCCGGCAAGTTCAAGGACGAGATCGTCGCGGTCAACATCCCGCAGAAGAAGGGCGACCCGGTGGTTTTCGCCCAGGACGAGTTCATCAACCGCAAGAGCAGCGCCGAGGGCCTCGCGGGCCTGCGCCCGGCCTTCGACAAGGCCGGCGGCGTGACGGCGGGCAATGCCTCGGGCCTGAACGACGGCGCCGCCGCCGTGATGGTGATGACCGCCAAGAAGGCGGCCGCCCTGGGCCTGAAGCCGCTCGGGCGCATCGCCAGCTACGCCAGCACCGGCCTCGATCCGGCCTTCATGGGCATGGGTCCGGTGCCGGCCTCGCAGAAGGCGCTGCAGCGCGCCGGCTGGAAGCCGCAGGACCTCGACCTGCTCGAGATCAACGAGGCCTTCGCGGCCCAGGCCTGCGCGGTGCATCGCGAGATGGGCTGGGACGTCAACAAGGTCAACGTGAACGGCGGTGCGATCGCCATCGGCCACCCCATCGGTGCCTCGGGCTGCCGCATCCTGGTGACGCTGCTGCACGAGATGCAGCGCCAGAACGCCAAGAAGGGCATTGCCTCGCTGTGCATCGGCGGCGGCATGGGTGTCGCCCTGACGATCGAACGCTAACCCCCAGGTTGGCTCTCGGCCGCGCGCAGCGTGCCTGTTCGTGGGCCGCCACGGGACCGGCTTTGCCGGGCCGTGGGCGGCGCCCCCGGTAGGGGGTGGGCGCCCGACACGAAGTGCGGGCAACCTGGGGGCGAGCTCAATCTATTTCGAGGAGCACGGGTTGGTGGTCTGAGGCGCGGGTCTGCAAATCGACCTCGACCCTGCGCACCCGCGGCGCCAGTTCATCGCTCACGAAGACGAAATCGCAGGCCATCGGATCGGGACCGTAGGTGCGGTCGAAGAGGCGGAAGGTCGGGTCGTGCGGCCGCTCGGGGTGGGCCAGCGGCCAGGCATCCTGGAACCGCAAGGCGGGTGCCTGGGCCGACAGGGCGGGGTCGGTGAAAGGCTGCTGGATGGCGTCATATGCCGGGTCGGACGCGGGCGTGTTGAAGTCGCCGCAGAGGATGGCCTGCGGCGTGTGGCGCTTGGGCCGGAACGGCGAGCCAGGGAAGTCGTCGACAGGCGGTGCCGCGGCCTGCTCGCAGGCCTCCTTGTGCAACGCGCGCAGGGCGCGCGCCTGCGCCAGCCGCTGCGCCGGCGAGTAGTACTCCAGGTGCGTGGTCATCACGCGCAGCGGGCCCAGTTCGGGGCTGGTCAGCGTGACCACGGTGCACATGCGCGGCATGCTGGTCACGGACGGGTCGGCCGGCCAGGGCAGGACGTGATGCTGCACATGCGCCACCGGCAGCCGCGTGGCGATCAGGTTGCCGAATCGCATCGGCCGGCCGTCGTCGGCATCGAAGTCATGGACCGCGGCGCCGAAGAAGAGCTGGAAGCCCGGCAGCAGCGCCTGCAGCTCGGCCGGCTGGTCGCCGGGGCTGCCTGCCATGGCGCCGAAGCCCGAGGCGATCTCCTGGAGGCACAGGACGTCGAAATCCCCCATCGCGCGCGCGCCATCGACGATGCGCTGGGGGCTCACGACGCCGTCGAGGCCGCAGCACCATTGGGTGTTCCAGGTCACGAGTTTCATTTGATGCCGGCCCTCATGAAGCTCTGCACGAACTGACGCTGAAAGAGCAGGAACGCGATCAGCAGCGGCGCCGAGGTCATCAGGGTGGCGGCGGTGATCACCGACCAGTCGACCCCCTGGTCGACCGAGGAGAACACCTGCAGCCCGACCGTCAGCGGCCGCGCGTTGACGCTGTTCGTGATGATCAGCGGCCAGAGGAAATTGTTCCAGTGAAAGCTCACTGACACCAGGGCGAATGCGGTATAGACCGGGCGGGCCAGCGGCACGTAGACGCGCCACAGGATCTGCAGGGCGCCGGCGCCCTCGACCCGGGCGGCCTCGTCGAGCTCCTTCGGGATGCCCATGAAGGTCTGGCGCAGCAGGAAGATCGCGAAGGCCGAGGCGAAGTAGGGCAGCCCGATGGCCAGCAGCGTGTCGACCAGGCCGAGCCGGGCCATGGTCTTGTAGTTCTCGACCAGCAGGATGTCCGGCATGATCATCAGCTGGACCAGCACCAGCGCGAAGGCGATGCCGCGGCCCCTGAATTCGTAGCGCGCGAAGGCATAGGCCGCCAGCGTGCCCAGCACGAGCTGCACCGCCAGCACCATCGCGACGAGCAGGGTGGTGTTGAGGAAGTAGCGCGCGAAGGGCGCCGCCTCCCAGGCGCGGCGGAAGTTGTCGAGCGTGAGGGGCGCCAGCAGCGCGAAGCGGGTCGAGTACTCGGCCGGATGGAAGGCGGTCCACACCGCGTAGGCCAGCGGCAGGATCCACAGCAGCGCGAGCCACCAGGCGGCCAGCGTGTCGAGCAGCGTGGGCTCGTTGTAGGCGAGGCGCTGGGCCGGAGCGGCGGCGCTCATTTGTAGTGGACCTTCCTGTCGAGCACGAAGAACTGGAACAGCGCGATGCCCGCCAGCACCACCACCAGCACCACCGTGATCGCCGAGGCGTAGGCCGTGTCCCAGAAGCTGAATCCGACCTCGTAGAGGTGATAGAGCAGCAGGATCGAGGTATTGTCCGGGCCCCCGCGCGTCAGCACGAACAGGTGGTCGACCATCCGGAAGGCGTTGATGAAGGCGTTGACCAGCACGAACAGCGTGGTGGGCATCAGGAGCGGCCATTGCACGCGGCGGAAGAAGTACCAGCGCGAGGCGCCCTCGATCGCCGCCGCCTCGCGCAGGCTCGGGTTGAGCGTCTGCAGCGCCGCCAGGTAGAAGATCATGAAGAAGCCGGCTTCCTTCCAGATCGCGACCAGCGTCACCGCGCCGAGCGCGGTCGAGGGGCTGCCGAGCCAGTTGTGAGAGGGCAGGCCGAGCGCCCCGGTGATCTGCTCGAGCAGGCCGTACTGCGGGGTGTAGAAGAAGAGCCAGATGTTGGCCACCGCGATCATCGGCAGCACGGTCGGCGTGAAATAGGCCATGCGCAGGAAAGCGCGGCCCGCGATCCGCTCGTTGACCCAGAGCGCCATCACCAGCGCCAGCGCGATCGACAGCGGGATGGTCGCGCCCGCGAACCAGAGGTTGTTGCGCACCGCCTTCCAGAACACCGGGTCGCCGGTCATGACGGCGTAGTTCTCGAGCCCGACCCAGACGCTCGGGCGCTTGCCCTTGGGGGTCGAGAAGAAGCTGTCGACCAGCGTCGACACCGCCGGCCAGTGCGTGAACGCGACCAGCAGCAGCAACGCCGGCAACAGCAGCAGCCACGCATGGACGGCGTTGCGCGAGGCGGTGTTGCCGGGGTGCGTCATGGCGTGGCCGGCGCCCCGGCCTACTTGAACGAACGCAGGATGCGATCGGCTTCGCGCTGCGCGTCCTGCATCGCCTGGGCGGGCGTCTTGCTGCCGGTCAGCGCGGCCTGGAGGCCGTCGTTCAGGGCCTTGGTCACGCGCTGGTTGTCATGGGTGGAGAACTCGGCCACCGACACCGGCAGCTGGTCGCGCGCCACCAGCGCGGCGGGGAAGTCGCGGCCGTACTTGCGCAGCGTGTCGGTCTCGTACGCGGCCGGGGAGACCGCGACGTAGCCGGTGTCCATGCTCCACTGCGCGGCACGCTCGGGCTGGGTGATCCACTTGGCGAACCTGAACGCGGCGTCCTGCTGCGCCGGCGTCGACTTCTTGAAGATGTAGAAATTGCCGCCGCCGGTGGGCGAGCCCTTGCGCTTGTTCCCGGGA
The DNA here is from genome assembly GCF_056405555.1 of Variovorax sp. P1_G12. NCBI lineage: Bacteria > Pseudomonadati > Pseudomonadota > Betaproteobacteria > Burkholderiales > Comamonadaceae > Variovorax > Variovorax sp. P1_G12. The sequence goes on along the minus strand of NZ_JBFUBW010000004.1, from coordinate 58,507 downwards.
ATCATGCCGACGCCGAAGTCGAACTTGGCGTTGGCCTTGATGTTGGTCAGGTTGCCGGTGGTGGTGTAGATGATGGCGGCCTTCTTCTCGAAGAAGTCCTTCGGCGTCGTGCCCCACTCGACCACGCCCGGCGGGTGGATGCCGGCCTTGCCGAGGTCGACCCAGTACTGCAGCGCCTCGATCACCTTCGGATCGTCGAGCTTGACCTGGGTGCCGGCCTCGTTGGCGAGGATCGTGTCGTTCGGCGTGGTCAGGGTCTGGAACAGCCAGTAGGGGAAGCCGCTCGAGGGAATCTGCACGCCCCACTGCGTGACCTTGCCGCTGGCGTCCTTCTTCGTGAGCTTGGTGGCCGCCTCCTTGAGTTCGGCCCAGGTCGTCGGCGGCTTGTTCGGGTCGAGGCCGGCTTCCTTGAACAGTTCCTTGTTCCAGTACATGACCACCGTCGAGCGCTGGAACGGGATGCCCCAGGTCTTGCCGCCGGCCTGGCTGTTCATCATGAACGCCTTGTAGAAACCGGCGAGCCAGGCCTTGTCTTCGGGGGTTTTCACGAAATCGTCGAAGGGAACGATCGCATCCTCGTCGATCAGCGTGAACATGTCGGTCGACAACAGCACCGAGGTCACCGGCGGCGTGCCCGACTTGTGCGCGGTCAGCGCCTTGACGATGGTCTCCTGGTAGGTGCCGGCATAGATCGGCGACACCTTCACGCCCGGGTTCTCCTTCATGAAGCCGGCCGCGAAGCCGTCGATCGTCTTCGCGATCGGGCCGCCCACGGCCACCGGGTAGTAGAACTGGAGCTCCACCGGCGCCTGCGCGTGAACGCTCGCGGTGCCGGCGAGCAGGGCGCCGGCGGCCATCAGGGGCAGGGCCAGGGTCTGGATGAAGGTCTTCCGTTGCATGGTGGTTTTTTCCTTTGGATGAAAGCTCAATCGATTCGCTTGCCGCCGGCATCGAAGCCATGCGCGTCCTGTGGCGCCCAGCGCAGGCCGACCCGGTCGCCCGGCTCCGCCCGGTGCTGTCCGGCGGTGCGCACCAGCAGCACCTGGCTTCCCACCGCGCAGCGCAGCACCAGGTCGGCGCCGAGGTACTCCACGCTCTGCACCGTGGCCGGGATGCCTGCGGCATCGAGCGCGATGGCCTCGGGCCGGATGCCGAGCGTGGCGGCCTGCAGGCCGGCGGCGACGTCGCTGCCGGCGATGCGGCCGGCCTCCAGCGCCACCAGGTTCATCGGCGGCGTGCCGATGAAGCGGGCCGCGAAGGTGGTGGCCGGCCGCGCATAGAGCTCGCGCGGCATGCCCGATTGTTCGACTCGGCCCCGGTTCAGGAGCACCACCTGGTCGGCCATGCTCATCGCCTCGGTCTGGTCGTGCGTGACGTAGACCACCGTGAGGCCGAGCTGGCGCTGCAGGTCACGCAGTTCGCGGCGCATGTCCTGGCGCAGCTGGGCGTCGAGGTTGGACAGCGGCTCGTCCATCAGGCAGACCTTGGCCTGCGCCACCAGCGCGCGGCCCAGGGCCACCCGCTGCTGCTGGCCGCCCGAGAGCTGCGAGGGCCTGCGCTCCAGCAGCGCCTCGAGGCCCAGCAGCGCCGCGGCGTCGCGCAGCCGGCGCGCGCTCTCCGCCGCCGGCGTCTTGCGCACCGAGAGGCCGAAACTGATGTTGTCGGCCACGCTCAGGTGCGGAAACAGCGCATAGTTCTGGAACACCATCGCGATGCCGCGCCGGGACGGCGGCAGCGCGGTGACATCGCGGCCGTCGATCAGCACCTGGCCGGCGGTCGCGGTCTCGAGCCCGGCGACGATGCGCAGCGTGGTCGACTTGCCGCAGCCCGAAGGGCCCAGGAGCACGCAGAACGAACCCGGCTCGATCTGCAGGTCCACCGCGTGCAGGGCCGTGCTTTCGCCCCACGACTTGGCGATCCGTCTCAACTCGATGGATGACATCGAATCAGGCCGCCGCAGGGCCGCCCCAAGGCGGGCTGACCCCCTCGGGGGGAAGCGAATACGCGAAGTGACAGAGCATGGGGGCGCAGTATATGGACGGCTTGTGACACCCCGTTGCAATCGAGGCTCAGTGTTTTCCTGATCGGGCCTTGGCTAGAAACTTCTATAAAGTGAACAATGCCTGTTCAGGCTCGCATACATCAAGGAAATCTTCATGAGCAAAAAAGTCGCATACGTCACCGGGGGCATGGGGGGCATCGGAACAGCCATCTGCCAGCGCCTGGCCAAGGACGGGTTCACCGTCATCGCCGGCTGCGGCCCCACCCGCGACCACGCCAAATGGCTGGCCGAGCAGAAGGCCGAGGGCTACGAGTTCCATGCCTCGGTCGGCAATGTCGGTGACTGGCAGTCCACCGTCGAGGCCTTCACCAAGGCCAAGGCGGAGCACGGCAGCATCGATGTGCTGGTCAACAATGCGGGCATCACGCGTGACCGCATGTTCCTCAAGATGACGCCGGAGGACTGGAGTTCGGTGATCGAGACCAACCTCAACAGCATGTTCAACGTGACCAAGCAGGTCGTGGGCGACATGGTGGACAAGGGCTGGGGCCGGATCATCAACATCAGCTCGGTCAACGGCGCCAAGGGCCAGGCCGGCCAGACCAACTACTCGGCCGCCAAGGCCGGGATGCACGGCTTCACGATGGCGCTGGCGCAGGAGCTCGCCGCCAAGGGCGTGACGGTCAACACCGTGAGTCCGGGCTACATCGGCACCGACATGGTCAAGGCGATTCGCCAGGAAGTGCTCGACAAGATCGTCTCCACCATCCCGGTCAAGCGGCTGGGCGAGCCGAGCGAGATCGCATCGATCATCGCCTGGCTGGCGACCGACGAAGGCGGCTACTCCACCGGGGCCGATTTTTCGGTCAATGGTGGGCTTCACATGCACTGAGGCGCCCACCTGGAAAAGCCCCCGAGAAAACCCGCTACGGCGGGTTTTTTTTGTTTGCGCGGCGCCTTCGACGGCGTCTGTCTCCCAATCCAACACATCACACCCAGGAGATCCCCGCATGACACCCACAGCGATGCCGGCCGCACCGGCCAAGAAGCTGCCGATCTACCGCTCCCTCTACGCGCAGGTGATCACGGCCGTGGTCGTCGGCGTGCTGCTGGGGCATTTCTATCCGTCCGTCGGCGAAACCATGAAGCCGCTCGGCGACGCCTTCATCAAGCTGATCAAGATGATGATCGCGCCGATCATCTTCTGCACCGTGGTGGTCGGCATCGCGGGCATGGAGGACATGAAGAAGGTCGGCAAGACCGGTGGGCTGGCGCTGCTCTATTTCGAGGTGGTCAGCAGCGTCGCGCTGGTGGTCGGCCTGGTGCTGGTCAACCTGCTCAAGCCCGGTGTCGGCATGAATATCGATCCGGCGTCGCTCGACACCCGGGCGCTGGCAGCCTACACCGGCCCGGGCAAGATGCAGGGCACGGTCGATTTCCTCATGAACGTGATCCCCAACACGGTGGTCGACGCCTTCGCCAAGGGCGAGATCCTGCAGGTGCTGCTGATCGCGGTGCTTTTCGGCTTCGCGCTGCATCGCTTCGGCGGCCGCGGCACGCTGGTGTTCGACGTCATCGAGAAGGGCTCGCACGTGCTCTTCGTGATCATCAACTACATCATGAAGCTGGCGCCGATCGGCGCCTTCGGCGCGATGGCCTTCACGATCGGCAAGTACGGCATCGGCTCGCTGTTCGAGCTCGGCAAGCTGATGGCAACCTTCTACCTGACCTGCCTGCTGTTCATCTTCGTGGTGCTGGGGGGGATCGCGCGCTTCCACGGATTCAGCATCTGGAAGTTCATCAAGTACATCAAGGAAGAGCTGCTGATCGTGCTGGGCACCTCGTCCTCCGAATCGGTGCTGCCGCGGATGATGGAGAAGATGGAGAACCTCGGCGCCAAGAAGACCTGCGTCGGCCTGGTGATCCCGACCGGCTATTCCTTCAACCTGGACGGAACCTCGATCTATCTGACGATGGCGGCAGTTTTCATCGCCCAGGCCACCAACACCCCGATGACGCTGATGCAGGAGATCACGCTGCTGGCGGTGCTGTTGCTGACATCGAAGGGGGCCGCCGGCGTCACCGGCAGCGGCTTCATCGTGCTGGCGGCCACGCTGTCGGCGGTGGGCCACGTGCCGGTGGCGGGGCTGGCGCTGATTCTCGGCATCGACCGCTTCATGTCCGAGGCCCGCGCGCTGACCAACCTGATCGGCAACGGCGTGGCCACCATCGTGGTCGCCAAATGGACCAACGAACTCGACGAGGCCCGGCTGCAGGCCGGGCTCAACAACGAGACCTGGGTCGAGGCCCAGGAGCCCGAGGAACTGATCAACGCCCGTACGGAAAAGATGGCCTCCTGAGCCTGGCTGCGGCATCGTTCTTGCAGAATGCAAGGCGATGCCGCACAGCGTTTCACTGATCAACACCATCGCGGCCGGCCTCGGCCTGGCGCTGGTGCTCGGCTTCCTGGCGACGCGGCTGCGGCTGCCGGCGCTGGTCGGCTACCTGCTGGCGGGCGTCATCATCGGGCCGTTCACGCCGGGCTTCGTCGCCGATGCGGGCATCGCCGCGCAGCTGGCGGAGATCGGCGTGATGCTGCTGATGTTCGGCGTCGGCCTTCATTTCTCGCTGGACGAGCTGCTGGCGGTGCGCAAGGTCGCGCTGCCCGGCGCCCTGGTCCAGATGGCGGTGGCGACGCTGTTCGGTGCCGCGCTCGCGACCTGGTGGGGATGGAGCCCGGGCGGTGCGCTGGTGTTCGGGCTGGCGCTGTCGGTGGCGAGCACGGTGGTGCTGCTGCGCGCGCTCGAAAGCCTGGGCATCCTCGAATCGTTCACCGGACGCATCGCGATCGGCTGGCTGGTCGTGGAAGACCTGGCGATGGTGCTGGTCCTGGTGCTGCTGCCGCCGCTGGCCGGGGCGCTGGGCGGGGCCGCCGCGGCCGCCGCCGGCCCGCCGGTCTGGCAGACGCTGGGCCTCACGCTGCTGCAGGTCGGCGGCTTCGTGCTCCTGATGCTGGTGGTCGGACGGCGGGTCTTCCCGTGGATCCTGTGGCAGGTGGCGAGCACCCACTCGCGCGAGCTGTTCACGCTCTGCGTGGTGGCCGCCGCGGTCAGCATCGCCTTCGCCTCGGCGGCGCTGTTCGGCGTCTCGTTCGCACTCGGCGCCTTCTTCGCCGGCGTGGTGATGCGGGAGTCGGAGTTCAGCCACCGCGCGGCGCAGGAATCGCTGCCGTTGCGCGACGCCTTCGCCGTGCTGTTCTTCGTCTCGGTCGGCATGTTGTTCGACCCGTCCGTGCTGATCGACCGGCCGCTGCAGGTGCTGGCCGTGGTGCTCGTGATCGTGGTCGGCAAGTCGGTCGCTGCCTGTGCGCTGGTGCTGCTGCTGCGCTACCCGCTGGGCACTGCGCTCACGGTCAGCGCGAGCCTGGCCCAGATCGGCGAGTTTTCGTTCATCCTCGCGGCGCTGGGTGGTTCGCTCGGCTTGTTGCCGCCCGAAGGGCAGAGCCTGCTGCTGGCCGGCGCGCTGATCTCCATCGCCACCAATCCGCTGTGGTTCAGCCTGATCGAGCCGTTGCAGCAATGGCTGCACGTGCATTCATCTGTCGCGCGCCGACTGGCGTCGAGGGACGACCCGCTGGCCGAGCTGCCGATGCACACCGAGGCCAGGTACCTGTCTCGGCAAGTGGTGCTGGTCGGCTACGGGCGGGTCGGCCGGCGCATCGCCGATGCGCTGGCGGCGCACGACATCCCCTTCGTCGTGGCGGAGCAGAACCGCGCGATCGTGGAGCAGCTGCGCGGCGAGGGCGTGGCCGCCGTGTGGGGCGACGCCGCCGATCCGTCGGTGCTGATCCAGGCCCACATCGCCCGCGCCCGCGTGCTGGTGATCGCCACCGCCGACGCCATGAACGTGCGGCAGATGATCGAGGCGGCCCGGACGCTGAACCCGGCGATCGAGACCGTGATCCGCAGCCACAACGAGGATGAAGCCCGCTTGCTCACCCAGCAGGATGCCGTCACGGTGTGCCTCGGCGAGCAGGAACTGGCGCAGGCGATGGCCCGCACGGTGCTGCTGCGGGCCACCGGCGCCTAGCCGAAGGGGGTCGGAGGGACCCCACGCTCCCTCCGTCGGCCCTCAGAGGTCCTCGATCACCAGCATGCGGTAGCGCTGCGCGATCGAGAACGGCACGGTGCGCACCTGATCCATCAGCCGGCTCGCGGCGGCCTCGTCCCGGGTCCTGACCAGCAGGGCGGTGTGCCCTTCGCGCGCCAGCTTGGTGTAGGCGCGGACCGTGGCGGCGTCGGTGCCGGCCGATGGAAAGGTGCTGTCCGTCTCGCGCACCGTGGGCGAGATCTGCTCGAGCACCACCTCGGGCGGAATCAGGTAGATCTCGTCGCCGCTGAAACCGTTGTCCAGCAGCCGGTGGCCCACGGCGCTGGCGTCCTTGGCGTCGGGAAACATCACGAAGCTGTGGCCCGTCGGATAGAAGGCGCCGCCGACCGAGGCGGTCATATGGGGGTCCAGGTTGAAATGCTTCATGGCTCCTCCGCGCAGTGGGTTGGAACCATGAGCTTAGGCCGTTGCGGAGATAAGAGTTGTAGGCAAATCTTGTTGGAATTTGTAAACAGCGCACTAATCCACAGTTGGCGAATGAAGGACTTGCCCATTTATTTACGATCGGTCACATTTGCAACAAATCGTGAAATTATGACTAGGTGTTGTAGACGGCCCTGAATAGGATCAATTCGTTCCATCCCGAAATCCTCCTAACCCCATGTCGCAATTGCGGAATATCGCGCTGACCGTGCAAGAACTCGAAGAGGGCGAGTTCTATTGGGTATTGCTGGAAGCTACCGACTACGTGATGGACGAAGTTCTTCCCTATCTTCCGATCGAGGCGGCGGTCGATCCGCATTCCACCTATGCGAATGCCCTGGTGGCCGGCGTGGCGGCAATCCGGAAGCTGTTTGGCAAGGAAGGCCCGTTTGCATGAGCGACGCCCGGCCGCCCGAAGGCGCTCGCACCGCAGTGCGAAGCACGAAGGTGCTCCAATGAGCGACGCCCGGCCGCCCGAAGGCGCTCGCACCGCAGTGCGAAGCACGAAGGTGCTCCAATGAGCGACGCCCGGCCGCCCGAAGGCGCTCGCACCGCAGTGCGAAGCACGAAGGTGCTCCAATGAGCGACGCCCGGCCGCTGCTGGAATGACCATGCGAAAACTTGGCGCGGCGATTGCCGCCGCCGGCGTGGCGTTGGCGGGCGTGGCCTGGTTCTACCGCCCCGCATCCGGGGCCGAATGGGCCGCCTGGGTGCAGGCCCTGGGCGTCCTCGCGGCCCTTTTCTGGGCGGTATGGCTGCAGGCCGGGGCTTCCAGGCGGAGCCTCGACCAGGCGGGCCAGGTGGCCGCGATGTTCGCCACCAACATGCACTGGGTGTTCCGCGAACTGAACGACGCCTGCATCAAGCGGAGTTGGGCCGACTACGCCGTGCATCGGCGCATCCTCGCCGAGATCCTGGCCCAGGGGCGCGAGGTGACGCTGCAACTGCTGGACGGCCGCTCGCTGGCCATGGTGACCAGCCTGCGGACCATCGCGGTCGAGGCGCTCGAGATCACCGAGGGCCATGCCGAGGCCGGCAACTGGCCGCGCCTGCAGCACTATTTCGATCGGCGGGTGCCGAGCATCGCCGCCTGGCTGTCCGCGACCGGCAATCCACCTGAAAGCAGCGGGCCGACAGACTACGCGGGGCTGCGCACCTCCTATGGGCAGCTGGGTGAACGCTAGCGGAAGCAGGAACCCAGCGCCGCATACAGCGCCTTGAAGCGGGCACGGCGGCTGGCAAGGCCCGCGGCGATGCCCGCCGCCGGCTCGAAGCGCTGGAGCACGGCGGGAGGCGGGCAGACCCCGGCTTCCGATCCGCCGTCCGCCAGCCAGGCGAGACGGGCGGCGCCCACGGCACCGGCGGCCTCGCTGCCTGCGCAGACCGCGAGCGGCACGTCGAGGATGTCCACCAGCAACTGGGCCCACCAGCGACTGCGCGCGCCACCGCCGACCAGCAACAGATCGCCTGCGGGCCTGGCGAGGGTGTCCAGTCCGTCGCGCAGCCCGAAACTCACGCCTTCCACCACCGCGTAGGCGATCTCGGCCGGCCCTTGGGCGTGCGTCAGGCCGAAGAGCACGCCTTGCGCGTCCGGGTCGTTGTGCGGCGAACGTTCGCCGCAGAGATAGGGCAGGAACAGCGGGGCTCGCTGGCGGCCTTTGGCGTCGAGGGTCGCTGCCGCGGCCAGCAGCGCGGCCTCGTTGCCGAGGCCGAAGCTGCGCGCGGCCCAGCTGACGGCGCTCGCCGCCGACAGCATCACCGACATCTGGTGCCAGCGGCCCGGCAGCGCATGGCAGAAGGCATGGACCGCCCGCCCGGGGTCGGGCTCGAAGCGTTCGCCGCAAATGAAGATGACGCCCGAGGTGCCGAGCGAGACGAAGCCCTGTCCCGCGCCGACCAGCCCCATCCCGACCGCACTCGCCGCGTTGTCGCCGCCGCCGCCGGCGATCGGAATGCCGGCCGCGAGGCCCCAGCGCGCCGCCAGGTCGGGGCTCAGGGCGCCTGCCGGTTCGCTGCCTTCGACCAGCCGCGGCATGTGGTCGCGCGTGAGCCCGGTCGCGGCCAGGAGGGCGTCGGACCAGTCGCGCGCCGCGACGTCGAGCCACAAGGTGCCCGAGGCGTCCGACATGTCGCTCGCCCGCGTGCCGCTCAGCCGGTAGCGCAGCCAGTCCTTCGGCAGCAGCACGCAGGCGGTGCGCGCGAAGAGCTCAGGCTCGTGCTCGCGCATCCACATGAGCTTGGGCGCGGTGAAGCCCGGCATCGCGAGGGTGCCGGCGATCGCGCCGAGGCCGGGCACCCGCGCCATCAGCGCCTCGCACTGCGGCGCGCTGCGGCCGTCGTTCCAGAGGATCGCCGGTCGCAGCACCGCGCCGGCGGCGTCGATCGCGACCGCGCCGTGCATCTGGCCCGACAGTCCGATCGCGCGGACGCCGGCCAACGCCTCGGCATGGCCCTGGCGCAGAACCGCCATGGCGGCCTCCAGCGCTCCCCACCATCGGGTAGGCGGCTGCTCCGACCACAGCGGTGCCGGCCGGTCCACTTCCAGCGATGCACGCGCCAGGGCGACGATGCGATGGTCCCGGTCCAGCAGCAGCGCCTTCAACTCCGAGGTTCCGAGATCGAGGCCGAGGTACATGCCGCACCCTGGTCAGGCCAGGCTGCCGAAGCGGCTGTCGCTCTGGCGCCGGAACTCGGTCGGCGTCATGCCCTTGATCTCGAGGAAGCGCCGATTGAAGTTGGCCACGTTGTTGAAGCCGACCTGGTAGCAGATGTCGGTCACGTAGTGGTCGGTCTGCATCAGCAGGTGGCAGGCGCTGTTGATGCGCACGCGGTTCACGAAGTCGGTGAAGCTGTTGCCGGTGGAGCGCTTGAAGAAGCGGCTGAAGCGGCTTTCGCTCATGCCGAGCTCGCTAGCGATGTCGGCCATCGCCACTGGCTCGGCCAGGTTGGCGGTGATGCGGTTGACGATGATGTTGATCTGGTCGACCTCGGTGTCGTCTTCGACCCCCTTCATCTGCACGTTCGAGAGCAGGCGGTAGTCGCTGCAGTGCGCGAGTTCGGCCAGGTACTCGAGGAAGAGCGCGAGCCGCTGCAATCCGCGCGCGGCCTTGATGGCGTCCCACTGCGCCAGCGCACGCTCCTCGAAACCGAAGAACTCGATGCCGTGTCGGGCCCGCCCGAGCAGCTGCAGCGCTTCGCGCAGTTCGGGGATGTCGGCCGCCGCGCGCTCGATCGGATCGTGGCGGAACTGGATCACGCGGTCGCGGTCGGTCGAGCCTCCCTCGGGGACGTCGAGCGAGATCCAGTTGTGCGGCAGGCGCGGCCCGCAAAGCACCAGCTGGCCGGGATGGAAGGGCCCGATCCAGTCGCCGACGAAGGCCCGGCCGGAGGTCTCGGTGATCAGGTGCAGCTCGTACTCTTCGTGGAAATGCCAGCGCACCAGCGGGCTCGGGAAGCCGTGCGCGAGGCAGCGCACGAGGCCGGCGTCCTCGGGCGCCTCGTAGCCCAGCGCGGGCGAACGCGTGAAGTCGCGCTCGAGTTCGGGTTTTCGGTCGCGGGGCAGATGGCGTTGGCGCGGGGATGACATGAGGCGGTCCTTTCCCATGTACCTTCAGCTCATGACATTACCACCGTCGACGTTGAGCGTCTGCGCCGTGATGTAGCGCGCCTCGTCGCTGGCCAGGAACACGGCGGCGGCGGCGATGTCGCCGGGCGTTCCCATGCGCCCCAGCGGGACCTCGAGCCCCACCTGGCGCTTCTTCTCGCCCGGCTGGAGGCCTTGGTAGCGGGCGAACAGCGCGTCGACGTGATTCCACATCGGCGTGTCGACCACGCCCGGCGAGATCGCGTTGACCCGGATGCCGTGGGGCGCCATCGCCAACGCGGCACTCTGCGTGTAGCTGATGACCGCGGCCTTGGTCGCGCAGTAGTGCGACACCAGCGCCTCGCCGCGCCGGCCGGCCTGCGAGGCCATGTTGATGACCGAGCCGCCCGTGACACGGCTGTCGACCATGTGCTGCAGCACGCGCTGCATGGTGAAGAACATGCCCTTGACGTTGACCGCGAACAACCGGTCGAAGGAGGCCTCGTCGCTCTCGAGCAGCGGCGCCATCTCGAAGATCGCGGCGTTGTTGACCAGCGTGTGGATCTCTCCGTGCGCCGCTCGCGCCGCGTAGAGCAGGCCGCCCACCGCGGCCGCGTCGCTGACGTCCGCCGCCACGTAGGCCACGGCCTCGGGGTGCCTGCGCTGCAGCCGCGCGACGCCATCGGACGGCTCTGCCGACCGGTCGGCCAGCGTGCAGCGCGCACCTTCGGCCAGGCAGGCCTCGGCGATCGCGAGCCCGATGCCGCCGCCGGCACCGGTGATCAGGACATGGCGTTGTGCAAGACGGCCGCTCATTTCGTGGCTCCCTGGATGAATTGCCGGACCCGCGCGGCGCCATCGCGCATCGCCGCGACCAGCCGCGCATCGCCGGCCGCGTCGCCCCACAGTCCGTGGTCGGCGCAAAGCGCCGCCACCGGATCGGCGGCGGCGCAGATCGCATGCGCGGCGCCTTCGTCCATGCCCTGGTCCTGGTAGGTGTAGGGCAGGGTGCCCTGGTGCCAGCGCTGCAGGAAGGCCAGGAACAGGGCCGGCAGCATGGCCACGCTCGCGATGCCTTCGCCGCGCGAAAGCCGCTCGCGCACCGTCGGCGCGATGAACCCCGGGATCTTCGAGAAGCCGTCCATCGCCACCCGCTGGTTGGTGTCGCGGATGGCCGGATTGCCGAAGCGGTCGAGCACCACGTCGCGGTAGGCGGGCAGGTCGACCGGGCTCGGCTGCCCGGGCCGGTCCAGGCAGGGGATGACATCGTCCGTGACGTAGTCATAGGCGATGCGCCGGATGGCGGCGGTGTGCGTGCCTTCGTGGATGTACTGCAGTCCGGCCAGGGTGCCGGCCCAGGCGATGCCGCTGTGGCTGGCGTTGAGGATGCGGATCTTGGCTTCCTCGTAGGGCGAGACCGAATCGACCAGCTGCACGCCGACGCGCCCCCAGTCGGGTCGTCCGTGGATGAACCGGTCCTCGATCACCCACTGGATGAAGCTCTCGCTGGTGACCGGCGCGGCGTCGTCCCAGCCGGTGGCCTCGCGCACCCGCCGGCGCAGTTCGGGCGGCGGCCGCGGGGTGATGCGGTCGACCATCGCGTTCGGGCTGCTCGTCTGGCTGCGCACCCAGTCGAGCAGACCGCTCTCGCCGGCGCGCTCGATGAACTCGATCAGGCCCTTGCGGAAGCGGTCCCCGTTGTGGCGCAGGTTGTCGCAGTTCAGCAGCGTGACGGGGCCCGCATCCGCGGCCCGGCGCGCCCGGAGAACGGCGCAGATCGCGCCATAGATCGTGCCGCCGGCGACGCCTCGGCGCGCCTGCTCGAGGTCGCCGGCGATGTCGGGCGCCGTGAGGTCGAGCCGGTCCTGCGGGTCGAGGTAGTAGCCGGCCTCGGTCACCGTGAACGAGATCACCCGCGTGCGCGGCTCGGCGCCGCGGGCGATCACCGCCGCCAGGCGGGCGTCATAGGGCAGCACCTCGCGGATCGACGCGATGCGCTGGTAGCGGAAGTCGCCGGCCGGAGACACGGTCTCCAGCGTGTAGCGGCCGTCCTGCGCGCGCAGGGCGGATTCGACCTCGGCCATGTCGGGCCGCAGATTGGCGCCGGTGATCGACCAGCGGGTGTCGCCGGCGTCGATCAACAGCTGCAGGTACAGCGCCTGGTGCGCGCGATGGAAAGAGCCGAGCCCGAGGTGCAGCACCACGAATTCGGACAAAGGAGGATGAGTCATTCTGTGTTCTCCATCGCGCGTGACAGGAGATGAAACGTGCGGGGCCGCAAAGCGAGGCCCCTTCGGGAAACACCGCGGATCCGGCTTTGCCGGGCCGCTGGCGTTGCCCCCGGCAGGGGGTGGGCGTCCCGACACGAAGCGCGGGGCAACCTGGGGGCGAGCGTCATGCTTCGAGGGTGCGGCCTTCGCGGTTGAAGAAATGCAGCACCGAGGGATCGAGCTCGACGCTGACCGCATCGCCGGCCTGCAGCGCGGTACGGTCGTTCTGCCGCGCCACCAGCGGCACGCCGCCGACATCGATGTGGATCAGCGTGTCGGCGCCGAGCGCCTCGATCAGCTCGACCCGTGCCGGCGCGCCCCCGCCCGGGCCCGCGTGCACGCGCAGCGCTTCGGGCCGAACGCCGAGGAACCCGTCGGCCGGCAGCCGGCCACCGGTCAGCGCCGAGAAGCTCGGGATCGCCTTGGCGTCGACCATGTTCATCGACGGCATGCCGATGAACTGGGCGACGAACTGGTTGGCCGGCCGATCGTACAAATCCATCGGCGTGCCGACCTGCTCGATCAGGCCGTCGCGCAGCACCACCACGCGGTCGGCCAGGGTCATGGCCTCGACCTGGTCGTGCGTGACGTAGATGCTGGTGGCGCCGAGCGCGCGATGCAGCTTGTGGATCTCGACCCGGGTGTTGCCGCGCAGCGCCGCGTCGAGGTTCGACAGCGGCTCGTCGAACAGGAACACCTTCGGCGCCCGCACGATCGCGCGGCCGATCGCCACCCGCTGCCGCTGGCCGCCCGACAGTTCCTTCGGCGTGCGGCTCAGGTAGTCGGTGAGGTTCAGCGTCCTGGCCGCGTACTCGACCTTGGTCCTGATCACGTCCTTCGACACCTTCGCGAGCTTGAGCGCGAAGGACATGTTGTCGTACACGCTCATGTGCGGATAGAGCGCGTAGCTCTGGAACACCATCGCCAGGTCGCGCTTGCCGGACGGCGTGTTCGTGATGTCCTTGCCGTCGAGCGAGAGGCGGCCGCTGGTGATCGGCTCGAGCCCCGCGATCAGCCGCAGCAAGGTCGACTTGCCGCAGCCCGAGGGGCCGACGAAGACGATGAACTCGCCCTTGTCGATCTCGAGGTCGACGCCCTTGATGATGTGGGCGTCGCCGAAACTCTTCTTGATGTGGTCGAGCTGGAGGTAGGCCATCAAATGACTCCTTGAGGATCTCTCGTGATTTTTCGAAGCGCCCGTGGCGCAGTGCGCGAAGACTGGGGCGAGCTCATTTCACCGCGCCGAAGGTCAGGCCTTGCACGAGTTGTTTTTGGCTGAACCATCCGAACACCACGATTGGGGCGATGGCCATCAGCGAGGCCGCGGACAGCTTGGCCCAGAACAGCCCCTCGGGGCTCGAGTAGGAAGCCATCAGCGTGGCCAACGTGCCGGCCTTGGCCGAGCTCAGGTTGAGCGCCCAGAAAGCCTCGTTCCAGCTCAGCACCAGGCACAGCAGGCCGGTGGAAGCGAGACCGCCGACCGACAGCGGCAGCACCACGTGGCGGAATTCGGTCCAGAGGCTGGCACCGTCCATGCGCGCGGCCTCGAGGATCTCGTTCGGGATGTCCTTGTAGGCCGAATAGAGCATCCACACCATGATCGGCAGGTTCGACAGCATGAACACCACCGTCAGCGCGGTGCGCGTGTCGAGCAGGCCGGCGGTTTGAGCCAGCACGTAGATCGGCACCAGCGCGCCGACCGCCGGCATCATCTTGGTCGACAGCATCCACATCAGGATGTCGCGCGTGCGCCGGGTGCGGAAGAAGGCCATCGAGTAGGCGGCCGGCGCCGCGATCAGGAGGCCGATGACCGTTGAGCCCACGCTCGTGATCAGCGAATTGCGCGCGAACAGCAGGTAGTCGCTGCGCCGCTGCACCTCGGTGAAGTTGTCCAGCGTGGGCTCGAAGATGAACAGCGGCGGCACGTGGATCGCCTGCAGCTCGGTCTTGAACGAGGTCAGCACCAGCCAGCCGAGCGGGAAGAACAGGAGCAGCGCGAGGGCCCAGGCGCCGACGGTTCGCAGTGCCAGGAAGAGAAAATTCTCGGTTTGCATGCGTCGCTCCTCAGTCGAGGTTCTTGCCGATGATCCGGATCAGGAAGGCGGCCACGATGTTGGCCAGCACCACCGCGAACAGCGCGCCTGCCGACGCCACGCCGACGTCGAAGTTCATCAGCGACTGCTTGAAGATCAGGTAGGTGAGGTTGGTGCTCGCGTTGCCCGGCCCGCCGTTGGTGGTGACCGCGATCTCGGCGAAGATCGACAGCAGGAAGATCATCTCGATCATGATCACCACCGCCATCGGCCGGCCCAGGTGGGGCAGCGTGAGGTAGCCGAAGCGCTGGATCGCGCTGGCGCCGTCCATGCGCGCCGCCTCCATCTGCTCGCGGTCCAGCGACTGCAGCGAGGTGATGAAGATCAGGCAGGCGAAAGGCAGCCACTGCCAGGCCACCATGACGATCACGGAGAACAGCGGCAGGTCGGTCAGCCAGTCGACCGGCGTCGCGCCGAAGCTGCGCCACAGGTCGGCCAGCACGCCGTAGATCGGATTCATCATCATGTGTTTCCACAACAGCGCGTTCACCGTGGGCATGACGAAGAAGGGCGAGATCAGCAGCACGCGCACGATGCCGCGGCCCGGAAACGGTTCGTTGACCAGCAGCGCCAGCAGCACGCCAAGCACCACGGTGATCACGATCACGCTGCCGATCAGCAGCAGCGTGTTCCACACCGCGGGCCAGAAGTCCGGGTCGGTGATGAAGTAGTGGAAGTTCTCGAAGCGGGCGAAGGTGCGTTCGCCCGGCTGCATCAGGTTGTAGTTGACGAACGAGAAATAGATCGACATCAGCAGCGGCACCAGCATCCAGAGGACGAGCGTGACCACGGCCGGCGCCATCAGCGCACGGGGCAGAAGTCGGTTCATGGCAGACCTTTGTTTTTGTCCCGCGCCTCCCCCTGTCGGGGGAGGGGGGCGGCGGCTACTTGTAGTACCCGGCCTTGGTCATCTCGCGCTCGGCCGCGGTCTGCGAGGTCTTCAAGGCCTGGTCGACCGTGACCTTGCCGGCGAGCGCCGCGCTCATCTGCTGGCCGACCGCGACGCCGATCGCCTGGAACTCCGGAATGGCCGCGTACTGCACGCCGACGTAAGGCGACTTGGGCAAGGTGCTGTCGTTGGCGTTGGCGGTGTCGATGGCCTTCTTCTCGGCCTCGGCGAAGCGTGCCGCCTTCATGAACTCGGGCGAGGCGTAGGTCGACTTGCGGGTGCCGGTCGGCACCGAGCCCCAGCCTTCTTCCTTCGCCACGAGCTGGATGTAGTCCTTGGAGGTCGCCCACTTGACGAAGCTCTGAGCGGCGTCGACCTTCTGCGAGCCGGCGGGAATCGCCAGCGCCCAGGCCCAGAGCCAGTTCGCGCCCTTGGGCGTGACGGCCACGGGCGCTTGCGCGAAGGCCACCTTGTCGGCGACCTTCGACTGCTTCGGGTCGCTCACGAAGGAGGCCGCGATGGTCGCGTCGACCCACATGCCGCACTTGCCCTCGTTGAACAGCGCCAGGTTCTCGTTGAAGCTGTTGGCCGAGGCGCCGGGCGGGCCGTAGGCCTTCATGAGGTCGACGTAGAAGCCGATCGCATCGTGCCAGGGCTTGGTGTCGATCTGCGGCTTCCAGGCCATGTCGAACCACTGGCCGCCATTTGTGTTGACCATGGTGGTCAGCAGCGCCATGTTGTCGCCCCAGCCCGGCTTGCCGCGCAGGCACATGCCGTAGACGCCGGCCTTCGGGTCGTGGATCTTGCCGGCCAGTTCCTTGACCTGGGCCCAGGTCGGCTGCTCGGGCATCTTGAAGCCGACCTTGTCGGCCAGGTCCTTGCGGTACATCAGCATCGAGCTCTCGCCGTAGAAGGGCGAGGCGTAGAGTTTGCCGTCGGCCGAGAGGCCGTTGCGCATCGCGGGCAGCAGGTCGTCGACGTCGTAGGCGGCATCGGTCGCGATCGGCTTGAGCCAACCCTTCTTGGCCCAGATCGGCGTCTCGTACATGCCGATCGTCATGACGTCGAACTGGCCGCCTTTGGTCGCGATGTCGGTGGTCACGCGCTGGCGCAGCGTGCCCTCCTCGAGCGTGACCCACTTGAGCTTGATGTCCGGATGGGCCTGCTCGAAGAACTTGCCGAGCTTCTGCATCTCGATCATGTGGCCGTTGTTCACGGTCGCGATCACCAGCTCGGTTGCGGCTTGGGCCAGCCCGGCACCGGCGAGCGCGAGCACCAGGCCCGCCTTCAGAAAACGCTTCATGACTGTCTCCTTCTGATCGACGACTGGGGTCGCCGTGCAACGATTGTGGAGACGCGAATTTCCGGGTTTGGTACTTCCTGAGCCTGTTCCGATACTTCGATGCACCGAACGATCGGTGTCATCCCTAATCTGGGCAACTGCGGATGTGCGAGTGCGAGCTCGAGTCTTGGAATGGCCGGTTTCAGGCGGATTGAAGCCGTGCCGCGCCRCTGTCGAGTCGGCTGCTCCAGGCTCCGAGAGCCAGGGCGCCGAGCGTGATCGCCGCGCCGGCCCAGGGCAGGCCGGCCAGCGGGGCGCCTGCGGCCAGCATGCCGCTGCCGATCCAGGCACCGGCTGCATTGCCGAGATTGAAGGCGCCCTGGTTCAGCGTCGAGGCCAGGTTGGGGGCGGCGTTGGCGTGCTGCACGATCAGCGTCTGCAGCAGCGGCACCAGGGCAAACGAGAGCGTGGTCCACAGCAACATCAGCAGCACCGTGGGTGCCTTCATCGGCAGCGCGAAATGCAGCAGCGCCAACACCGTCGCGTTGAGTCCCAGCACCAGCAGCATCGATGGCACCAGTCGGTGGTCACCGAGGCGCCCGCCGACCGTGCTGCCGATCGTCAGGCCCACGCCGAGCAGCAGCAGGATCGGCGCCACCGCCGCGTTCGAGAAGCCGCTGACCTGCGTCAGCAGGGGCGCGATGAAGGTGAAGACGCAGAACAGGCTGGCCGAGGTCAGCGCGCTGGTGGCGAGCGCCAGCAGGACGCGGCGGTCGGCCAGCACGGTGAACTCGCGCAAAATGCTGCCCTTCTGCATCTCGATCTGCCGTGGCAGCAGGGCGACCAGCGCAGCCACCGCGCCCAGTGCGATCACCACGATCGCCGCGAAGGTCATGCGCCACCCGAAGTGCTCGCCGATGATGCGGCCCATCGGCACGCCCAGCACGTTGGCCAGCGTGAGGCCCGTGAACATCAGGGCGATCGCCTGCGAGCGCCGGTGGGGCGGCACCAGCCCGGCGGCCACCACGGAACCGATGCCGAAGAAGGTGCCGTGGGCGAGCGCGGTGATCACGCGCGCGGCCATGAGCAGGCCGTAGTCCGGCGCCAACGCGCACAGCAGGTTGCCCAGCACGAACAGCGAGGCCAGCGCGATCAACGTGGCCTTGCGCGGCAGCCGCGCGGTGGCCACCGCGAACACGGGTGCGCCGACCACCACCCCCATTGCATAGCCTGTGACCAGCAGGCCGGCTTGCGACAGCGTGACGCCGAGGTCGAGCGCCATGTCCGGCAAGAGGCCCATGACCACGAATTCGCTGGTGCCGATCGCGAAGGCGGCGGCGGCGAGTGCGAGCAGGGCCACGGGCATGCGTGACGAAGCGGTGGACAGGGGGGCAGTCGAGGGCGTCATGTCGAAAAATAGGGTTAACCCTAATTATCTTGAAGAATGCCCTCAGGTGGCCGGCACAAGGGGATTCCGACAACGCGAATGCTTGCCGACCAGGCCCGACACGCCGAGATGTAACCCAGGCCGCGCATGGCTCGAACTACGAGCAGCGGGGCAGCCACCGCCGCGCCAACGTTGAAAGTTCGCCATGACTCTGAAAGCTCGCCGTGAAGTTCTCGTTGCCGGGACATCGACCTTGGGGCTGGCGATTGCCAGTGCCTTCGGATGGGGAGTGCGGCTGGCGCAAGCGGCCGAACCCGCGAAATTCGAGGTGACGCACACCGACGCGGAATGGCGCCAGCGCCTCACTGCCGATCAATATGCGGTGCTGCGACACGAGGGCACCGAGCGACCTTATTCGAGTCCGCTCAACGATGAGCACCGGGAAGGCCGCTTCGCCTGCGCCGGCTGTGCCCTCGAGGTCTTCTCGTCCAGGACCAAGTTCGACAGCAAGACCGGCTGGCCCAGCTTCTGGCAGCCGCTGCCCGACGCGGTCGGGCAAACCGAGGACAGATCGCTCGGCATGACGCGCACGGCAGTGCATTGCCGGCGCTGCGGAGGACATCTTGGCCACGTCTTCGACGACGGGCCGAAGCCCACCGGGCTTCGCTACTGCATGAATGGCGTGGCCTTGAAGTTCAACCCGGGCGCTGCCTGACCCGCTGCTCTATTTGTCGAAGCGCATCGCTTCGAACGGAATCGGTTGTGCGTTCCAGCTCGTGTTGCATCCCGAGCTCGCATACTCGAAGTCGAACGCCACGTTCTGACTTTCATCCAGCCCGACCAGGCGTGCGTGCGTGGCGTTGTCGGCGACCGCATAGCTGATCAGCATGGACGCGCCCACCGGAGCCTGGTAGGCGCTGGAGCAGACACTGGAGTAGATGCGCTGTCCGTAGTCGAAGCGCCGAGCTTCGACCGCGATCCGGTCGGCGCCATCGATCGCATAGGCCGACACGGCGCTGTAGCTGCGGGTCTCGCCGGCCGGCGCTCCGGTGGGTTGATTGACCGAACCCAGCCCATCGTTGAACACCTGCAGCAATCCGTCGTGCGTCATCGACACAGAGTGCTGCCCGATCGGATACAGACCTCCGTCCCCCAGAGTGAGGCTCTGGGCTGCAAGGGACTGAAAACTGTGCCAGTACTTCGTCGGATCGCCAAGAATCCAGACCAGGTCGCCGCTGGCGTAGTCGATCTTCACGACAAAGTTCTCGCGGCTGGAGACGATCAGCGTGTCGTCGCTTGGATCGTAGGTCGCGGCGTTCATGTGAAACCAGTCGACGCCCGGTCGCACGAACAAGGCCGGGTCATCGCCGTGGCTTCGCATGAAGCGCGACAGGGTGTCCGCCAGATCCCACTGCTTCAACACCGTTCCGGCGTCCGGGTCGATCTCGGCCAGCGTGCTTTCGACGGCGGCCACGCCGTTGGCCTGGGCATCCATCTCGGCGAGCAGGCCGACCTTGCCGGGATCGATGTTGTGGTGAAAGTTGGTGAGGGCCGTTGCGCTCAGGAACGCCTCGTTCGCAGTGCCGTCGAGTTCAAGACGCAGCAGCCGAAGTGACTTGCCGTCGCCGACGACGAACCGATTGTCATGGAACAGCGATGTGAGCGAGCCTGTCTTCGCAGGCACCACCCAGCGCAACTGGCCGTCGGTGTCGACGACCACCGGGCTGCCCAATGCGGACTTCATGTAGAAGTAGTCGAAGGACAGCGAGTCGCCCGCCGTGCGCGGTTTCAGGATGTTCGGCCGGTCATAGATGCCGTTCGGATCGGAGTAGGCGGCGGTGTCGATCTCGACGCGCAGGTCTTGCTGCGATCCGCTCGGGCGTTGAAGATCGATGTGGACGATGTTGGCGTAGTTCGCATAGAGGCCGAAGACCGGAACCGAGACCGTTGCGCCGTCGGCGGAGGCATAGCCGCGGCGCTCCAGGTAGCTCATCGCATAGCTGACGTCGACCGGGCGCGCGACGCTGCCCGGCTTGGACTCGATGCGGTAGTGCACCAGGGCCAGTTGGTCGGCAATGGGCCGGTTCAGTTTCAGGTCCACGAAGGCGATGAAGGGTGAGACACCGTTGCGCACCGCGGCGACGGTGGAAGTCGGCGCCTCGGCGAGGGCGACTGCGCTGATCGCCCCGGTGTTGTTACTGCCGCCTCCACCTCCTCCCCCGCAGCCCGAAAGCGCCAGCGCCATGGCGGCGAAGGGGAGCAGGTTGGGGCGCGACACGGACATCCAGCGTGCAGGAAAGGACACGGCGCACCCCCGGTTCTTGTTGGTCGGCGACAGGGACGCCCGATGATGCGCCGATCCACATGCGGGTTCAAGCTGGACTGGCGCGGCGTGCCGCTACCCGCAGCGTGTCGTCGGTAGCTGAGAAAATGAGGCCATGCGTCCGATCGGAAAGAGTAAAAAATCGTTATGAATCAAGAGCTTAGACATTCGGTCATCAGCGTGGCTCCGATGATGGACTGGACCGATCGCCACTGCCGCTTCCTTCATCGCCTGCTCACACGCCATGCGCTGCTCTACACCGAGATGGTGACCACCGGCGCGCTGATCCATGGCGACGTGCCGCGCCACCTGCGTTTCAACGCCGAGGAGCATCCGGTGGCGCTGCAGCTCGGCGGCAGCGAACCCGCCGATCTCGCGCATTGCGCCAAGCTGGGCGAGGAATGGGGTTACGACGAGATCAACATCAACTGCGGCTGCCCCAGCGAGCGGGTGCAGCGCGGCGCCTTCGGTGCCTGCCTGATGAACGAGCCGCAGCTGGTGGCCGATTGCGTGAAGGCGATGGTCGACGTGGTCGACGTGCCGGTCACGGTCAAGCACCGCATCGGCATCGACAAGATCGAGAGCTACGACTTCGTGCGCGATTTCGTCGGCAAGGTCAGCGAGGCGGGCTGCGAGACCTTCATCGTGCATGCCCGCAACGCCTGGCTCAAGGGCCTGTCGCCCAAGCAGAACCGCGAGGTGCCGCCGCTGCGCTACGAGCTGGTGCATCGGCTCAAGCATGATTTCCCCGCGCTCGCGTTCTCGATCAACGGCGGTTTCGCCGACAACGCGCAGATGCAGGCACACCTGCGCCTGCTCGACGGCGTCATGATCGGCCGCGAGGCCTATCACAACCCCTGGTGGCTGGCCGAGTGGGATGCGGTGTTCTACGGCGAGCCGCCGTCGACGCTGACGCGGGAGGAGGTCGAGCGCCAGATGTGCGACTACATGGCCCGCGAAGCAGCCGAGCACGGCACCCCGTGGTCCAACATCGCCCGCCACATGCTGGGCCTGCGCAACGGCCTCCCCGGCGCCCGCCGCTGGCGCCAGGTGTGGAGCGACCACAAGCTCAAGACCCGCGCGCCGCACGAGGTCATGGCCCTGGCGCACGAGACGGTTGACCAGCCGGCCTGATCAAAAAAACCCGAATTTCCCCCGGCCGGCGAAGCCAGGCCCCTTCGTGAAACACCGCGGATCTGGCTTTGCCAGTCCGCCGGTGTTGCCCCCGGAAGGGGGTGGGCGGGCTACACGAAGTGAGCCCAACCTGGGGGTGAGCAACATTTCCACCGCGGATCTGGCTTTGCCAGTCCGCTGGTGTTGCCCCCGGAAGGGGGTGGGCGGCTACACGAAGTGAGCCAACCTGGGGGCGAGCCTAGTTCGCCGCCTCGAGCCCATTGCGGAAATGCTGCTGCATCCGTGCCACCGTGCCCCCGGCATCGCGCGCCTTGATTGCCGCCATGATCGCCCGGTGCTCCTTCAGCGATTCGTCGATGCGGCCCGCCTTCAGCAGCGAGTTGTGCCGATTCAGCTTCATCACCTTGCGCAGGTCGGCCACCATCTGGTCGCGCCAGCGGTTGTTCGCGATGGCCAGCAGCCGCATGTGGAAGCGCTCGTTGATCGCGAAGAAGTGCTGTCGGTCCACGTGCCCCGGCTTCGCGGCGGCCTCGAGCTCCGCATGCAGGCGCTCGAGTTCGGTGATCTCGGCGTCCGTGGCCTGCGTCGCGACCACGCCGGCGGCGTCGCTCTCGAGCAGGCTCAGCAGATGGTAGACGTCCGCCAGATCCTTCTCCGACACTTCCGTCACGTAGGCGCCGCGCCGCACCTTCATCGTCACCAGCCCTTCGGCCGCCAGCACCTTCAGCGCCTCCCGCAGCGGTGTGCGGCTGATGCCGTATTCCTCGGCCAGCTTGAGCTCGTCGATCCAGCCGCCGGGTTCGAGTTCGCGGCTGAAGATGCGCTGGCGCAGAAGTTCCGCCACTTCTTCGTAAAGCGCGCGCGGGGTGAGGGTGAGGGCGGACATGGCTGCAATGTACCGCAAGTTGGTTCTTTGAATTAATAATTACAGATGCGTTAGACTCGGTGGCGTTGTCTGGCGGCAGCGCAGACACTCGACCCACTTCGCACCCACCTCCAAAGCGGCGCCCATGAGCAAAACCGAATTCAACTTTTCGAGCGCAAGTCTCGAGGCCTGGACCAAGGCGGCGGCCAAGTCGGCCCCCGGCGGCAACCTGGACGCCCTGAACTGGGTCACGCCGGACGGCATCACGGTCAAGCCGCTCTATACGGCGGCCGACCTGCAGGGGCTCAAGTACACCGATACCTTGCCCGGCTTCGAGCCCTACCTGCGCGGCCCGCAGGCCACGATGTACGCGGTACGGCCGTGGACCATCCGCCAGTACGCGGGCTTCTCGACCGCCGAGGAATCGAATGCCTTCTACCGCAAGGCGCTGGCGGCCGGCGGCCAGGGCGTCAGCGTGGCCTTCGACCTCGCCACCCACCGCGGCTACGACAGCGACCATCCGCGCGTCACCGGCGACGTCGGCAAGGCCGGCGTGGCGATCGACTCGGTCGAGGACATGAAGATCCTGTTCGACCAGATCCCGCTCGACAAGGTCAGCGTCTCGATGACCATGAACGGCGCGGTGCTGCCGGTGCTGGCGGGCTACGTGGTCGCGGCGGAAGAGCAGGGCGTGGCGCAGGACCAGCTCAGCGGAACCATCCAGAACGACATCCTCAAGGAGTTCATGGTCCGCAACACCTACATCTTCCCGCCGGCGCCGAGCATGCGGATCATCGGCGACATCATCGAGTACACGGCGCAGAATATGCCCAAGTTCAACTCGATCTCGATCAGCGGCTATCACATGCAGGAAGCCGGCGCCAACCAGGCGCTCGAACTCGCGTTCACGCTGGCCGACGGCAAGGAATACGTCAAGACCGCGCTGGCCAAGGGCCTCGACGTCGACGGCTTCGCGGGGCGGCTCAGTTTCTTCTGGGCCATCGGCATGAACTTCTACCTCGAAGTCGCCAAGATGCGCGCCGCGCGCCTGCTGTGGTGCCGGATCATGAAGGAGTTCGAGCCGAAGAACCCCAAGAGCCTGATGCTGCGCACCCATTGCCAGACCTCGGGCTGGTCGCTGACCGAGCAGGACCCGTACAACAACGTCGTGCGCACCACGATCGAGGCGATGGCCGCGGTGTTCGGCGGCACCCAGAGCCTGCACACCAACGCGCTCGACGAGGCCATCGCACTGCCGACCGAATTCAGCTCGCGCATCGCGCGCAACACGCAGCTCATCATCCAGGAAGAGACCCACATCACGAGCGTCATCGACCCCTGGGCCGGCAGCTACATGATGGAGAAGCTCACGCAGGACATGGCCGATGCGGCCTGGACCATCATCGAGGAGGTCGAGGCGATGGGCGGCATGACCCGCGCCGTCGACAGCGGCTGGGCCAAGCTCAAGATCGAGGCCGCCGCGGCCGACAAGCAGGCGCGCATCGACTCAGGCAAGGATGTGATCGTGGGCGTCAACAAGTACAAGCTCAAGTCCGAGGACGCGATCGACAGCCTGTCGATCGACAACATGAAGGTGCGCGACGGCCAGGTCGCCAAGCTCAAGGCGATCCGCGAGAAGCGCGACAGCGCCGCCGTCCAGGCCGCGCTCGACGCGCTGACCGCGGCAGCGGAAAGCGGCGAGGGCAACCTGCTCGACCTCAGCATCCAGGCGGTGCGCCTGCGCGCCACGGTCGGCGAGATCAGCGATGCGCTCGAGAAGATCTATGGCCGCCACCGCGCCGACACGCAGAAGGTTACCGGTGTCTACGCCGCGGCCTACGACTCGGCCGAAGGCTGGGAGGCGCTGCAGCACGAGATCGCCGCTTTCGCGGAGGCGCAGGGCCGGCGGCCGCGCGTGATGATCTCCAAGCTGGGCCAGGACGGCCACGACCGCGGCGCCAAGGTGGTCGCGACCGCCTTTGCCGACCTCGGTTTCGACGTCGACATGGGCCCGCTGTTCCAGACCCCCGAGGAATGCGCCCGCCAGGCGATCGAGAACGACGTCCATGCGGTGGGCGTCAGCACGCTGGCCGCCGGCCACAAGACGCTGGTGCCGGCGATCATCGAGGAACTGAAGAAGCAGGGCGCCGACGACATCATCGTCTTCGTGGGCGGCGTGATCCCGCGCCAGGACTACGATTTCCTCTACGACGCCGGCGTCAAGGGCATCTACGGACCGGGCACCCCGATCCCGGCGAGCGCCAAGGACGTGCTCGAGCAGATTCGCGCGGCAGTTGCGGCCTGAAGATGCCGCCCGCCAAGGCACCGGTCACGGTGGAAGCGCTGCTGGCGGCCGAGGGGCCGCTGCAGCGCCGCGCGATCGCCAAGGCGATCACGCTGCTCGAATCGACCCGCGCCGACCACCGCGCGCAGGCCGATGCGCTGCTCACGGCCCTGTTGCCGCATACCGGCAAGTCCTTTCGCCTCGGCATCTCGGGCGTGCCCGGGGTCGGCAAGTCGACCTTCATCGAGACCCTGGGGCTCTACCTGATCGATCAGGGCCACCGCGTCGCCGTGCTCACCATCGATCCGTCGTCCACCGTCTCGGGCGGCTCCATCCTCGGCGACAAGACGCGCATGGAGCGGCTCTCGATGGATGAGCGCGCCTACATCCGGCCCAGCCCCTCGAGCGGCACGCTGGGCGGCGTGGCCGAGAAGACACGCGAGGCGATGCTGGTCTGCGAGGCCGCCGGCTACGACATCGTGATCGTCGAGACGGTCGGCGTCGGCCAGAGCGAGACCGCGGTCTCGGGCATGACCGACATGTTCGTGCTGCTGCAGTTGCCCAATGCCGGCGACGACCTGCAGGCGATCAAGAAGGGCGTGATGGAACTGGCCGACCTGGTGGTGATCAACAAGGCCGACATCGACCGCGACGCGGCGACGCGCGCGCAGGCCCAGATCACCTCCGCGCTGCGGCTGTTCGGCCATCACGGCAATCCGGCGCACGCGCAAGTCATGCATGCGGCCCACGCCACGCCGGGCACACCCGAAGCCGAAGTGCGCTTCTGGTTGCCCAAGGTGATCCAGCTCAGCGCGCTGCTGGGCACCGGCGTCGATGGCTTCTGGGCCGCGGTGCTGGAGTTCAAGGCGCTGCAGGCGGCCAACGGCCGCTTCGGCACGCGGCGCGAGAAGCAGGCGCTGGCGTGGATGTGGGAGCGCGTGGATGCCGGTCTCAAGCAGGCCTTCCGCCAGCATCCGCAGGTACGCGAGTTGCTGCCGCAGACCGTGGCCCAGGTGGCGGCCGGGACGCTGCCCGCATCGACCGCGGCGCGCCAACTGCTCGCCGCGCAGGCCGGACAGGCCGGACAGGCGTAGCCTGCGGCAGTCCCTTCCAAAAAGATCAACTCTTACGACGGAACGTCATGAAAGAAATCCTCGAACAACTCGAAAAACGCCGCGCCCAGGCGCGCCTCGGCGGCGGCCAGAAGCGCATCGACGCCCAGCATGCCAAGGGCAAGCTGACCGCGCGCGAGCGCATCGAACTCCTGCTCGACGACAACACCTTCGAGGAATGGGACATGTTCGTCGAGCACCGCTCGAGCGACTTCGGCATGGCCGACAACAAGATCCCGGGCGATGGCGTGGTCACGGGCTACGGCATGATCAACGGCCGCCTGGTCTTCATCTTCAGCCAGGACTTCACGGTCTTCGGCGGCGCCCTCAGCGAGGCCCACGCCGAGAAGATCTGCAAGGTGATGGACCAGGCCATGAAGGTCGGCGCGCCGGTCATCGGCCTCAACGATTCGGGCGGCGCCCGCATCCAGGAGGGCGTGGCCTCGCTGGGCGGCTATGCCGACGTATTCCAGCGCAACGTGATGGCCTCGGGCGTGGTGCCGCAGATCAGCATGATCATGGGCCCGTGCGCGGGCGGCGCGGTGTATTCGCCGGCCATGACCGACTTCATCTTCATGGTGAAGGACAGCAGCTACATGTTCGTCACCGGCCCCGAGGTCGTGAAGACGGTGACGCACGAGGACGTGACGGCCGAGGAACTCGGCGGCGCCTCGACCCACACCACCAAGAGCGGCGTGGCCGACATGGCCTTCGAGAACGACGTCGAGGCGCTGATGATGCTGCGCCGGCTCTACAACTACCTGCCGCTCAACAACCGCGAGAAGCCGCCGGTGCGCCCGAGCGGCGACCCGGCCGAGCGCGCCGACCTGTCGCTCGACACCCTGGTGCCCGACAACCCCAACAAGCCCTACGACATGAAGGAGCTGATCACGAAGGTGGTCGACGACGGCGACTTCTTCGAGTTGCAGCCCGACTACGCGAAGAACATCGTGATCGGCTTCGCGCGCATGGAAGGCCAGAGCGTGGGCATCGTCGCCAACCAGCCGCTGGTGCTGGCCGGTTGCCTGGACATCAAGTCGTCGATCAAGGCGGCGCGCTTCGTGCGCTTCTGCGATGCCTTCAATATCCCGGTCGTGACCTTCGTCGACGTGCCCGGCTTCATGCCCGGCACAGCCCAAGAGTACGGCGGCATCATCAAGCACGGCGCCAAGCTGCTCTACGCCTATGCCGAGTGCACGGTGCCGAAGATCACTGTGATCACGCGCAAGGCCTACGGCGGCGCCTACGACGTGATGGCCTCGAAGCACCTGCGCGGCGACGTCAACCTGGCCTGGCCACGCGCCGAAATCGCGGTGATGGGGGCCAAGGGCGCGGTCGAGATCATCTTCCGCGAGGACAAGAACGATCCCGAGAAGCTGGCGGCGCGCGAGGCCGAGTACAAGGCGCGCTTCGCCAATCCCTACGTGGCCGGCACCCGCGGCTACATCGACGACGTGATCCTGCCGAGCGAGACGCGCAAGCGGATCTGCCGCAGCCTGGTGATGCTGCGCGAGAAGAAGCTCGAGAACCCGTGGCGCAAGCACGGCAACATTCCCCTTTGAGATCGGGAGACCCCAATATGTTCAAGAAGATCCTGATTGCGAATCGCGGAGAGATCGCCTGCCGCGTCATCAAGACCGCGAAGAAGATGGGCATCCTCACGGTGGCCGTCTATTCCGATGCCGACAAGGACGCGCGCCATGTCGAACTCGCCGACGAGGCGGTGCACATCGGCGCCTCGGCCAGCCGCGACAGCTACTTGCAGGCCGACCGCATCATCGCGGCCTGCAAGAAGACCGGGGCCGAGGCCGTGCACCCGGGCTACGGCTTCCTGTCGGAGAACGAGGCCTTCGCCCGCAAGGTCGAGGAGGAGGGCATCATCTTCATCGGCCCCAAGCACTATTCGATCGCGGCGATGGGTGACAAGATCGCCTCGAAGAAGCTCGCGAACGAGGCCAAGGTCAACACCATCCCGGGCTGGAACGACGCCATCGAGACCGCCGAGCGCGCCGTGGAGATCGCCAAGGACATCGGCTACCCGGTGATGATCAAGGCCTCGGCCGGCGGCGGCGGCAAGGGCCTGCGCGTGGCCTTCAACGACAAGGACGCGTTCGAAGGCTTCACCTCCTGCCGCAACGAGGCGCGCAACAGCTTCGGCGACGACCGCGTGTTCATCGAGAAGTTCGTCGAGGAGCCGCGCCACATCGAGATCCAGGTGCTGGGCGACTCTCACGGCAACGTGATCTACCTCAACGAGCGTGAATGCTCGATCCAGCGCCGCCATCAGAAGGTGATCGAGGAGGCGCCGTCGCCCTTCATCAGCGAGGCGACGCGCAAGGCGATGGGCGAGCAGGCCGTGGCGCTGGCCAAGGCCGTGAACTACCAGAGCGCGGGCACGGTCGAATTCGTGGTCGGCCGGGACCAGAGCTTCTACTTTCTCGAGATGAACACCCGGCTGCAGGTGGAGCATCCGGTGACCGAGGCGATCACCGGCCTCGACCTGGTCGAGCTCATGATCCGCGTTGCCGCCGGCGAGAAGCTGCCGCTGGCGCAGAAGGACGTCAAGCGCGATGGCTGGGCCATCGAGTGCCGCATCAACGCCGAGGATCCGTTCCGCAACTTCCTGCCCTCGACCGGCCGGCTGGTCCGTTTCCAGCCGCCGAAGGAGACCATGTTCTCCGCCGACACCGAGCAGCTGTACGGCGTGCGGGTCGACACCGGCGTCTACGACGGCGGCGAGATCCCGATGTTCTACGACTCGATGATCGCCAAGCTGATCGTGCACGGGCGCGACCGCGCGCACGCCATCGCGCTGATGCGCGAGGCGCTCAACGGTTTCGTGATCCGCGGCATCAGCAGCAACATTCCGTTCCAGGCGGCGCTGCTCGCGCATCCGAAGTTCGTCAGCGGCGACTTCAACACCGGCTTCATCGCCGAGCACTACGGCCGCGGCTTCCATGCCGAGGACGTGCCGCACGACGATCCCGATTTCCTGGTCGCGCTGGCGGCCTACATGCACCGCCGCTACCGGGCGCGCGCCTCCGGCATCAGCGGCCAGCTCGAGGGCCATGGCGTGAAGGTGGGCGAGCAGTTCGTGGTGGTCGTGATGGACGACAAGGGCATGCATGTGCACAAGCCCGTGTCGGTCACCGATTTCCACGGCCACTCCGGCTCCAGCGCGGTGGCGGTGGGCGGCCACGCCTACAAGATCGACAGCAGGGCGCCGCTCGGCAGCATCCGGGTCGAAGGCATGGTCAACGACCGTGTCTTCACCGCGCAGGTCGAACGCGGCGCGGGCAAGAATCCGCTGGCGCTGCGCGTCGTGCACAACGGAACGCAGATCGAGGCGATGGTGCTGTCGCCGCTCGGTGCGCGGCTGCTCGCGCTGATGCCGTACAAGGCCCCGCCGGACCTGAGCAAGTTCCTGATGTCGCCGATGCCGGGCCTGCTGGTCGAGGTCTCGGTGCAGCCGGGCCAACAGGTGCAGGCCGGCGAGAAGCTCGCGGTCATCGAGGCGATGAAGATGGAGAACGTGCTGTTTGCGACGCAGGACGGCGTGGTCGGAAGCATCTCCGCGGCAAAGGGTGAATCGCTGTCGGTCGATCAGGTGATCATGGAGTTTGCGTAAATGGGCGCCAACGAACTTCCGGCCGCGAAGGCCGTCACCCTGCACCGTCCGGCGGTGAAGCCCGCCGCACCCACCGGTCCGTGGAGCGTCGAGGCGGTCCAGGCCCTGCTCGACAAGCCCTTCAACGACCTGTTGTTCCAGGCGCAGACGGTGCATCGCGCGCATTTCCCCGCAGCAGATATCGAGCTCGCCACGCTGCTGTCGGTCAAGACCGGCGGCTGCCCCGAGAACTGCGGCTATTGCCCGCAGTCGGCCGAGTTCGACACCGGCGTCCAGGCGCAGAAGCTGATGGAGGTCGACGAGGTGCTGCGTGCCGCGCAGGCCGCCAAGGATGCGGGCGCGACGCGCTTCTGCATGGGCGCCGCCTGGCGCGCACCCAAGGACCGCGACGTCGAGAAGGTCGCGGTGCAGGTCGAGGCCGTGAAGGGCCTGGGCCTGCAGACCTGCGCCACGCTCGGCATGCTCGAGCCGCAGCACGCACTGCAGCTCAAGGCCGCGGGGCTGGACTACTACAACCACAACCTCGACACCGCACCCGAGTACTACAGCGATATCGTCGACACCCGCAGCTACCAGGACCGGCTCGACACGCTGGCGCACGTGCGCGCGGCCGGCATCAGCGTCTGCTGCGGCGGCATCGTGGGCATGGGCGAGGCGCCGGTTCATCGCGCAGGGCTGATCGCCCAGCTCGCCAACCTCGCCCCCTATCCGGAGTCGGTGCCGATCAACAGCCTGGTGCGCGTGCCGGGCACGCCGCTGGCCGATTCGGAACCGATCGATCCGCTCGATTTCGTCCGCATGATCGCGGTCGCGCGCATCACGATGCCGAAGGCGCGCGTGCGTCTGTCGGCCGGCCGCCAGCAGTTGGGCGACGCGGTCCAGGCGCTGTGCTTCCTGGCCGGCGCGAATTCGATCTTCTACGGCGACAAGCTGCTGGTCACGGGCAACCCCGATGTCGAGGCCGATGTGAAGTTGCTGGCCAAGCTGGGTCTCCAGGCCCGTTCGACCGTTGAACAGGGAGCATGCGCATGACGCGTCCATTCAAGGTGCTGGGCATCCAGCAGATCGCGATCGGCGGCCCGGACAAGGGCCGGCTGCAGAAGCTGTGGGTCGAGATGCTGGGTCTCGAGGTCACGGGCACGTTCAAGAGCGAACGCGAGAACGTCGACGAGGACATCTGCGCGATCGGCAGCGGCCCCTTCAAGGTCGAGGTCGACCTGATGCAGCCGCTGGACCCCGAGAAGAAACCCGCGGTCCACACCACGCCGCTGAACCACGTGGGGCTGTGGATCGACGACCTGCCCGTGGCCGTCGAATGGCTCACGGCACAGGGCGTGCGTTTCGCGCCGGGCGGCATCCGCCAGGGCGCCGCCGGTTTCGACATCTGTTTCCTGCATCCGAAGAGCAACGACGAATTCCCGATCTCGGGCGAGGGCGTGTTGATCGAACTGGTGCAGGCGCCACCCGAAGTGGTCAAGGCCTTCGCGACGCTGGCCGGCGGCTGATCGGGCTCCGATCGGTCTCTGATCGGCGGTTCAGGCCCCGGGCCGTCGCCACACTGCGAGCGTGGCTGCCAGCAGCCACATTCCGATGGCGCAGCCGCGGTTGAGCGCGCGCAGGCTGCCCTGCGAGAGCCAGCGCACGGCCTGGGTGCCGGCCGTCGCGTAGCCGAGCATCACCAGCGTGTCGATGCCGACGAAGATCGCGCCAAGCGTCAGGTACTGCGGCGCCTGGCGGTGCGCGGTATCGACGAACTGCGGCAGGAAAGCCGCGAAGAACAGCAGCGATTTCGGGTTCGACAAGGCCACCGCCAGGCTGCGCAGCAGCGCCAGCCGGCCGCGCAGCGGCCGGGCCGAGGAGGCGGCCAGCGCGGCTCCGACGTCGGCCGGCGGGGTGCGCCAGAGCTTGATGCCGAGCCAGGCGAGGTAGAGCACCCCGGCGACGCGGATCGCATGGAAGAGCCACTCCGAGGCCGCCAGCAGCGAACCCAGGCCCAGCGCGACCGTGGTGATCACGATGCAACTGCCCAGCGAGGCGCCGGCGATGCCCCAGGCGGCGGCACGCATGCCGCCCGAGATGCCGTTGGACAGCGCCAGCAGCATGGTGGGACCGGGCGTGATCGCGAGCGCGATGGAAGCGAAGGCGAAGAGGAGCAGGGTGTCGACGCTCATCGATGGCTCATGGCTTGCGCAAGTCCTTGGCTGCCGCGCGGGCACGGGCCAGCGCCGCTTCGACGATCGCGCGCTTGCGATCGGTGGCGTCGGGCGCGTCCGCTCGCGCGTCCTTCGCCGGTGCGGCCGAGGGCGCTCCTTGGGCTCGTCGGCTGGCGTGCGCCTGGTAGCGGGCGCGCGCATGATCGGCCTGTTCCTGCGACCAGGCCTGCCAGCCGCTTCGGCCCGGCGTGACCGTCTCCAGCGAGATGCAGTCGACCGGACAGACCGGGATGCACAGTTCGCAGCCCGTGCAGTGCGCGTCGATCACGGTGTGCATGCGCTTGTGAATGCCCACGATGGCATCGGTGGGGCAGGCGTCGAGGCAGAGGGTGCAGCCGATGCACCAGGCCTCGTCGATCACGGCCAGGGCGCGCGGCCCCTCGGTGCCGAACTGCGGATCGATCGGCCGGACGGGCCTGTCCGTGAGCCGCGCGAGACGCTGCACGCCTTCGGCACCGCCGGGCGGGCATTGGTTGATGTCGGCCTCATGGGCCGCGATGGCCTCGGCGTAGCCGGCGCAATCGGGGTAGCCGCAGCGCGTGCACTGCGTCTGCGGCAGCGCCTCCAGCAGGTGTGCGGCCGTCGGGGTCACGATCTCATGCGGTCTTGCGCTTGACGGCGCTCGAGCGCCGAGTCACCGGCGTCTTGCGCGCCGCCACCGTCAGCGGCTTCTTGGGCGCCGGGCTGGCCTTGATCGTGTCTTCCGCAGCGAGGATCGCGCGGCCGGCGCGTTTCTGCGGCTTGTCGTGCGCCGCAATGAAGTCCCGGACCTCCGGGTAGACCTGGTCGCGCCAGCGGCGTCCGCTGAAGATGCCGTAGTGGCCTGCGCCCTTGACCTCGAAATGCCGCTGCTCCTTGGCGGAGACGCCGGTGCACAGGTCATGCGCGGCGCGGGTCTGGCCGGAGCCGGAGATGTCGTCGAGTTCGCCCTCGACCGTCAGCAGGCCGAGCGAATGGATGTCCTCGGGCCGCACCGTTTCGCGCACGCCGTCGGCGTTCTTCACCTCCCAGGTGCCGTTCACGAGGTCGAACTTCTGGAACACCGTGCGGATCGTTTCGAGGTAGTAGTCCGCATCCATGTCGAGCACCGCGTTGTACTCGTCATAGAACTTGCGATGCGCCTCGGTGCTGGCGCCGTCGCCCTTGATCAGGTCCTTGAAGTAGTCGTAGTGGCTGCTGGCGTGGCGGTCCGGGTTCATCGCCACGAAGCCGGTGTGCTGCAGGAAGCCCGGGTAGACGCGTCGGCCTGCGCCCGGAAAGCCGTCCGGGACGCGGTAGATCACGTTGTTCTCGAACCACTCGAAACTCTTGTTCATCGCCAGGTTGTTGACCGCGGTGGGCGACTTGCGGGCGTCGATCGGGCCTCCCATCATGGTCATCGACAGCGGCGTCTTTTCGCCGCGGCTGGCCATCAGCGACACCGCCGCCAGCACCGGCACCGTGGGCTGGCAGACGCTGATCACGTGGCAGTTGCCGTACTCGGCCTGCAGGTAGCGGATGAAGTCCTCGACGTAGTTGACGTAGTCGTCGAGATGAAATTCGCCTTCGGACAGCGGCACCAGGCGCGCGTTGGTCCAGTCGGTGATGTACACCTTGTGGCCCTGCAGCATGGTGCGCACGGTGTCGCGCAGCAGCGTGGCGTAGTGCCCCGACAGCGGCGCCACGATCAGCACCACCGGCTGGCTCTTGAGCGTCTGCAGGGTGTCCGGCTCGTCCGTGAAGCGCTTGAAGCGGCGCAGCTGGCAGAAGGGCTTCTCGATCTCGACGCTCTCGTGGATCACCACGTCGTGGCCATCCACCATGACCGTCTTGATGCCGAACTCCGGCTTCTCGTAGTCCTTGCCCAGCCGGTAAAGCAGGTCGTAGCCGGCGGCCATGCGCTGCGCCATCGGCGCCTGGCCGAAGGCAGCGCCCTGGCTGTAGAGTTTGGAAGCGGCCTGCGCGAAGTCGGCGAAGGGCTCCATGAGGGAACGCTGCGCTTCGTAGAGTTGGTAGAGCATCGGGGTGGCCAGGGAGTTGTTGCAATGCAATATATCAGCAGCGCTTGACCGGAAGTAGAGTGGCCGCCCGATTCAGCCGATGCCGTCGTGATATTCGTCCCATTGCCGCGTTCAGGGCTGCGGCGAGGTGGCGTCCAGGACCGTGAGCCAGGGCCATCGCGACCGGTAATCCGCTGCCTTGGCGGCATAGAGGCGCGGCTGATGGCAGCGAGAATTGGGCCGAAGGACCCCTGCGTAGAGCCCCTGAAGGCCGAAGGGCGCGTAAAGCAGCGGGCCGCCCGCCTGCGGCTGCAGCCCGACGCAGGTGCAATCCACCAGGAATCGGTCGATGCCGTCGCGCGAGCACAGCGAAGGCGCATAGCTGGCGCCGAAATAGTCCGCATACCAGGTGTGGACTCTGGCCTGGTTCTTGGTCTCGATGGTGACCGGCAGCCCCGAGAAGTGCCGCCGCACCCGTTCGTCGACACGCTGCTCCGCTTCGGCCGACAGGTCGGCGGCGTCGAAGTAGAACAGGTCGTAGTCGCGGATGCCGGCCTCCGGGGGGCGTCCGCAGCGCAGGTTCCAGACGCTCTGGAACAGGCAGCCGGCCACCAGCCAGGCATCGGGCAGGGCCAGCGCGGGCAGGCCCTCGAGGATCGCCCGGTTGTTCGGGTTGCGCAGCGCGTCCCCGACGAAGCGATCCTGCAGGTCCGTCAGAGGACCTTGGCGATGCTCTGGCAAACGTAGTCGATGTTCTTGCTGTTGAGCGCCGCCACGCACATGCGGCCGGTGTCGGTGCCGTAGACGCCGAACTCTTCGCGCAGGCGCACCATCTGGTCCTTGGTCAGGCCCGAGTAGCTGAACATGCCGATCTGCGAGGTGATGAAGCCCATGTCCTGCTTCACGCCGGCGGCCTTGAGGCCGTCGACCAGCTTCTGGCGCATGGCCTTGATGCGCACCCGCATCTCGGCCAGCTCCGCTTCCCAGACAGCGCGCCGTGCCGGGTCGTTGAGCACCGCCGCCACCACCGCGCCGCCGTGGATCGGCGGGTTGCTGTAGTTGGTGCGGATCGCGATCTTGAGCTGCGACAGCACGCGCGCCGCTTCTTCCTTGCTCTCGCACAGCACCGAGAGGGCGCCCACGCGCTCGCCGTAGAGGCTGAAGCTCTTGGAGAACGAGGTCGAGACGAAGAACGTGAGGCCGGCCTCGACGAACTTGCCGATCACGGCGCCGTCTTCCTGGATGCCGTGGCCGAAGCCCTGGTAGGCCATGTCGAGGAAGGGGGTCAGCTGGTTTGCCTTGACCGCCGCAATGACCTGGTCCCACTGGGCCGGCGTGATGTCGTAGCCGGTCGGGTTGTGGCAGCAGGCGTGCAGCACGACGATGGTGCCCGCGGGGGCCGCCTTCAGGGCCGCCAGCATGCCTTCGAAGTCGATCCCGCGCTTGGCGGCGTCGTAGTAGGGGTAGCTCTGGACCTCGAAGCCGGCATTGGTGAACAGCGCCCGGTGGTTTTCCCAGCTCGGGTCGCTGATCAGCACCTTGGCTTGCGGGCTGAGCTTCTTGAGGAAGTCGGCGCCGACCTTCAGGCCGCCGGTGCCGCCGATCGCCTGGATGGTGGCGACGCGACCGGATGTCACCGGTTCGCTGTCGGCGCCGAAGACCAGGCCCTTGACCGCGTTGTCATAGGCGGCGATGCCGTCGATCGGCAGGTAGCCGCGGGCGCTGGGCGCCTTCATCATGTCCTCTTCCGCGGCCTGCACGCACGCGAGCAGCGGCAGCTTGCCGTTGTCGTCGTAGTACACGCCCACGCCGAGGTTGACCTTTTTCGGATTGCCGTCGGCCGCATATTGCTCGTTGAGGCCCAGGATCGGGTCGCGAGGCGCCATCTCGACGGCGGTGAACATTGACATGGAAAGTCCTTTGGATGATCGGTTCACGTGAAGCCGGGTCCTGCGTTACGCTGCCCGGTTGGCTTGAATTTTACCGGTCGCGCCATCAACTCCCCGAGTCCACGCCATGCCAGATACCACCGAAGTCATTCCCGAACCGCAACACGCCGATCCCGTGGGCCCTGCCCGGCAGGGCGAATTCGTCACCTTCCCGGGTTCTCCGTTCGAGCTCTACCAGCCCTATCCCCCGGCCGGCGACCAGCCGGCGGCCATCGCCGGGCTGGTCGAGGGCATCCAGGACGGCGAGGTGTTCCAGACCCTGCTCGGCGTGACCGGCTCGGGCAAGACTTTCACCATGGCCAACGTGATCGCGCGGCTGGGCCGCCCGGCGATCGTGTTCGCGCCCAACAAGACCCTGGCGGCCCAGCTCTACAGCGAATTCCGCGAGTTTTTCCCGAAAAACGCGGTCGAGTACTTCGTCAGCTACTACGACTACTACCAGCCCGAGGCCTACGTGCCGCAGCGCGACCTGTTCATCGAGAAGGACAGCTCGATCAACGAGCACATCGAGCAGATGCGGCTGTCGGCCACCAAGAGCGTGCTGGAGCGGCGCGACACCGTGATCGTGGCCACCGTGAGCGCCATCTACGGCATCGGCACGCCCGAGGATTACACGCAGATGCGCTTCATCATGCGGGTGGGCGACAAGATCGGCCAGCGCGACGTCATCGGCCGGCTGATCCGCATGCAGTACACGCGCAACGAGCAGGATTTCTCGCGCGGCACCTTCCGGGTGCGCGGCGACACCATCGACGTCTTCCCGGCCGAGCACAGCGAGCTGGCGATCCGCATCGAGCTGTTCGACGACGAGATCGAGTCGCTGCAGCTGTTCGACCCGCTGACCGGGCGGATCCGCCAGAAGATCCCGCGCTTCACCGTCTACCCGTCGAGCCACTACGTGACGCCGCGCGACAAGGTCCTGAGCGCGGTCGAGACCATCAAGCTCGAACTCGACGAGCGGCTCAAGCACTTCGTCTCCGAGGGCAAGCTGGTGGAGGCGCAGCGGATCGAGCAGCGCACCCGCTTCGATCTCGAGATGCTGGCCGAGATCGGCCACTGCAAGGGCATCGAGAACTACACGCGCCACCTGTCGGGCGCGGCGCCGGGCGAGCCGCCGGCCACGCTGACCGACTACCTGCCGAAGGACGCGCTGATGTTCCTCGACGAGAGCCACCAGATGATCGGCCAGCTCAACGGCATGTACAGCGGCGACCGGGCGCGCAAGACCACGTTGGTCGAGTACGGCTTCCGGCTGCCTTCGGCGCTGGACAACCGGCCGCTCAAGTTCGAGGAGTTCGAGAAGCGCATGCGCCAGTGCATCTTCGTCTCGGCGACGCCCGCGCAGTACGAGAAAGACAATGCCGGCAACGTGGTCGAGCAGCTGGTGCGCCCGACCGGCCTGATCGACCCCGAGGTCGAGGTTCGCCCCGCCACCCACCAGGTCGACGACGTGCTGCAGGAGATCCGCCTGCGGGTCGACAAGAACGAGCGGGTGCTGATCACCACGCTGACCAAGCGGATGGCCGAGCAGCTCACCGACTACCTGGGCGACAACGGCGTCAAGGTGCGCTACCTGCACAGCGACGTCGACACGGTCGAGCGGGTCGAGATCCTGCGCGACCTGCGGCTCGGCACCTTCGACGTGCTGGTCGGCATCAACCTGCTGCGCGAGGGCCTGGACATCCCCGAGGTGTCGCTGGTCGCGATCCTCGATGCCGACAAGGAAGGCTTCCTGCGCGCCGAACGCTCGCTGATCCAGACCATCGGGCGGGCGGCACGCAACTTGAACGGCAAGGCGATCCTCTATGCCGACCGCATGACCGACTCGATGAAGAAGGCCATCGGCGAAACCCAGCGGCGGCGCGAGCGCCAGATTGCCCACAACCTGGCTCACGGCATCACGCCGCGCAGCATCGTGAAGCAGGTGCGCGACCTGATCGACGGCGTCTACAGCGAAAAATCGGGCAAGGAGGCGGCCAAGCGCGAACTGGAACGCGCCAAGGTCGAGGACATGTCCGAAAAGGACATCGCGCGCGAGATCAAGCGGCTCGAAAAGCTCATGCTGGAGCACGCCCGAAATCTCGAATTCGAGAAGGCCGCCCGTGTCCGCGACCAATTGGCGGAGCTCCGGGAACAGGCCTTCGGCGGCCCCGGCCACGACAACCTTTGAGTTTGCGTCCCGGCCGGGGCTACACGCAGTGAGCCAACCTGGGGGCGAGCCATGCCCCCGGGTTTACCCCAGCGGGCCGCAGGGGCTTCTGCTATACTTGACCGAAACACTCAAGAACAAAAGAACTTCGCGATGAAGGGCCGACTCCAACCTAAAGGTTCACCTATGGAGCAGGAGGCGGGCAGGGCGGAGACGACGTCACCGCGGCCTCCAGGCCTGGTGTCATTTCAACGGTAAGCACTCAAGGAGCTTGCGATGCGTCTCACTACCAAAGGCCGCTTTGCGGTCACGGCCATGATCGACCTGGCACTGCGCCAGAACACCGGTCCGGTCACGCTGGCTGCGATCAGCCAGCGGCAGCAGATCTCGCTGTCCTACCTCGAACAGCTGTTCGGCAAGCTGCGCCGCCACGAACTGGTCGAGTCGACCCGCGGCCCCGGCGGCGGCTACTCGCTCGGCCGCAAGGCGGCCGACATCACGGTGGCCGACATCATCGTCTCGGTCGACGAGCCGATCGATGCCACCCAGTGCGGTGGCAAGGAAAACTGCCTCGGCGAAGCGGGCCGCTGCATGACGCACGAACTGTGGGCCTCGCTCAATCAGCGCATGGTCGAGTTCCTCGATTCCGTCACGCTGCAGAAGCTGGTCGACGACCAGATCGCCAAGGGCGTGCAGATCGAGAACAAGCCGGCCGTCAAGCGCGCGATCTCGGCGCAGCCGGTGGTCAAGCCGATCCGCGTCAACGCGCCGAACTCCGTGTTCGCACTGGGCAACGCCTTCGCCAAATCCTGATCCGGCGGCGCCTTCGGGCGCCGATCCAGCCGCCTCGACCCCTCAAAAGATCAACCCCACGCCAGCCTGAGCCAGCCATGGACGTCACTCCTCATTTCCCGATCTATCTCGACTACGGCGCCACCACGCCGGTGGATCCTCGCGTCGTCGAAGCGATGATTCCCTGGTTGCGCGAGCATTTCGGCAACCCGGCGTCGCGCAGCCACGCCTGGGGCTGGGAAGCCGAAGAAGCGGTCGAGAAGTCGCGTGCCGACGTCGCCGACCTGATCGGCGCCGACCCCCGCGAGATCGTCTGGACCTCCGGCGCCACCGAGTCGAACAACCTCGCGATCAAGGGGGCCGCGCATTTCTACAAGGGCAAGGGCAAGCACCTGATCACGGTGAAGACCGAGCACAAGGCGGTGCTCGACACCATGCGCGAACTCGAACGCCAGGGTTTCGAGGTGACGTACCTGGATGTCCAGGAAGACGGTCTGCTCGACCTCGAGGCCTTCAAGGCGGCCATCCGCCCCGACACCATCCTCGCGAGCGTGATGTTCGTGAACAACGAGATCGGCGTCGTCCAGGACATGGTGGCGCTCGGCAACATCTGCCGCGAAAAGGGCGTGATCTTCCACGTCGATGCGGCACAGGCCACCGGCAAGGTCGAGATCGACGTCAAGACGCTGCCGATCGACCTCATGAGCCTGGCTTCGCACAAGACCTACGGCCCCAAGGGCATTGGTGCGCTGTACGTGCGCCGCAAGCCGCGCGTGCGGCTCGAGGCCCAGATGCACGGCGGCGGCCACGAGCGCGGCATGCGCTCGGGCACCTTGCCGACGCACCAGATCGTGGGCATGGGCGAGGCTTTCCGCCTTGCCAGGCTCGAGATGAAGGAAGACATCGCCAAGGCGAGCGCGCTGCAGAAGCGCCTGCTCGACGGCCTGAAGGATGTCGATCAGGTCTTCATCAACGGCCATCTCGAACACCGCGTGCCGCACAACCTGAACATGAGCTTCAACTACGTCGAAGGCGAGTCGCTGATCATGGGCATCAAGGGCCTGGCGGTGTCCAGCGGTTCGGCCTGCACCTCGGCCAGCCTCGAGCCGAGCTATGTGCTGCGCGCGCTCGGGCGCAGCGACGAACTGGCCCACAGCAGCCTGCGCATGACGATCGGCCGCTTCACGACCGAAGAGGAAATCGACTACGCGATCTCGACCATCAAGCACAACGTCGCCAAGCTCCGTGAACTGAGCCCGCTGTGGGAGATGTTCCAGGACGGCATCGACATCAGCACGATCCAGTGGTCGGCTCACTGAATATTCAAAGAGGTACCCCATGGCTTACTCATCCAAGGTCATCGACCACTACGAAAATCCCCGCAACGTCGGCTCGTTCGAGAAGGGCGACGATTCGGTAGGCACCGGCATGGTCGGCGCACCGGCCTGCGGCGACGTCATGAAGCTGCAGATCAAGGTCAACCCCGAAACCGGCGTGATCGAAGACGCGCGTTTCAAGACCTACGGTTGCGGCTCTGCGATCGCCTCGTCCTCGCTCGTGACCGAATGGGTCAAGGGCAAGACGCTCGACGAAGCGGCTGCGCTCAAGAACGCGCAGATCGCCGAAGAACTGGCGCTGCCGCCGGTCAAGATCCACTGCTCGATCCTGGCCGAAGATGCGATCAAGGCGGCCGTCAGCGACTACAAGGCCAAACACGGCGTAGCCGCCAAGGCCCCCGAAGCCGTCCACTGACATGGCTGTGACCCTGACCGAATCGGCTGCGCGCCACGTCTCCCGCTACCTCGGCAAACGAGGCAAGGGCGTGGGCGTGCGGCTGGGCGTCAAGACCACCGGCTGCTCGGGCTTGGCCTACAAGCTCGAGTACGTGGACGAGTTCGCGCCCGAGGACGTGGTGTTCGAGGACCATGGCATCAAGGTGCTGGTCGACCCGAAGAGCCTGGCCTACATCGACGGCACGCAGCTCGACTTCGTGCGCGAAGGCCTCAACGAGGGCTTCAAGTTCAACAATCCGAACGAACGCGACCGCTGCGGCTGCGGCGAAAGCTTCCGCATTTGATCCCGACCGGCCTCGTGCCCGAGCCGCCACCATGTCATGTGCTGGCGGCTTTTTATCGCCATGAACCTGAACGACACTGATTTCGAGCTGTTCGCCGTGCCGGCGCGCTTCGCGCAGGACCGGGCCGCGCTCGATGCGCGCTGGAAGGAACTGCAGCGCGAAGCCCATCCCGACCGTTTCGCGGCCCAGGGCGCCGCGGCCCAGCGCATTGCGATGCAGTGGTCGGTGCGCATCAACGAGGCCTACCAGCGGCTCAAGAATCCGATCAAGCGCGCGACCTACCTGTGCGAGCTCCACGGCGCGCGCCTGAACGCCGAAACCAACACCGC
This sequence comes from Variovorax sp. P1_G12, assembly GCF_056405555.1. Lineage (NCBI taxonomy): Bacteria > Pseudomonadati > Pseudomonadota > Betaproteobacteria > Burkholderiales > Comamonadaceae > Variovorax > Variovorax sp. P1_G12. The sequence continues at coordinate 17,574 of NZ_JBFUBW010000004.1, read as the reverse complement.
GATGCCGCCCGAGTTCCTGATGAACCAGATGGAGTGGCGCGAGGAGCTCGACGAGGCCGGCGACGCCGCCGCGCTCGACAAGCTGCGCAGCGAAGTCGAGGCCGGCCGCGCGCGCGCGCTGTCCTCGCTCGACTGGCTGATCGACGAAAAGGGCGACTACGCCGAAGCGGTGCGGCAGGTGAGAGCCCTCATGTTCATAGAGCGTTTTGCCGAGGACATCGAGGCCCGGGCCGATCAGTGGGGACAATAGCGGCATGAATCATTCCTCCGTCCATCACCTCGAGGAGGCCTGATGGCATTGCTCCAGATTTCAGAACCGGGCCAGGCGCCCGATCCGCATCAGCGCCGCATCGCCGTCGGCATCGACCTCGGCACCACGCATTCGCTCGTGGCGGCGGTACGCAACGGCGTCGCCGAATGCCTGCCTGACGCCGAAGGCCGCGTGCTGCTGCCCTCGGCGGTGCGCTACCTCGACGCCGATCGCCGGCAGATCGGCTTCGAAGCGGTGGCGGCGCGGGCCGCCGATCCTTCCAATGTCATCACTTCGGTCAAGCGGCTGATGGGCCGCGGCCTGTCGGACATCGCCAACCGCGACGCGATGGCCTATCGCCTCACGGGCGAGGGCGGCATGGTCAAGGTGCGGACAGCGGCCGGCGAGAAGTCCCCGATCGAAGTCAGCGCCGAGATCCTCGCGACCTTGCGCTATCGGGCCGAGGACACCTTCGACGACGAACTCCACGGCGTCGTGATCACGGTGCCGGCGTACTTCGACGAGGGCCAGCGGCAGGCCACCAAGGACGCGGCCCAGCTCGCGGGGCTGAATGTGCTGAGGCTGATCAGCGAGCCGACCGCGGCTGCGATCGCCTACGGTCTGGACAATGCGAGCGAAGGTGTCTACGCGGTCTACGACCTCGGCGGCGGCACCTTCGACATTTCCATCCTGCGGCTCACGCAAGGCGTCTTCGAGGTCATTGCGACGGGCGGCGACTCCGCGCTGGGCGGCGACGACTACGACCATGCGCTGGCCGACTTCGTGCTGTCGCAAAGCGGGCTCGCGGCGCGCAGCGATGCCGACCGGGCCGCCCTGCTGGTGGCAGCCCGGGCCGCCAAGGAGGCTCTGACCGACGCCCAGGCGACCCTCTTCAGCGCCAGCCTGTCGGGCGAGGAAGTCCGCGTCGACATACGGCGCGAGCAGTTCGAAGCCGCCACGGCGAGCCTGACCGCGCGCACCATCGCGGCCGTGCGCCGCGCGTTGCGCGATGCGCGGCTGCCGCAGGGCGAGCTGAAAGGCATCGTGCTGGTCGGCGGCGCCACGCGCATGCCCCAGATCCGCCGGGCGGTGGCCGAGTGCTTCGGCCGCGAGCCGCTGACCAATCTCGATCCCGACCAGGTCGTCGCCCTCGGCGCGGCGATCCAGGCCAACCAGCTGGCCGGCAACGGCGGCGCCGACGACCTGCTGCTGCTCGACGTGATTCCGCTGTCGCTGGGCATCGAGACGATGGGCGGCCTGGTCGAGCGGATCGTGCCGCGCAACCAGACCATCCCGACCGCGATGGCGCAGGACTTCACGACCTACAAGGACGGCCAGACCGCGCTGGCGCTGCACGTGGTGCAGGGCGAGCGCGACCTGGTCGCCGACTGCCGCAGCCTGGCGCGCTTCGAGCTGCGCGGCATCCCGCCGATGGCCGCGGGCGCGGCGCGCATCCGCGTGACCTTCACAGTCGATGCCGACGGCCTGCTCAGCGTCACGGCGAAGGAGCAGGGCAGCGGCGTCGAGGCGAGCGTCGCGGTCAAGCCATCCTATGGTCTTTCCGACGACCAGATCGCCACCATGCTGCGGGACAGCTTTGCGACTGCGCAGCAGGACATGCAGGCGCGCGCGCTGGTCGAAGCCCGCGTCGATGCCGACCGCATGCTGCTGGCGACGCAAAGCGCGCTCGATGCCGACGGCGCGCTGCTGTCGGACGCGGAGCGCGCCGTGATCGAGGCGCTGATGGCGGCGCTGCGCGACGCGCGCGCCGCCGAGGATGCCGCGGTGGTCGAAGCTGCCACCAAGGCGCTGGCCGACGGCACCGAAGCCTTTGCCGCCGAGCGCATGAATGCGGGCATCGCGCGCGCGCTCGCCGGCCGACAGATCGAATCTCTCTAGAACATGCCCACGATCAAGATCCTTCCCCATCCCGAATACTGCCCGCAAGGCGCCGAGATATCCGCGCCGGCCGGCACCTCGATCTGCGAGGCCCTGCTCGAGAACCACATCAACATCGAGCATGCGTGCGAGATGAGCTGCGCCTGCACCACCTGCCACGTCGTCGTGCGCAAGGGCATCGATTCTCTCAATGAAGCGCAGGAGAGCGAGGAAGACCTGCTGGACCGCGCCTGGGGCCTGGAGCCGCAGTCGCGCCTGAGCTGCCAGGCAATCCTCGCGCAGGACGACCTGACGATCGAGATTCCGAAATACTCGATCAACCACGCCAAAGAGAACCACTGATGAGCCGACTGATCGTCCTGGACACAGAAACCACAGGCCTGTCGGCGGACAACGGCGACCGCATCATCGAACTCGGATGCGTGGAGCTGTTCAACCGCAAGCTCACGGGCAACGACCTGCATATCTATTTCAACCCCGAGCGCGAGAGCCACGAGGACGCGCTCAAGGTGCACGGGTTGACCACCGACTTCCTGCGCGACAAGCCGAAGTTCGCGATGCTGGCCGGCGATATCGTCGAGTACCTGCGCGATGCCGAGCTGATCATCCACAACGCGGCCTTCGACGTCGGCTTTCTCAACCGGGAGTTCGAGCTCGCTGGCCTGCCGCCGCTGCGCAGTTTCGTCGGGGAAGTGACCGACACGCTGGCGATGGCGAAGGCGGTGTACCCGGGCAAGCGCAACTCGCTCGATGCGCTGTGCGACCGCTTCGGCATCGATCGCTCGAACCGCACCTTCCACGGCGCCAAACTCGACGCGCAGCTGTTGGCCGACGTGTACATCAACCTCACGCGCGGCCAGGATGCGCTGCTGATCGACGTCGCGTCGAACGAGCCCGTGCACGGCGCCGTGGTCGCGGTCGACCTGAGCACCTTCGAGCTGCCGGTGCTGGTCGCGACCGAGCACGAGCTGGCCGAACACGAGGAAGTTCTGTTGCAACTGGACAAGTCCAGCAGCGGCCGCACGCTCTTTCGGCAGATGAGCGAAAAAGCTGTGGCATAATCGCAGGCTTCGCACTACACAGCGCGAATGAATCCAGATGGCGCACGGCATCAGCTTCGTGCGCCGGGGGCGGTTAGCTCAGGGGTAGAGCACAGCATTCACACTGCTGGGGTCGGAGGTTCGAAACCTCCACCGCCCACCATCAATTCTCTTCGTTGCCACGCCGGGCTCGGCGCCATCCCGCTTAAGCTTGCGGGATGGACGAATTCGATTGCGCCGTCATCGGCGCCGGTGTGGTGGGGCTGGCCGTGGCCCGGGCCCTTGCGTTGCAAGGCCGTGAGGTCATCGTGCTGGAGTCCGAAGGGGCGATCGGCACCGGCACCAGTTCGCGCAACAGCGAAGTCATCCACGCAGGCATCTACTATCGCCAAGGCTCCCTGAAGGCGCAGCTGTGCGTCGACGGCAAAGAGCGGCTCTACGCCTACGCCGGCGAGCGCGGCCTGCCGCACCGGCGCTGCGGCAAACTGATCGTCGCCACCAGCGAGGCCCAGCTCGGGCAGCTCGAGGCGATTGCCGCCAAGGCCCGCGCCAATGGCGTGGACGACCTGGCGCTGCTCACGCGCGAGCAGGCGCGTGCCATGGAGCCACAGCTCGAATGCCTGGCCGCCCTGCATTCGCCGAGCACCGGCATCGTGGACAGCCACTCGCTGATGCTGAGCCTGCAGGGGGATCTGGAGCACGCCGGCGGCCTGGTGGCGCTGAAATCCGAGGTCGTCGGTGCCGAGTGCCGGGGCAGCGACATCGTGCTGAAGTCGCGCGACGGCACCGCCCTGCGCTGCAACACCGTCGTGAATGCAGCCGGCCTCGTTGCGCCGCGGCTCGCGCGGCAGTTCGAGGGTCTGCCGTCCGATTCGGTGCCGACGGCCTATTTTGCGAAAGGCAGCTACTTCACGCTGGCCGGCCGTGCCCCCTTCCAACGACTGATCTACCCGGTGCCCGAGGCCGCGGGCCTGGGCGTGCACCTCACGCTTGATCTGGGCGGCCAGGCCAAGTTCGGTCCGGACGTGCAGTGGGTGGCGTCGCCCGATGATCTGGTCGTGGACGCGGCGCGCGGCGAGGGCTTCTACGCCGAGGTGCGCAAGTACTGGCCGGCGCTGCCGGACGCTGCGCTGGTCCCTGGCTATGCAGGCATCCGCCCCAAGATTTCGGGACCCGGCGAAGCTCCCGCCGACTTCCTGATCCAGGGCCCCGAGGTGCACGGCGTGCGGGGACTGGTCAACCTGTTCGGGATCGAGTCGCCGGGGCTGACCAGCAGCCTGGCGATCGCCCATCACGTGTCCGTGCTGCTTTCGTAGGCCGGCGCGGGCATGTACCATGGAACGGCACGCCGTTTGTCGGCGTGGTGTCGCCGGCGCGGTGCCGGCCTGCCTGAGGAGGACTTTTTTCGATGACTGCATCCACCAACCTCGAAGCCGCGGCCAACGCCGTGGCTGAAGACATCGCGAGCGACGTGCGCAACGTGCTCGCCAGCAAGGATCTGGACGCCGTGCCGCACATCAAGGCGCTTCGCCAGCGCGTCGACAGCAAGTTGGCGATTGCGCGCGAGATCGCCGCCGAGAAGAGTCGGATCGCCGCCAAGAAGGCTCGTGAAGCCGCCACCTCGGCCAACGCTTATGCGCATGACGAGCCGTGGCAGATCGCCGGCGCTGCATTGGCCGTGGGCGTGCTGGTGGGTCTGCTGCTTGGCCGCCGCTGAGCGCGGCCTGCGCGGCGCGCGGAAGGCGGGCGCCGAGGCTGCGCCATGAGCCTGGCGTCCCTGTTCGGCCTGAAATCCCGTCTGCGGCGCCTGCGCATCCTCGCCGGTGAAGGTGCACTGGCCGCCGAGGATCGTGCACAGCTCCTGAGACTGGCCTGGGAAGAAGAGAAGAAGCGCCTGCGGCTGGTCATGGGTCTGGGGATCGCTGTCATCGGGCTGACCACCGTTGCCATCGCGCTGCTGTCGGTCGCGATCGTGGTTCACTTCTGGGACACGCCGCATCGGAATACGGCGGCCTGGGTCTTGGCGCTGGTCTGGGTCGGGCTCTGGGTGGCTGCCGTGCTGGCGCTCCTGGGGACGCTGCGCGAGTCGTCGGCCTTCGCGCCGGCGCGTGAGATCTTCGAGCGCGATCTCGAATGGGTCCACGACCGCTTCGGCCCTCATGACGACGAAGAAGAGGCTCCGCCCGTATCCGTGGCGCTGGACCGCGATCAGCTGCTGGCCCGCATCGAGCGCCAGCGTCAGCGGATCGCGACACTCCAGGCGGCTTCGAGCGGCGCCGGCGAGGCACCGGTCCCGAACGAGACCGCCACCGCCGCGGCGTTGCGCATTGCGCGCGAGCATCCGGTCGCCACCGGCGTGGCGACCGCCGCGGTCATCGCCGTGCTGGGTCCGCGCCGGCTGGTGCGCTGGGCGTCGGTGGTGGCTCCCGTGCTCTGGCGCATGCGGTGAGCGCGCTGGCTCAGGCCTTGCGCTCGCGCAGCGCCTGGGCCGCCTGGCGCACCAATGCCGGTCCGCGATAGATGAGGCCGGTGTAGATCTGCACCAGGTTGGCCCCGGCCTCGATTTTCTCCACGGCGTCGGCCGCGCTGAGCACCCCGCCGGCGCCGATGATCGGGAACTTCGGTCCGAGTGCGGCGCGCAGCTGGCCGATCACGCGGTTGCTGGCCTCCCGCACCGGCGCGCCCGAAAGCCCCCCCGATTCCTCCGCATGGGGCAGGCCCGCCACGGCATCGCGCGCCAGGGTGGTGTTGGTCGCGACGACGCCGTCCATGCCATGGCGCAGCAGCGTCGCCGCGATCACCTTGACCTGGGCCTCGTCGAGATCGGGTGCGATCTTCACGAACAGCGGGACCCGCTTGTTCTGGCGCGCGGCCAGCGCCTCGCGTTTGTCCGCCACGGCGCCCAGCAGCGCGTCGAGCGCTTCATCGCTTTGCAGCGAGCGCAGGTTGGCGGTGTTCGGGCTCGAGATGTTGACCACGACGTAGTCGGCGTGCGAATAGACGCCGTCCAGGCAGATCAGGTAGTCGTCCACCGCGCGCTCGATCGGCGTGGCCGCGTTCTTGCCGATATTGAGGCCCAGCAGCATGGGTGGCTTCGAGGTGTCGCGCCGGAAGCGCGCGCGCTGGACGTTGGCGATGAAGGCCGCCAGGCCTTCGTTGTTGAAGCCGAGCCGGTTGATCAGCGCGTCGCGTTGCGGCAGGCGGAAGATGCGCGGTCTCGGATTGCCCGGCTGCGGCTGGGGCGTGACCGTTCCGACCTCGACGAAGCCGAAACCCATGGCGGCGAAGGCGTCAATGCAGCGGGCGTTCTTGTCGAGGCCCGCGGCGAGGCCGATGCGGTTCGGGAACGAGAGCCCGGCGAGCGTGACCCGGTCGGCCACGCGAGGCGCCGCATAGGCGCAGACCAGTGGCGTGTTCTGGGTCCTTGCTAGTGCGTCGAGGGTCAGTTCATGGGCCCGTTCGGGGTCGACGCCGAACAGGAAGGGGCGGGCAAGCCCGTAAAGAGAGGAGGGCAACGGCAGGAGCATCGGATAATTCTCGGCTTCAGACTTCAATCAGCCCAGGATTCTCCCCGATGACCTCCACCGCACCTGTTCCCGCCCCGACCCAGGACGAACTCAAGGCCCAGGTGGGCCGCGCCGCGCTGGACTACGTGGTCAAGGGCGAGATCGTCGGGGTGGGCACCGGCTCGACGGTCAACAAGTTCATTGATGCGCTGGCAAGCCTCAAGGACCAGATCCGCGGCGCCGTGTCGAGCTCGGTGGCCTCGACCGAGCGCCTGCGGGCGCTGGGCATCCCGGTCTTTGACAGCAACGAGGTCGAGGAACTGGCGGTCTATATCGACGGCGCCGACGAGATCGACGGCCGCGGTTACATGATCAAGGGCGGCGGCGCGGCGCTCACGCGCGAGAAGATCGTCGCCGCGCAGTCCAAGCGTTTCGTCTGCATCGCCGATGCCTCCAAGCTCGTGAACACGCTCGGCGCGTTTCCCTTGCCGGTGGAGGTGGTCCCGATGGCGGCACGGCGGGTGATTCGGCAGTTCGCACGCCTCGGCGGCCTGGCGCAGGTGCGCGAGAAGGACGGCGTGCCGCTGGTCACCGACAACGGCCAGCACATCATCGACGTGACCGGCCTGCGAATCACGGATCCGCTCGATTTCGAGAGCGAAGTGAACCAGTGGGCGGGCGTTGTCACCGTGGGCGTGTTCGCGCGCCAGCGCGCCAATGTGTGCCTGCTGGGCACCGCATCGGGCGTGCGGACGCTGCGCTTCGACTGAAAGCTCCCACGCTCGCTGCGTGGGGTCGCTGCCCACCGGGGCGGCCCGACGCGGCCTGACCGGGCCTGCGGCCTAGAACTTGATGCCGGCGGGGTTGCTCGGGCTCGGCCCGCTGGCTGGCGGCGGGGCCTCGGCAGGCGCCGGTGCAGCAGCGGCCGGCGGCGCGGGTTCGGCCGCGGGCTGCAGGGCCACCAGCGGCCGGGCCGGCGCGTTGCGGTAGCTCGCCGGCAATTGCGAGCTCTTGGGGTAGCCCGCGGCGTCGAGGTATTGCGACCACTCCGAATCCGCAAAGCCCTTGAGCTGCTGCGAGCCGATGGTCAGCAGCGGCAGCGAGGCCTGGCCGCTCAGACGCTGCAGCGCTTCGACGTCCTCGTTGGATTTGACGGTCCGTTCGTCGAAGGGCACGCCGCGGGTGACCAGCAGCGAGCGGCCGGCGCCGCAGGGACTGCAGGCCTCGCTGGTGTAGAGCGTCACCGGATAGCGCTGCGCGACCTGCCGCAGTTCGTAGGGCAGGCCGGTGCCGGCGCCGGCGCCCGAGTTGCCGCCGACCCGGGCCGGAGCCGCCGGAGCGTTGGCACTCGGCGGCTGGTCGGAAAAGGTGACCTTGCCGTTCTTGTCGACGTTGCGATAGACCGACTGCGCCAGTGTGGCGCCGGCGACCAGCAGCAGGGTGAGGCCCGCGAGGGCGGCGTTGAGCTTCATCGATGATTCCCGAAATCGGATGGAGCGAAGTATCTCAGGCTGGTTGCGCCTCGGCCATTCCCTGGTGTCGAAGCAAGGCGTCCAGTTGCGGTTCGCGGCCTCGGAAGGCCTTGAAAGATTCCATCGCGCTGCGGCTGCCGCCGGCCTCGAGGATGGCCTCGCGGTACTTGCGGCCGGTCTCGATGCTCGGCTCCCCGTTGGCGCCGGCGGTCTCCTCGAAAGCCGCGTAGGCGTCCGCGCTGAGCACCTCGGCCCACTTGTAGCTGTAGTAGCCGGCCGCATAGCCGCCCGAGAAGATGTGGCTGAAGGTGTTCGGCGTGCGGCTGAAGGCCGGGGAGGGCATCACCGCGACCTCCTCGCGCACCTTGGCCAGCAGCGCCATCACATCGCCCGGCTGGGCGCTGGCGGCGTCGTAGCCGGTGTGCAGCAGCATGTCGAAGAGCGAGAACTCGATCTGGCGCAGGGTCTGCAGGCCGCTCTGGAAGTTCTTCGCGGCCGTCATCTTGTCGAACAGGGCGCGCGGCAGCGGCGCGCCGGTGTCGACTTGAGAGGTCATGTGCGCGAGCACGTCCCATTCCCAGCAGAAGTTCTCCATGAACTGGCTCGGCAGCTCGACCGCATCCCACTCGACGCCGCTGATGCCCGAGACGTCGCGCTCGTTGATCCGGGTCAGCATGTGGTGCAGGCCATGGCCGAATTCGTGGAACAGGGTGGTCACGTCGTCGTGCGTCAGCAGCGGCGGCTTGCCGTCGACGCCTTCGGCGAAGTTGCAGACCAATTGCGCCACCGGCGTCTGCAGCGCGCCGGTGTCGGGGCGAAGCCAGCGCGCGCGCACGTCGTCCATCCAGGCGCCGCCGCGCTTGGCGGCACGGGCGGACGGGTCAAGGTAGAACTGGCCGACCTTCTGGCCGGCGCGCTCGATGCGATAGAACTCCACGCTCGGGTGCCAGACCGGCGCCGTGTCGCGCCGGATCGAGACCTCGAACAGGGTTTCGACGATCTTGAACAGGCCGGCCATCACCTTCGGCGCGGGGAAGTACTGCTTGACCTCCTGCTCGCTGAAGGCGTAACGCGCTTCCTTGAGCTTTTCGCCGATGTAGCTCCAGTCCCAGGGCTGCGGATCGGCGAGGCCCAGGTGCTGCGCCGCGAAGCTGCGCAGGTCGGCCAGGTCGCGCTCGCCGTAGGGCCTGGCCTTGGCGGCGAGATCGCGCAGGAACTTGATCACCTGGTCGGCCGATTCGGCCATCTTCGGCACGATCGAGAGCTCGCCGAAATTGGGGTAGCCGAGAAGCTTGGCCTCCTCCTGGCGCAGCGCCAGGATCTCGCGGATCAGCGCGGTGTTGTCGAAGGCGGGGTCGCCGAATTCGCTGGCGCGCGTGACGTAGGCGCGATAGAGCCGCTCGCGCAGCGCACTGCTCTTCGCGAACTGCATGACCGGCAGGTAGCAGGGCATCTTGAGCGTGAGCTTGTAGCCGTCCTTGCCCTCGGCTTCGGCGGCCGAGCTGGCGGCGCTGATGACGTCCTCCGGCAGGCCGTCGAGATCTGCGAGCTCCGCATACCAGGCGAAGGCGTCGGTGGCGTCGAGCGCGTTCTCGCTGAACTTCTGGCTCAGCTCGGCCTGGCGCTCCTGGATCTCCGCGAAACGAGCCTTGGCCGCACCCTGCAGTTCGGCGCCGCCGAGCACGAAGTTGCGGATCGCATAGCGGTGCGCCTGGCGCTGTTCGGGGTTGAGCGTCGCCGGGACGATCGCCTTGTACTTGGCGTAGAGCCGCTCGTCCGAACCCAGGCGGGTCCAGAAGGCGGTGACACGCGGCATCGCGTCGTTATAGGCGGCGCGCAGCTCGGGCGTGTCGGCGACCGCATTGAGATGGCCGACCGCGCCCCAGGCGCGGCTGAAGCGCTCCGAGGCCACGTCCAGGACCTTCGCGATCGCGGTCCAGTCGGCCGGGAATCCGGGCGCGGTCACTTCCTGCAGCGCCGACTCGGCGTCGGCGAGCAGGGTGTCGACCGCCGGGGCGACATGCTCCGGCCGGATCTGGTCGAACAGCGGGAGGTCGTTGAAGTCGAGGAGCGGATTGGTCATGGTCTTGTTCAGATGGCGGACGGACGGCGCGAGTTCAAGTGGCGCTGGCGGCCGCGCGTTCGGCGGCCTCGAGGGTGTTGACCAGCAGCATCGTGATGGTCATCGGGCCGACGCCGCCGGGCACCGGCGTGATCCAGCCCGCGACCTCGCGCACGCCGGCGAAGTCGACGTCCCCGCAGAGCTTGCCTTCGTCGTTGCGGTTCATGCCGACGTCGATCACGACCGCGCCCGGCTTGACCATGTCGGCCGTGAGCACATTGCGCTTGCCCACGGCCGCGACCACCACGTCGGCCTGGCGCGTGATGGCGCCCAGGTCGGCGGTCGCACTGTGGCAGATGGTGACCGTGGCGCTCCTGGCCAGCAGCATCAGCGCCATCGGCTTGCCGACGATGTTGCTGCGGCCGATGACCACCGCGTGCTTGCCGCGCAGCTCGAAGCCGATCGACTCGAGCATCTTCATGCAGCCGTAGGGCGTGCAGGGCCAGAAGCCGGGCGAGCCGGTCATCAGGGCGCCGGCGCTGGCGACGTGGAAGCCATCGACATCCTTGGACGGTGCGATCGCCTCGATCACCTTCTGCGCGTCGATGTGCGCGGGCAGCGGGAGCTGCACCAGGATGCCGTGGATCGACGGGTCGTTGTTGAGCGCGTCGACCCGGGCCAGCAGGTCGGCCTCGCTCAGGTCGGCCGGGTACTTCTCGAGCACCGAGTGCAGGCCGCTGTCCTCGCAGGCCTTGACCTTGTTGCGCACGTAGACCTGGCTGGCGGGGTTTTCGCCGACCAGCACCACCGCCAGGCCGGGGACCACGCCGCGGGCCTTGAGCGCGGCGGCGCGGGCCGCGACCTCGGTGCGGAGCGTCTTGGAGAGGGCGTTGCCGTCGATCAGTTGAGCTGTCATCGTTTTTTCGATCTTCAGAAATGGAAACGCCCGCTTGCGCAGGCGTGAGGTCGGTCGGGAGCGCCGGGGCGGCCGGGCTAGGCCTTGGCCGGCGTCGCCGCCTGTCCGAGGGCGATTTTCAGCAGGTCGGCCACGGTGTTGGCGTTGAGCTTTTCCATGATGTTGGCGCGGTGCGCCTCCACCGTCTTGATGCTGATGCCGAGGTCGTCGGCGATCTGCTTGTTGAGGCGGCCGGCGACGATGCGCTCGAGCACCTGGGCCTCGCGGCCGGTGAGCTTGGACAGCAGGGCGTCGCGGCTGGCCGACTGCTGGTGCTGCGCGAAGGCGCCGCGCGCGTGTTCGAGCATGCGCTCGACCAGCGTCACCAGCGCCTCGTCGTTGAAAGGCTTCTGGATGAAATCCATCGCGCCCTTCTTCATGCTGTCGACCGCCATCGGCACGTCGCCGTGGCCGGTGATGACCACGATCGGCAGCGGAGAGCGGCGCTCGATCAGCCGGTCCTGGAGCTCGATGCCGGACATGCCGGCCATGCGGATGTCGACGATCAGGCAGGCCACCTCGCGCGGGTCGTAGCGCGACAGGAAGGACTCGGCCGAATCGAAGCAGCGGACTCGGTAGTCCTTGCCCTCGAGCAGCCATTGCAACGAATCGCGGACTGCTTCGTCGTCATCGACGACATAGACCGTGCCCTTCTTCGGAATCAAACTCATGCAGGTACTTTCGCCTCGTTGCTTGCTACGGAATCGATAGCGTCCAACACCGGTAACCAGAAGGAAAAACGGCATCCGACCACATCCGGCCCATTGTAGATGTTCTCCGCCTGCATCCGGCCGCGGTGCGACTCGACGATGGTGCGGCACAAATTGAGGCCGATCCCCATGCCCTCGGGCTTGGTGGAGAAGAAGGCCTCGTAGAGCCGTTCCATCACTTCGGGGGCCAGGCCCATGCCGGTGTCCTGGACCGAGAATTCGACCGCGGGCTGGCCGTCGATTGTCTTGGGCAGCACCCGCAGCTCGACGCTGCGGCGCGCCAGCGGCCGGTTGGCCAGGTCGATCGACTCGGCCGCGTTCTTCAGCAGGTTGACCATCACCTGCTCGATCAGGATCGGGTCGACCCGCAGGATCGGCAGCCGCGCGGCCACATAGTGGTTCAGGCGCACGTTGCGCCGGCGCAACTCGATGCCGGCCAGTTCGACCGCCTCGCTGACCATGGTCGAGACCTCGGCCGGCGTCCGGTTGGGCTCGCTGCGCTTCACGAAGGAGCGGATGCGCTGGATGATCTGGCCGGCGCGCTGGGCCTGCTTCGAGGTCTTCTCGAGTGCCGCGAGCAGGGCGTCCGAATCGATCTGCTGGCCCTTGATGCGCGACACCATGCCGTTGCAGTAGTTGGTGATCGCGGTCAGCGGCTGGTTGAGCTCGTGCGCGACGCTGGAGGCCATCTCGCCCATGGTGATCAGCCGACTGGCTGCGTGGGCCCGGTCGGCCTGGGCCGCTGCCAGGTCTTCGGCGTCGCGCCGCGGCGTGATGTCGGTGGCGATCACCAGCTGGGCCAGCCGGCCGTCGACCCAGGTCAGGTAGCGCGAGCGCACCTCGAGCCACTTGCCGAGCTCGGGCACGAAGATCTCGTTGTTGGCCGGCTGGGCGGTGGTGAGCTGGTCGATCGGCAGTCCGGCGAAGGAGTCGACGTCGTCCAGTTCTTCATCGCGCGCCTGCGTGGCCGGCACGCCGGCCTGCGCCACCATGCCGAGGTGGCCGACCGTGTTGGAGCCGAACCAGAGCCGGTAGAGCTTGTTGGCGAACAGCAGCTCCTCGCTGCCCAGCGGGGCCACCGAGACCGAGGCGTCCAGCGCTTCCAGCACGGTGGTGAAGCGCTCGTAGGAGGCCGACAGCTGCTCGCGGATCCGGGTCGGCTCGGTGATGTCGGTCATCGAGGTCATCCAGCCGGTCTGGTGGCCGCGGGCGTCGATCAGCGGCGAGACATAGAGCCGGGCGTTGAAGACGCTGCCGTTGCGGCGCTTCACCCGGACCTGGAAGCCGCCGGGCAGGGCGCGCCCGTGCAGCTCTTCCTCGAGCCGCTCGTTCATGACCTCGCGGTCGGATTCGAGCCAGTAGGGGAAGGGCGGGGTCTGGCCGACCAGCTCGTTCTCGCTCCAGCCGGTCATGGCGCAGAAGGCCGCGTTGACATAGGTGATGCGGCCTTCGAGGTCGAGCACGCGCATGCCGGTCAGCATGGAGTTCTCCATCGCGCGCCGGAAGTTGGTCTCGGCGACCAGCGCCTGCTGCGCCTGCAGCCGCCTGCGCGTGTGGCGCCAGGTGCCGATCAGCATCCAGCTGGTGAGCACGCTGAGCGCGCCGACCAGCCAGAAGAGGCCGTTGCCGACCACGCCCTGCGAGGTGCGGTAGGCCTGTGCCCGCAGCACCAGCGCGTTGCCCACGGGAGAGACCGGGACTTCGTACTCGTTGGTGCGCGCCGTCCAGGGCAGCAGCCGCGTACCGGCGCCGCGCGGATTGGCGACCGTGTTGCCGGCGATCAGGCCGCCCTTGGCGTCGAGCAGCGAGACCGCGTAGCGCGCCGAGACCTCGGACGGCATGCCGTAGCGCAGCAGTCCATCGATCGAGAACTCTCCGAGCAGCATCCCGGCGAACAGGCCCTGGTCGAACAACGGGATGTAGAGCCCCAGCATCGGCGGCGGCTCGCCGCCGGCCAGCGGCTGCGAGAAGACCGGCTGGCGCAGCTCGCGCGCCAGCGCGTAGTTGCTCTCGATGTCGCCCGGTCGCAGCACCTCGCCGATCGCATGCTGGAGCGCCGGATGGACGCTCGGCGCGGCGTAATTGGCCTTGAAGCGGCGGCGATCGTCGATCCAGCTGACCGACTGCAACTCCGGGAACTGGCTCACCAGCGACTCCGCGCGGCTGGTGAACTCGGCGGGGTCGATCTCGCGGTTGGAGGCGTCGCGCGCGAGCCGCATCAGCTGCTCCTGGCGCTCCAGCAGCCGCAGGCGCACGCGTTGCTGGGCGTACTCCACGTCGCGCTTCACCGACTCCTGGACCCGTTCCACTTCCTCGGCGCGCAAGTACCAGAACGCCGACACGATGGCGGCGAGGAACAGCAGCACGGCGGCCAGCGGCGCGAGCATCGCAACGGCGTCCTGCAGCACCGGCGTCTGGCGGCGCCACCAGCGGCGCCACCACGACAGCGGCGATGCGGCGCTGCGGGCGACCGCGATCGGAGAAGAAAGGGGCATCGGCCAAGTTTAGGTGAAGCCCCCTGCCGACGAACGGCGGCAGGCGAGTGTCAGGGACCGACGTGCGGCCACCTTCGATAGAGAGATTTCATAATAAGAAATCGCTAAGCACGATTTGAAATCCAAAGAATTCTGTGAGAAACTGCCGCGCGCTGCCGGATACGGCACTAAATTACAGCCACACCCCCCTCACAAAGGAGACAAGCATGTCGGCAAATCCCGAGAACCTGTTCGGCTCGGCCGCGAACGACCTGGACGCGCAGGAGACGCGTGAATGGATGGACGCCCTGTCGGCCGTCATCGAGAGCGAGGGGCCCGAACGCGCGCACTTCCTGCTTGAGCAACTGCTCGAGCATGCGCGCCAGAACAGCATCGACAAACCGTTCTCGGCCAATACGGCCTATGTGAACACCATCGAGACCGTCCAGGAGGAGCGCTCGCCGGGCAACGCCGAAATCGAGGAGCGCCTGCGCTCCTACATGCGTTGGAATGCGATGGCGATGGTCGTCAAGGCCAACCGCCACCACCCGCCCGAAGGCGGCGACCTCGGCGGCCACATCGGCTCCTTTGCCTCGCTGGCCAGCATGTTCGGCGCCGGCTTCAACCACTTCTGGCATGCCGAGAGCGAGAACCACGGCGGCGACTGCCTCTATATCCAGGGCCATGTGTCGCCCGGCATCTATGCCCGCGCCTACCTCGAGGGCCGCCTGACCGAAGAGCAGCTGCTCAACTTCCGCCAGGAAGTCGACGGCAAGGGCCTGTCGAGCTACCCGCATCCGAAGCTGATGCCCGAGTTCTGGCAGTTCCCGACCGTCTCGATGGGCCTGGGCCCGCTGATGGCGATCTACCAGGCCCGTTTCCTCAAGTACCTGCACGCCCGCGGCATCGCCAACACCGAGAACCGCAAGGTCTGGGTGTTCTGCGGCGACGGCGAAATGGACGAGGTCGAGTCGCTCGGGGCGATCAGCCTGGCGGCGCGCGAGAACCTCGACAACCTGGTGTTCGTGATCAACTGCAACCTGCAGCGCCTGGACGGCCCGGTGCGCGGCAACGGCAAGATCATCCAGGAGCTCGAGGGCGAATTCCGCGGCTCGGGCTGGAACGTGATCAAACTGATCTGGGGCAGCAACTGGGATCCGCTGCTGGCGCGCGACAAGGACGGTGCGCTGCGCAAGATCATGATGGAGACCAACGACGGCGACTACCAGTCGTTCAAGGCCAACGACGGCGCCTATGTGCGCAAGCACTTCTTCGGCCGCGATCCGCGCACGCTCGAGATGGTCGCCAAGATGAGCGACGACGAGATCTGGAACCTGCGCCGCGGCGGCCACGATTCGCAGAAGGTCTATGCCGCCTTCGACGCCGCCGTCAAGCACCAGGGTCAGCCGACCGTGCTGCTGGTCAAGACGGTCAAGGGCTTCGGCATGGGCAAGATCGGCGAAGGCAAGAACACGGTCCACCAGACCAAGAAGCTCGGCGACGAGGACATCAAGGCCTTCCGCGATCGCTTCAACATCCCGATCCCGGACAGCCAGATCGCCGATCTGCCGTTCTACAAGCCGGCCGACGACACGCCCGAGATGAAGTACCTGCACGAGCGCCGCAAGGCGCTGGGCGGCTACCTGCCGCACCGCCGTGTGAAGGCCGACGAGAGCTTCACGGTGCCGTCGCTCGAGACCTTCAAGGCGGTGCTGGAGCCGACCGCCGAGGGGCGCGAGATCTCGACCACGCAGGCCTATGTGCGCTTCCTGACGCAGCTGCTGCGCGACCAGGCGCTGGGTCCGCGCGTGGTGCCGATCCTGGTCGACGAGGCCCGCACCTTCGGCATGGAAGGCCTGTTCCGCCAGATCGGCATCTACAACCCCGCGGGGCAGCAGTACACGCCGGTCGACAAGGACCAGGTCATGTACTACCGCGAGGACAAGGCCGGCCAGATCCTGCAGGAAGGCATCAACGAGGCCGGCGGCATGTCGAGCTGGATCGCGGCCGCCACCTCGTACAGCACCAACAACCGGATCATGGTGCCGTTCTATGTCTACTACTCGATGTTCGGCTTCCAGCGCATCGGCGACCTGGCCTGGGCGGCGGGCGACATGCAGGCGCGCGGCTTCCTGCTCGGCGGCACCTCGGGCCGCACCACGCTGAACGGCGAAGGCCTGCAGCACGAGGACGGCCACAGCCACATCCTGGCCAACACGATCCCGAACTGCGTGAGCTACGACCCGACCTTCTCGCACGAGGTCGGCGTGATCCTGCACCATGGCCTCAAGCGCATGGTCGAGAAGCAGGACAACGTCTACTACTACATCACGCTGCTCAACGAGAACTACCCGATGCCCGGCCTGCAGCCCGGCACCGAGGAACAGATCATCAAGGGCATGTACCTGGCCAAGCAGGGGCCGGCGCTCAAGGCCAAGGCACCGACAGTGCAGTTGCTGGGCAGCGGCACCATCCTGCGCGAGAGCTTCGCGGCCCAGGAACTGCTCGAGAAGGACTGGGGCGTGAGCGCCGCGGTCTGGAGCTGCCCGAGCTTCAACGAGCTGACGCGCGACGGCCAGGAGGCCGATCGCTGGAACCTGCTGCATCCGACCGAAACCGCGCGCATCTCGTTCGTTGCGCAGCAGTTGTCGGCCAGCGCCGGCCCGGTCGTGGCGTCGACCGACTACATGAAGGCCTATGCCGAGCAGATCCGCCCGTTCATCCCGAAGGGCCGCAACTACAAGGTGCTCGGCACCGACGGCTTCGGCCGCAGCGACTTCCGCAACAAGCTGCGCGAGCACTTCGAGGTCAACCGCCACTTCATCGTGGTGGCGGCGCTGAAGGCGCTGGCCGAGGACGGCACCGTGCCGGCCCAGAAGGTGGCAGACGCAATCAAGAAGTACGGCATCAACGCCGAGAAGATCAACCCGCTCTACGCATAACACCAATCAACGGCGCCCGAAGGGCGGGAGACACACGATATGGCAACAGTGGAAATCAAGGTGCCGGACATCGGCGACTTCGACGAGGTCGCGGTGATCGAGGTGCTGGTGAAGGTCGGCGACACGGTGAAGGCCGAGCAGTCGCTGATCACGGTGGAGTCGGACAAGGCCTCGATGGAGATCCCGTCGAGCCAGGCCGGCGTCGTGAAGGAGCTCAAGGTCGAGGTCGGCAGCAAGGTCAAGGAAGGCTCGGTGGTGCTGGTG